>JAZKEV010000629.1:6891-11935 GCA_040386765.1 Verrucomicrobiota bacterium | reverse complement strand
CCGACTGGTGGCATGCGGCGGCGACGGAACGGTGGGTGCCGTGGCGGCCGTCGCCGTCGAGTGCGGTCGGCCGCTCGGCGTCGTGCCGCTCGGGACGCTCAACCACTTCGCACGCGACGTGGGCATCCCCGACGATCCCGAGCCGTTCTACCGCGAGCACGGCATCCCGTTGGATAATCCTGCGGTGAAGGACATCCTCGCGATGAAAGCCTACGGCAAAGCCAAGGGTCTCGCTCTGCGCGGTCCGCTCACCGGGCCCATCGCCGTCGAGGGAGCGGAGCCGGGCGACATGCTCGAGGTGCGCGTGCTCGCTTTGAAATTCCGGGCCAACTACGGCGTGAATGGTGCGCGTCCCGGCGGCACCGGCCCCCTCGCCGATATCACGCCGCGTCCCTGGTCGAAACTCTATCGCATCGATCCCGAGCGCAATCGCGCTCTCTTCTCTCCTACGATCGAGATGCCGCTGATGCCGCACCTCGGCCAGATGGGCGTCGCGCCGCCGGCCTCGATGGGCCAGCTGCCCTCGGGTCCGCCCACGATGGTGCACGGGGGAAATTTCGATCTCCGCGAGATCACCGTCGGCACGTCGCTCTACCTGCCTGTTCTTGTCAAAGGCGGCATCTTTACCACGGGCGATCCGCACGCCCTGCAGGGCAACGGCGAGGTCACCGGCAATACGATCGAGTGCAATATCGAGTCCGTTCTCCAGTTCATCGTGCACAAGGGGAAGAATCTCAAAGTGCCGCGTATCGAGACCCCGACACACTACATTACCATCGGCATTCATGACCAGCTCGATGGTGCCATGCGCGCCGCGACCATCGAGGCCCAGGCCTTTCTCAAGGACAAGGAGGGCATGGATTTCTTCACCAGCTATTCCTTCCTCAGCCTCGGCGCCGACTTCTGCATCTCCCGCGCGCTCAAGCCCGGCCAGATGATCCACGTGATGATTCCAAAGAGCTACTTCCTCTCGGACAAAAACACTTTCTGGTACCAGCCGAAATCGCTCGCCCTCGCCAAGTAGCCGGCAGCGCCCGGTGACGGGTATCCAGTTCCCACTCCCCTTCCGACCGAAACCAAGACCAAGACACACCGCACCTCGTATGTTAGTTAATTATTCCGCGCTTATCCGCGCGGCCGTGGCGCTCGCCTTCAGTCTGAGCGCCGTCGGCTACGCCTTTGCCCAACAAAACGCCTCGAACGAACCGATCGTTCAGCTCGAGCGTTTCGTCACCGGAGGAAAGACCGACGACCCGATCGGGCTGATGCCGACCGAACCGGTCGACTCGATCTTCGGCCTCAAGAAATCGCTCATGGAGACGCCGCGTGCGGTCACCACCTTGAGCGACGATCTCATGCTCGCCTACGGCATCGAGACCGCGCTCGACGTAACCAAGCTCGTGCCGAGCACCTTCACGACCTCGATCTTCGGCATCAACGGCAACGTGAATATCCGCGGTATTCCCAGCGACACGTACTTCCGCGCGATGAAGCGCCTGGAGAATACCCAGATCTTCCCCTCGCCGATCAGCGCGATGAGCCGGCTCGATGTGGTGCGCGGCCCCCCGTCCCCGATCTACGGCCCTGGCAAGGTGGGCGGCTACACCAACTTCGTCCCCAAGTCCGCGCGCGCCAGCACCGGCAAATATCTCGATCGTCCCACCGGCAAAGCCACGACCACCTTCGGCTCGTATAACAAGGTCGCGGGCAGTTTCGAAGTCGGCGGGCCCTCCAAGCTCTTCGGCCGTCCTGGTGGCTACTATATCTATCTCAACGGCGAGAACAACGACACCTACTACGACGACTCTTTCTTCCATCAGGCCATCATTCAGTCCTCCTTCGACTTCCGCCTGAACGACCGCTGGCGCACCGAGTTTGGCCAGATGTATCAGTACTGGGCGGGCACCGAGGTCGCCGGCTGGACGCGCTTCGATCAGAACATGATCAACACGGGCGAGTACAAGACCGGCCGTCCGCTCCGGAAGCTCGACACCGATGGCGATGGCCTCGTCTCGACGGGCGAAGTCAACGCCGTCGGACCGCTCGTCCTCACCTTCGCCCCGGGCACGCCCGCCGCGACCGTGCTCTCGCGCTTGAATCCCAACTTCCTCGTCGATCCCGCCACGATTCAGACCGTGAAGGTCAGCCGTCACGCCAACACCCAGTCGCCCGGCGACGGCGGTCAGGCCAACATCTACCTCGGCTACTTCGATCTCATCGGCCAGATCACCCCCGATCTCACCCTCAGCAACAAAGTATATGCGGAGTATCTCCATCGCTACAAGTGGAGTCGCGCCTCCCCCTTCGCCCAGGATACCGCGTCCTTCGTCTTTGAAAACAAAATCGTTCTCGAACAGGAGCCTCAGGAATGGACCCGCTGGTTGCGCGTCGCCAACAGCCTGGCGCTGAGCTGGCGCGCGTACGACACCTACAATGTCTCGGGCCCGCAGTACAGCGACATCGATACCCGGCCCGATATGACCACGGTAGCCGGCTACGAGATGTTCGCGCTCCCGCTTTTCGAGCCGGACCTCGCTCCGTGGAATACCGGCCTCAAGAGCTCCTACGAGAATCTCGGCCTCGGTCTCGTGAGCGACTTCACCGTGCATGAGAAGGCCAATTTCGTCTTCGGCCTCCGGCAGGACATCGTCGCCATGGATTCCAGGATTCCAATGCACGTGCTGACGACGCCCGGCCAGTCCGCCTCCAACACCGAGGAGGGCTTCTCTTGGTCCGTCAGCGGTTCATACGAAATCGCAAAGGGCGTCCGCCCCTACGCGACCTACGCCAAGCAGGAGACGCTCATCATCGGTATCGATGGCGGCATCGGCGTGGCGGTCGTGCCCGTCGCGCTCAACGGCGCCGAGATGCGCGAGGTCGGCGTGAAGACCTCCCTGCTCAATAACAAGCTCTTCGCCAGCGTCGCCGGCTACCGCCAGACGCGCACCTCGTTCTCGGCCGACACCGGCCAGGTGCTTTCCACACTCGCGCGCGGCATCGAGTTTGAAACGCGTTACATCTACAACCGGCACCTCAGCATCACCGCCGGCGCCACCTGGCAGAAGACCGTTTACTCGCCCCTGCGCGTGGCGACGGTCGCCGTCAACCCGGCCTTCTTTGGTATCACGGAGCCTTGGCTCTACTACGCCGGCAAGCTCCAGACCAACCTGGGCGCCGAGGGCCAGTATGCCGAGCGTTCGGGCTATCCCGACAAGGTCGTCAACCTGAACGTGACGTATCTCTTCACGAGCGGTTTCGGCATCAACCTGTCGACCAACTATCAGGCCAGTGTCCCGACCGGCCGCATCAAGCTCGTCACGCTCCCCGATGCGCTGCTCTTCGGCGGCTCCCTCGTGTACGACCAGAAGAAGTGGGCCGTCCGGCTGACGATGAACAACATCGCCGGTAAGAAGTACTTCACGCCCAACAGCGTCGATAGCCTGGGTGAGATCATTGTGCTGCCCGCTGCAGAGCGCACTGCACAGGTCACCTTCACCTACAAGTTCTGATCCTTCCACCCATGCGCTCGACCTGTCTCCTCCTCCTCGCACTGGTCGCCTCTTCGCTGGCCGCGGCTGAGGCTTACGACCACCACCTGCGGGTGACGATCGATACCGCGGTGTTCGGCTACTACAGCGCCGAAACTCCGCCCGTTCTCACGATCAAGTCAGGCGAGCGCGTGCGTGTCGACACGGTGTCGCTCTTCGGTCTACCCGAGGACCCGGTGCCGTTCTTCAAGGAGCACGGCATCTCGCTCGAAAACGAGGCCGTGAAGGACATCGTCGCGATGAAGGCCGAGGCCGTGAAGCGCGGCCTCGCGCTGCGCGGCCCGCTCACCGGCCCCATTGCCGTCGAGGGTGCCGAGCCCGGCGACATGCTGGAGGTGCGCGTGCACTCGCTGAAGTTTCGCGCTGACTACGGCGTCAACGGCACGCTGACCACCGGCCCGCTCACCGATCTGGTGCCCCGCCCCTGGCAAAAGGTCTTCCGCATCGATCCGGCCCGCAATCGTGCGCTCTTCTCGCCCAAGATCGAGATGCCGCTGATGCCGCACCTCGGCCAGATGGGCGTCGCGCCGCCGCCTGCGATGGGCAAGATTCCCTCCGGTCCGCCGACGATGGTGCACGGCGGAAATTTCGACCTCCGCGAGATCACCGTGGGCTGCACGCTCTATCTCCCGGTCCACGTCAAGGGTGGCATCTTCACCACGGGCGATCCGCACGCACTGCAGGGCAACGGCGAAGTCACCGGCGCCACGATCGAGTGCAATATCGAGGGCGTCCTTCAGTTCATCCTCCACAAGGGACGAAAGCTGAAGGTGCCGCGCATCGAGACGCCGACACATTATATCACCATTGGAGTCCACGACGAACTCGATGGCGCCATGCGCGCCGCAACCATCGAGGCGCAGGATTTCCTCAAGGAGAAGGAGGGCATGGATTTCTTTACCAGCTACTCCTTCCTCAGTCTCGGCGCCGATTTCTGCATCACCCGTGCCCTCAAGCCGGGCCAGATGATCCACGTGATGATTCCGAAGAGCTACTTTCTCTCGGACAAGAACACGTACTGGTACCAGCCTAAGAAATCGCTGGCTGCGATCAAATAGCGCAGCCCCTGCCGGGCTGCTCGCCTCCTCCGCTCCGCCCCTCGACTGCACACCGAGCTTCACTCGCTCCACTGCTTCATCCCCCGCCACATCCTCAAGGAATAAACGCTCTACTGGCACGACGTCCTCCCCACCAAATATTAAACGGCTTGCTCAATCTCAATCATCACATGCTACGCAACTCTCTATTATTATCGGTCGGTCTCGCCATCGGCGGCACCTCGTTCGCCGGTGAAGAAGTCAAATTCGATCACTACGTCCCCTCTAAATGGAACACCGTCACGTGGGGTATCTATTCCGCCGAGTACAAGCCCGTCGTGAAGGTCAAGAGCGGCGAAGTCGTGAAGATCGACATCGCCAATCCCTCGGGCCTCAACCGCGGAGACCCGAAAAAATTCCTGGCCGATAACAAGATCCCCTTGGATCTGCCGGTCGTGC
>JAZKEV010000629.1:326-6881 GCA_040386765.1 Verrucomicrobiota bacterium | reverse complement strand
GTGCAGGACATACTCGAGATCATCGCGAAGACGCCGATGCACCCGAGCGGGTTGCGCGGCGCACTGCTCACCGGCCCGGTATACGTCGAGGGTGCCGCACCCGGCGATACGCTGGAGGTTCGCGTGCTGGACATCCGCTTTCGCGCGCCCTACGGCGTGAACTCGACGAATCCTGGCTCCGGCCATCCGCTCGCCGATCTCGTTCCGCGCCCGTGGTCGAAGAAGTTCGACCTCGATTTCAAAAAGAACGTGGCGGTCTTCAAGCCCGGCGAGATCGAGTTGCCGCTCTCCCCCTTCATGGGCCAGATGGGCGTCGCGCCCTCCGCAGCCTCGGGTGCTTTCGGTGCCGGACCGCCGACCCCTCTGCACGGCGGTAATTTCGATCTTCAGGAACTGAGCCGTGGCGGCACGCTGTTCCTGCCCGTCAATGTCGAGGGTGGCCTGTTTTTCACCGGCAACGGCCACGCGCTCCAGGGCAATGGCGAGATCACCAATCCCTCGCTCGAGGTCAGCCTCACCGGCTATTTCCAATTCATCGTCCACAAGGGCGGCCCGCCGCTGAAGATGCCGCGCGTCGAGACGCCTACGCACTATGTGTTCATGGGCATTCACGACTCGCTCGACGAGTGCATGCGGCAGGCGACGCTGCAGACCGTCGAGTTTTTCCAGGAGAAGGCGAAGCTCGATTTCTACGACGCCTACGCGCTCACCAGCACGACCGTCGACTTCACGGTCACGCGCGCGCTGCTGCCTTCGCAGATGGTCCACTGCTACGTCCCGAAGCACATTTTCAAGCAACAATCGGACTATTGGTACAAAGCCATCATCCCGACCAAATATTAATCTCCGTCCGGCCAATCAATTTAACATGAACTCTCTCAGCCTCCTTCGCTTGGCGCTCGCCTCCACCGCGCTGACCGCGGTCCTCCGCGCCCAGCCAGCCTTCGATGCCTATATACCCCCCGCCCCTAAAAACATCGTCCAGGGCATCTACTCGCCGGCCAGCGTCCCCGCCGTCAAAATCAAATCGGGTCAGACCGTAAAGATCGACACGATCAACTCCACCGAGCTCAACCAGGACGACTATAAGAAACTCATCTCCTCCGGAGGAATCTCCCTGGAGACTCCGTTTATCAAGGAGACGATCGCGGCGCTCGGCATGCCGCCTTCCGGAGAACTGGTGGCGCGTAGCGGCCGCGTCGGCCGCCTCCTTACCGGTCCGGTCTATATCGATGGCGCCGAGCCGGGCGATATCCTCGAGGTGCGCGTGGTCGATCTCGCGGTGCAATCCGACTTCGCGATCAACCGTACGATCACCAACATGGGCCATCCCCTCGCCACGATCGTCCAGAAGCCGACCGCCCGCATCTACAAGCTCGATCGGGCCAAGCAGAAAGTGCTCTTCAACGACCGGATCGAGATTCCCTTCTGGCCCTACTTGGGCGAGATGGGCGTCACACCGTCCGAGGAGATGGGCTCCTTTATCGCCAATCGCCCCTCGAAAGTCCACGGCGGTTCCCTCGATTGCCCCGACCTGGGCAAGGGCGCCTCGATCTATTTCCCGGTGCATGTGCCCGGCGCGATGTTTCTGACGGGCGGCGGCAAGGCCACCGGAGCCAACGGCAAGGTGAACTACTTCGGCATGGAAGTTCCGCTCACCGCCTATCTCCAGTTCGTCGTGCACAAGGGCAAGACGCTCGCGGGCGTTCGCGCCGAGAATGCCACGCACTACATCACCTTCGGCACTGCCGATGTCCTCGATGTCGTCATGCGCCTCTCGTGCCTTGAGCTCGTCGATTTCTACAAGGAGAAGGCCGGCCTCGATTTCTTCATGGCCTACTCCCTCGGCTGCCTCGCGACCGATTTCAATATCACGCGTGCCAATACCACCGGCCAGCTGATGCATACCACCATCCCCAAGTATATTTTCATCAGCGACAAGACCGCCTACTGGTACAAGGGCCCGCTCGCGGCGAAGTACTATCTCCCGGGCAACTACTTCGATCCGAAGAAGCCTGCCTTCATCAAGATGGATGCCCTCTGAGATCTCCCGGGCGTCGCAGTCCGTCGCCGCCCGGCTCTCCACCGCTTACCGATCTCCCGCTTCTCGTCCTCACCTCTCTCATGATCTCCCTCCGCCGCGCCAAAGTTCTCCTCGGCTGCCTTGCGCTCGCCACGCCGCTCCTCGCGTATCCAGAGCCCAAGTACAAGCACTACGTCCCCTCGAAATGGAACACCGTCGGTTGGGGCATCTACGGGTCCGACATTGCACCCGTCATCCGCGTCAAACCCGGTGAGGTCGTAAAGATCGATATCTCCAATCCCTTCGGCATCAACCGGGCCAACCCGCGAAAGTTCTTTGCCGACAATAAAATTTCCGAGGATCTGCCGATTGTGCAGGAGATGCTCGAGATCCTGGAGAAGACGCCCTACGACCCCACCGGCCTGCGCGGTGCGCTGCTCACGGGACCGGTCTTCGTCGAGGGCGCCGAGCCGGGTGACACCCTCGAAGTGCGGATCCACGATGTCCGCCTGCGCGCACCCTGGGGCGCTATTTCCACCAGCCGCGCGGGCAGTCATCCCCTCGGCGATCTCGTGCCCCGGCCGTGGAGCAAGATCATGCGCATCGATATGGAGCGCGAGGTGGGCATCTTCGAGGAGGGCAAGATCGAGCTGCCCCTCGCTCCCTTCATGGGCCAGATGGGCGTCGCTCCGCCGCAGAGCGCCGGCCGCTTCGGCGCCGGTCCGCCGACCGCCACGCATGGCGGCAACTTCGACCTCCAGGAGCTCACCCGCGGCGCCACGCTCTATCTTCCCGTCAATGTCAACGGAGCCCTGTTCTTTACCGGCAACGGCCATGCCGCCCAGGGCAATGGCGAGATCAGCGGCCCGGGCTTCGAGACGAGCCTCTGCGGCTACTTCGAGTTTATCGTTCACAAGAAAAAGCCGCTGAAGACCCCGTGGGTCGAGACGCCCACGCACTACATCTTCCTCGGCATGCACGACTCGCTCGATGACTGCGTGCGCCAGGCCACGCTGCAAGCCGTCGAATTTCTCCAGCAGAAGGAAAAGCTCGATTTCTACGACGCCTACGCCGTGAGCAGCGCCTCCCTCGACCTCGCGGTCTCCCGCGCGCTCGTTCCCATGCAGATGGCCTTCGCCTATCTGCCCAAGCACCTCTTCGCCAACAAGCCCGACTACTGGTTCAAGGGCGCCATGCCGGTCAAATACTGAGTCATGAATTACCATTCTCCCGTCGCGCGCCTCGCGCTCTCCCTCCTTCCCTTCGCCGTCGTCGCCGCTGTCGCCGCCGAGCCCAAGTTCGACGTGTACTTGCCAGCCACGGAGAAGACGATCGTCACCGCCGGCTACTCTGGCGCGACTCCGCCCGCCCTGCGCATCAAGTCCGGGCAGACGGTCAAGATCGACACGCTGAACTCCACCGAGCTCAACCACGCCGATTTCACGCAAGTCCTGCTCGACGCGAAAATTTCGCCCGACACGCCCTACATCAAGGAGACCCTCGCCATCCTGGCCAAGGTCCGTCCCGGCCAGACCGGCTTCGGCCGCATGCTCACGGGCCCGATCTACATCGAGGACGCCGAGCCCGGCGATACGCTCGAAGTCCGCGTGATCGACCTCACGATCCTCAGCGATTTCGCGATCAATCGCACGATCAGCAATATGGGTCACCCCCTCGCCATGATCACGCCCGCGCCGACCGCGCGCGTGTACAAGCTCGATCTGGCCAAGCAGAAGATCGTCTTCACGCCCAACCTTTCGCTGCCGCTGTGGCCCTACTTGGGCGAAATGGGCATCGCCCCGCCCGAAGATGCGGGCCCCACGGTCACCAACTTCCCCACCAAGCTCACGGGTGGTTCGTTCGATTGCCCCGACCTCGGCAAGGGCGCCACGGTGTACTTCCCCGTGCAGACTCCCGGCGCGCTCTTTCACGCCGGCGGCGGCAAAGCCACGGGCGCCAACGGCAAGGTAAACTTCTTCGGCATGGAAGTGCCGATGACTGCCTACCTTCAGTTTATCCTGCACAAGGGGAAAAGCCTGCCCGCCGTCCGCGCCGAGACCGCCAGCCACTACATCACCTTCGGCACCGCCGCGATGCTCGATGTCGTGATGCGCTTCTCCTGTCTCGAGATGGTGGACTTCCTCAAGGAGCGCAAAGGCCTCGATTTCTTCAACGCCTACGCGCTCGGCTCGCTCGCGATCGATTTCAACATCACCCGCGCCAACACCAACGGCCAGTTGATGCACACGACGATCCCGAAGTACATTTTCATAAAGGACAAGCCGGCCTATTGGTATAGTGGCACCCTGCCACCGAAATACTACCTCGCGGGCAGTTACTTCGCCCCTCAATCGCAGTGAGTCCGCGTACCATGAAATCGCCGCGCGTGCTTGCGGGCCTCCTTGGCCTCGTGGCGACCTTGCCTCTGCACGCCGCGAGCGCTGACCGCGGCGAGATCGAGTACGACCACTACCTGCCGTCGAAGTGGAACACCGTCACCTGGGGCATTTATTCTTCCGAGTATCCGCCCGCGGTGAAGGTGAAGTCCGGCGCGATCGTCAAGATCGACATCGCCAATCCCATCGGCACCTCGCCCGCGAATCCGAAAAAATTCTTCACCGACAACGGCATCCCGCTCGATCTGCCGGTAGTGAAGGACATCCTCGAGATTCGCGAGAAGACGCCGTACCACCCCAGCGGTCTCCGCGGCGCGCTGCTCACCGGCCCCGTCTACATCGAGGGCGCCGAGCCCGGCGACAGCCTCGAGGTGCGCGTCCTCGATATCCGGTTTCGCGCCCCCTACGGCATCAACATGACGTCGCCGGGCTCGGGCCATCCTCTCGCGGATCTCGTGCCTCGTCCGTGGTCGCAGAAGTTCGACCTCGATTTCAAAAAGAACGTCGCGATCTTCAAACCCGGCGCGATCGAGCTGCCGCTCGCACCATTCATGGGCCAGATGGGCGTGGCGCCTCCGCCCTCTTCCGGTGCCTTCGGCGCCAATCCGCCCACCGCCGTGCACGGCGGAACTTTCGACCTCCAGGAACTCTGCCGGGGTGGCACGCTCTACCTCCCCGTCAATGTCCCTGGCGCGCTCTTCTTCACGGGCAACGGCCACGCGCTCCAAGGCAACGGCGAGCTCACCAATCCCTCCTTGGAGGTCAGCCTTACGGGCTATTTCCAATTTATCGTCCACAAGAAGAAGCCGCTCAAGACCCCGTGGATCGAGACGCCCACGCACTACATCTTCCTCGGCCTGCACGACTCGCTCGATGAGTGCATGCGGCAGGCGACCCTCCATACCGTCGAGTTCCTGCAAGAGCGGGAGAAACTCGATTTCTACGACGCGTACGCCCTCGCGAGCACCGCCGTGGATTTCACGGTCGCCCGCGCTCTTCTGCCGATGCAGATGGTCTACTCGTTTGTGCCCAAGCATATCTTCAAATCCTCCGCCCCGTACTGGTACGAGGGGCCCGTGCCAGTGCGCTACTAGCCTTACGCGCTCGATCGCGTTGTCCCGATCGCCGTGGCGCGCGCCCTGCTATCAACGAGCCCGGCGATCGTTTCGTTCCCACCGCCCGTCCACCACTCACGCGCCCACGATCGCTCCGCCGCCGCCAAAGACTTCACGTATGCCCGTCCTCGAGATCTCCGGACTTCGCAAATCTTACCGTACGCCCGAAGGCGATACGCGCGTCATCGTGGCTGTGGAGCAGTTTGCCCTCGAGTCGGGAGCGCAGATGGCACTTGAGGGAGAAAGTGGCAGCGGCAAGACGACGTTTCTCAACCTGATCGCAGGCATTGTTAAGTCCGATGCGGGCGCGATCCTCCTCGATGGGGTCGATATTGCGAAGCTCCCGGAGTCGAAGCGCGACCGTCTGCGCGCCACCGCCCTCGGCTGCGTGTACCAGAGCTTCAATCTGCTGCAGGGCTACACCGCGCTCGAAAACGTCCTCCTCGCCATGTCCTTTGGCGCCGGGCGCGATCCGCAGTTCGCCCGCGCTCTCCTCGACCGCGTTGGCCTCACCCATCGGCTCACTTACTATCCGCGCCAGCTCTCCGTCGGCCAGCAGCAGCGCGTCGCCGTCGCCCGCGCCCTCGCCAACCACCCCAAGCTCGTCCTCGCCGATGAGCCGACCGGCAATCTCGACTCCACCCTCGCCGGCGAGACCCTCGCCCTCCTCCGCGAAACCTGCGCCGAGCAGAAAGCCGCCCTGCTCCTCGTAAGCCACGATCGCGAGATCCTCGCCCGCTTCGAGCGGGTCGAGAAGTTCCGCGAGCTCAATCGCCTCGCCATGTCCGCGCCGGCCCTCCAGCCCGCCGCCTAGTCTCGCCGCGCCATGGTCATCCTCCAGATCGTTCTCAAGAGCCTGCGTCATCACATCGTCTCGACGCTCGTCTCCGCCCTTGCCATCGCCCTCGCCGGCGGCCTGCTCATGGCCGTGTGGGTGGTGAAGACGGAATCCAACCGCACCTTTACCGGCGTCACGGGTGGCTTCGACGCCGTGCTCGGTGCGCGCAGCTCAAAGCTCCAG
>JAZKEV010000629.1:0-316 GCA_040386765.1 Verrucomicrobiota bacterium | reverse complement strand
TCGATCTTTCATCTCGAAGAGAGCCCGGGCAATATCAGCGCCGCCGATGTCGACCTGATCGCGAAGCACCCCGCGGTCGAGGTCGCCCTGCCCATCGCCGTCGGCGATAACTATCAAGGCTACCGCCTCATCGGCACCACCCTCGATCTCTTCGAGCGCGTGGAGTACGCCCCGGGGCAGAAGTTCAAGCTCGGCGCCGGCCAGCGGCCGTTTGCCTTCGATCAGCACGAAGCCGTTCTCGGGAGCTTCGCCGCCCGCCAGCTCGGCCTGAAGGCCGGCGACAAATTCCACCCCTACCACGGCCTCATCTTCGACG
>JAZKEV010000628.1:6027-15832 GCA_040386765.1 Verrucomicrobiota bacterium | reverse complement strand
TTTTAGGCTTCGACTGAATCGAGTGTGGCCCGCCGCGTGAGCGGCGGGATCAAGAGGTCCGCCAGCCAAGTAGGCCACCAGCTCCCTGGAGCTTTGTCCGTAATCGAACGAGCGCCAGAATACGGAGGCCTCCCACGCATGCGAATTTCCTCAGCCGCAGACGCGCTGCGGCCCACGAAGGCCCCTCCCGCTACCTGAGCCGGCCGCTCCTCAAAGCCCCTTCTCCTCGCGCAAAAAATCCCGCAGCCGCGCGAGGTGGTCCGTCCCGATCACGTCCACGCCCGCCTCCGTCAGAATCCGCCACGCCTCGGGCGTCTCCGGGAAATTCCAGAACCGGATCTTGCGCCCCTGCGCGTGCGCCCGGTCCACCCAGTTGCGCAGGGTCGCGCGATCCGCCTCAGGCAGCGCGCCTTCGCCCTTCCACTTGGAGAGCTTCGTCCAATTCTCGCTGATCCACGGGTAGAGTGTCGCCGGCGCGGTCGAGTCGAGCTCCGTGCTCCGTCCATCCAACGCCGAGTAGCGCCGTGCCTTCGCTGCCATGTCCTCCGGTGTCCGGTTTCCGGATACGACGACCGTCACCGCTCCGGTCTTTTCCTTCCCGGCTTCATACACGGTCAGTATCTCCGCATAGCCCGCGAGCACGGCCTCCAGCGCGGCATAAGTGGCGCGTGCCTCCGACTTCACGTCGACGAGCAGCGTCAGCGTCGGCCCACCCCGCCACACCCGTCCGCCATTCTCCCGCACGCGCGCGCGCAACGGCTCGAGATACAGCACCTCCAGCGTCCGCTCGGGCTTCACGCTCTTTCGATCGTGCGCCACGAGCAGCTTGCCCTCGACGAGCCAGATATCGGCCTCGATGTTGGCAAACCCATGCTCGAGCGCATCCAGCAACGGTCGCGCATGCTCATAGTCATTGTGCGCATGCGCCCACAGCAGCGGCTGCGGCCCGCTTCGCGAGGCGCACCCGCTCGCCAGCACCGTCAATGCTATCGCCACGCCCAGCCGAAAAAGTATTCGCCGCATCGCCCGCACGTAGGGCCAAGTGGCCCTGATCGGCGATACATTTCCGCCCGCGATCTCACGCCCGCCAGCCCAGCACCCGCGCCGGGAGAAACAGGATCGCCTTGAGCAAGGCTAGCACGGCCTCGAGCACCACGCCCACGATTCGAAACGGAATGGAGAGCACAAAGAGCACCGGCCACAGCAGCACAAACAACAGCGCCAGCGGCCAGCAAACCGCGAGCAACAGGGCCCAAAGCAGCAGCACGATGATGATTCTCATGCTCCCATAACCCACCACCGACCCCAAAAGTTACATCCGCCTCATTCTCGCATCGCCGTCCAACCCGCGAGCGGCAAAAAACAAGCCATGCCCGGCCCCGCCAACGACTTCCTCGCCAAGCTCCCGTTGGTATTGGCCTGGATTCGGCAAACTCTCACGGCGCACGCCGCCGACGCGCGTTCGGTCGCTTCGCTCCGTTTTCCCCGCCTGCCACGCTACTTTGGTCCAGCGCTCCTCGACTCCGCCCACGTGGTGGCTGTCGAGCGACTGCCGGTGCCACCGCTTTCTCAAATGGGCTTGGCGCAGTTTGCCGAGATGGAGCGCTTCATCTACGGCGGTATCACCTACCTCGACACCTTTTTCGTTACCTCAGGCGAAGAGCGAAACGAGTCGCTCCATTTCCACGAGTTAATCCACGTCCTCCAATGGCGGCTGCTCGGCCCGGAGCGCTTTCTCGCGCTCTATGCCGCCGGACTGGCGCAGTTCGGCTACCGCGCCAGTCCGCTCGAGGAGATGGCGTATGGCGCGCAGAACGCGTTCGACCAAGGCATCGCTTTCGATGCCGAAAAACTCGTCGCCGAGAAACTGAAAGCCCTGCAAAGCTAGTTCTCTAGCTCGCCCAATCTCCTCCCGCGGACTCAGATCCCCTGCGCAAACATCGCCTTGAGCTGCGCGGCGACCTGCTTCGGGTCCTCGTTGATGCGCAGCCACCAGCGGCCGTTCTTCTTCGTCAGATTCTCCGAATCCATGTCGGACTCGGCGCGGATCGTGACTTGGAAATGCACCTCCGCATTGTCGTCATCCGGCGTGCGGATGAAGACGATGCTCGTCTTGGCCTCTTTCAGCAGCTCGAAGAAATCCGGATTGTTCGCCGTCACCACGCGATTGAGCCCCGCATAGACTTCCGCCGGACTCAGCGACTCGCGGGCCTTGCCCACCGCACGGCCGAAGAAGAGCGCCACCACATCCTGGGCTTCCTTCTTCTTGTGCGTCTGCGCACCGAGAAAGATCGGGAGCAGCTCGCTCTTTGCCTCGTCGAGGTCGCTCGGCAGGATCTCGGCCGCCGCCTTCACGAAGTCTTTCCGCGCGTAAGCCTCCCAATATTTGTTAAACACAGCCTCGATCGGCTTGTTATCCGCCGCAAACGACACGGCCGCGATAGTTAGGGTCAAAAGCAAAAGCAGGGCTTTCTTCATGGTAACTGGAACCGTAAGATGAGTCATTTCCCCGCCGCCGAGGCGAGTCTCAAACGGGCGCTTTTTCCGCTTTTCCCAAGCCCCTCACTATCAATCAACTAGCGCTTCACCTTCGGCTGCTGCCAGAAACGCACGCGCCCCTGATCGAACATCACGTAGGCGCCCTCGTCGTAGGTCCACGTCACCTGCGCGCCGCTCTTGCTCTTGCTCACGAGCAGCGGCTGGCCGACGGCCTGCACGACCGTCTTCGGGTCGAGCCCCGCCTTGAGATCGTGCCACTGGGCGTGCGCCGCCCCGCACGAGAGTGCGAAGAGCGCGAGCAGGAGGACGGTTCTCATAGTTATAAGTCTGGGGCCGCGCGCGCGACACCCGCAAGCGCGTCAAAGCAAAAACCTGTGAGAAAATCGCCCGGAACCGACACCGTGCATGGTCGGCGCGTTGACGTCTGAGTAGTTTTGCGGAGTTTTCACGCCGTGTCCGGCCCTCGCGAAAAGATCCTCGTCGCCATGTCCGGCGGAGTCGACAGCTCCGTCGCCGCCCTGCTGCTCAAGCGGCAGAGCCACGACCTCGTGGGCGCTTACATGAAAAACTGGATCAACGAGGACAACGTGATCGGACACTGCCCGTGGATGCAGGATATCGACGACGCGCGCGCCGTCGCCGACCACCTCGGCATCGAGTTCCGCGTCGTCAATCTCATGCAGGAGTACCGCGACCGCGTCGTCTCGTATCTGCTCGATGGGTACGCGCGCGGACTCACGCCCAACCCCGACATCATGTGCAACCGCGAGATCAAGTTCGGGGTCTTCCGCGCCTGGGCGCGCGATAACGGTTTCTCCGCCGTCGCCACCGGTCACTATGCCCGACGTATCGAGGAATCGAATACATTTCAGC
The DNA here is from genome assembly GCA_040386765.1 of Verrucomicrobiota bacterium. GTDB lineage: Bacteria > Verrucomicrobiota > Verrucomicrobiia > Opitutales > Opitutaceae > ER46. Next base: position 12,460 of record JAZKEV010000628.1, on the reverse strand, counting down.
TTCACGAGGGCGCCGACAAGAACAAGGACCAGTCCTACTTCCTCGCCCTGCTCTCGCAGGCCCAGCTTGCCGACGCGCGCTTCCCCATCGGCCATTTGCCGAAGCCAGAGCTCCGCGCCCTCGCCCGCGAGGCCGGCCTGCCCACCGCCGATAAGAAAGACAGCCAGGGCATCTGCTTCATCGGCGAGGTGAAGATGGCGGATTTCCTCCGCGCGTACGTGCCCGACGCGCCTGGCCCGATCATCCGCGCCACGGATGGCCGCGAGCTCGGCACGCATCGCGGTCTCCACTTCTATACCCTCGGCCAGCGCAAGGGTATTGGCATCCCCTCCAACACCGACAACAAGGCCTACGTCGTCGTCGGCAAGCGCTCCGCCGACCGCGCGCTGCTCGTCGCTTTCGATTCGCCCGACGCGCCAGGGCTCTTTCAGACCGAAGTCCGCATCCACTCTCTCGGCTGGAACAGCGAGCCCATCACCACGGCGCGCACGCTCGAAGGCCGCGTGCGCTACCGCGACCCGCGCGTCGCACTCGAGTTCACGCCCGAATCGCCCACCACCGCGCACATCCGTTTCCGCGAGCCCCAGCGCGGCCTCGCCAGCGGCCAGATCCTCGCCCTCTACGAGGGCGAGCGGCTGCTCGGCGGCGGCGTGTATAGCTGAGGCTCGGGATCGGATTCGCGCAACGGCAGGAGCGGCTTCAGGTCGTGGCAGGTCGGATGGATCGTATGTGGCCGCCGCGTGAGCGGCGGGATTTCAGGAGCCAAGCCTGCGTGGTAGGCTGCCTGCTTGCAGGCGCTCGTCCGTCTACCTACCAGCGCCAGCAAGCTGGCGGCCTACCTCGGCTGCGGACCATTTCTTAAAGCATGGCAATCAGGATGCTCGCCGTTACCTGCATTGCCGCCTACTTCACGCTCGTAAGCACCAAACTCACCGCAAACCCCAGAAACACCACGCCCAGCACGCGATCGATCCAATGGCCGTGCCTCAGAAATTTCTGTCGCACGTCGCGCTGCGTGAACACAACCGCCACCAGTGAAAACCACGCCGCCGTCGCCACCGCCATCCACAGCCCGTAGCCAGCCTGCACGAGCTTCGGCGTCAGCGGATTCACGATCATCACGAAGAGTGAGATGAAGAAGAGCGTGGCCTTCGGGTTGAGCGCATTGGTGAGAAACCCCGTGGCAAACGCCCCTCGCTCGCCACCCGTTTTATCCGGCCCCGACAGTTCATCGCTCCCTTCTCTCCCGTCGGTCCCGCCAGTCTCTGTCGCGCCCGCCTCGCTCCGTGGTTTCGCGCGGAGCGATTGCATGCCGATCCACGCGATGTAGGCCGCGCCGGCGTACTTCACGACGTTGAACCACAGCGCCGAACTCTTGATCAACAATCCCAACCCCAGGAGCGAGTAGCCAACATGCAGCAAGATCGCCGTACCGACGCCGATGGCGGTCCAGATGGCCGTCCGCCGGCCGTGCGCGAGACTCTGCTTCAGCACGATCGCGAAATCCGGGCCGGGACTCGCCACTGCGAGCAGGTGCGCGAGTGCCACCTTCGAGAACTCGAGCCAGTAGTCGTGCATCAGGCGAGACCCGCTTCCGCAGGTAGGGCGAGGCGTCCTCGCCGAGCCGTTGCGCATTGCCTGTCCACAGTTCTCCCGCTCACGCTTCCCGCACGCATCCCTCGATCTCGTCCGCGTCCCTTCCAAGCGTCTCCCTCCTCCCGCCCCACCCACCCGCGTACACTCTCAGCGAGGCCACGCACCGTTACAGCGCCATCTCCTTGAAGGCCGGCGCCGTCACAATCCGATCGAGCTCTTTCTCTTCGACAAAACGCTTCACGTTTCGGTTGTCCGGAAACTTCTTCGCGGTCTTCTCCACGAGCGCCCGCGCATCGTCGACGCGGCCGAGGAGCGCCAGGACGTAGACCTGTCTCAGCAACGGGTCAGGATCGCTCTTCGCCTTGGGCTCGGCCGCATCGGCCTCGTACGCCTTGAGGGCGGAGCGATACGCCTCCCCGGCCCCATCGCGATTGCCGAGGCGCACGCGCGTCGCGCCGAGCTTCACCCAAAGTTCGCCATCGTCCGGCGTCGCCCCGACCGCCTTGAGCAGCGAAGCCTCCGCCCGCGTGTAGTCGCGCACCGTCACCGCAAACTGCGCCTCGCTCGCATGGTGCGCCGCCTCCTTCCGCTGGAGCTCGGTAACTTCCTTCTTCTTCGGCCCGCAACCCGTGCTTGCGAGCAACGCCGCCAGGGCCAAACCCCAGATTCCGAAAACGCGCTTCGTCTTCATCGCGATGATTATCAGTCCAACCAGCGCCCTGTCGTCAATGCCCCAGAGGACCGCCCAGCGATCCCCTTCACAGCGTGCGCACGTCTCACATATCCGGCGGTACGGTCGCGATCGCTTCTTCGAGCGTCGATAGTCCATCCTTCACCTTCAAAAGACTGTCCTGGTGCAGCGTCTTCATGCCGCCGCGGATCGCGATCTTCTTCAGTTCCGCGGCTTCCGCCTCCTTATTGATCGCCGCCACGAGTTCTTCATTCGTGACCATGAGCTCGTGGATTCCCACGCGGCCTTTGTAGCCGCTGCCGCCGCATTTGGGGCAGCCCTTGGGATTGGCTTTGAAGATGGGTCCGCTCCAGCCGATGCCCTTCTCCAGGATATCCTTCTCCCGGCCCTGCGGCTCGATCTGCTGTCGGCACTGCTTGCACACGCGACGCATCAGGCGCTGCGCGCACACGCAGAGCAGCGACGACGAGACCATGAAAGACTCCACGCCCATCTCGGTGAGACGCGCGATCGTCGTCGGCGCATCGTTGGTGTGGAGCGTGGAGATGAGCAAGTGACCCGTGAGCGCCGCTTCGACCGCGATGCCCGCGGTCTCCTTGTCGCGGATTTCGCCGACGAGGATGATGTCAGGGTCCTGGCGCAGGAAACTGCGCAACGCCGCGGCAAACGTGAGCCCGATCTGCCGGTGCATCTGCATCTGATTTAGCCCGGGGAGCGTATACTCGATCGGGTCCTCGGCGGTGCGGATCACGATATCGGGCGTGTTCACCTCGTTGAGCGCCGAGTAGAGCGTCATCGACTTGCCCGAGCCGGTGGGCCCGCAGTGCAGGATCATCCCGTAGGGCTGGCGGATGCACTCGCGGTATTTCGCGAGATTCTCCTCGGAGAAGCCGAGCGCCGGCAGAGGCAGCGTCGTCTTCTGTTTGTCGAGGATACGCATCACGACGCCTTCGCCGTGATTGAGCGGCGCGGTGGAGACGCGAAGGTCGAGGTCGATGTTCTTCTTCGTGTACTGCTTGAAGATGATGCGGCCATCCTGCGGCAAACGGCGCTCCGCGATGTCGAGGTTGCACATGATCTTCAGGCGCGCGATGAGCGCCGGGCCGACCTTCTTGGGCAGCCGCAGCTTCTCGTGACACACACCGTCGATGCGGTTGCGGACGATCACTTCCTTTTCCTGCGGCTCGATGTGGATATCGCTCGTGCCGGAGAAGTACGCGTCCTCGATGATGCGATTCGCGAGTTGGATGATCGGCCCCGACTCCTCGGTGACATCATCCTCCTTCAGCTCGCCGTCGGCCGGAGCTTCGCCGTACTCGACGCCGATCGCCGTCACGACATCGGCGAAGCCCGAGGCCTTGTCCTGCCCCTTGGTAAACTTGTCCCGGATATCCTTCTCGCGGGCGAGCAGCCGCACGACGGATTTGCCCGTGATCTCCTGGATCTTCGTCGGCAGCGTGACCTCAAAGGGATTCGCAAACGCCACCAACAGCATCTCGCCCACCTGCCCCACCGGCAGCACGAGGTTCTCCTGGCAAAACTCCTGCGGGATGCGCTCGAAGGTCTGCGGCGTCACGCGGTAATGCACGACGTTGAAGGGCGAGAGATTGAGCGCGCGCGCCTTGGCCACGAGACACTGAAACGCGCTGACCTTGTACTCCTCCTGCAGCAGCTTATCGAGCGAGTCGCCGCTGAGATCATCGGGACGCGAAGCGAGCGCGGCGCGCTGTTCGGGGGTGATCCGGCCCATCTCAACGAGCTTCGAGACGATCTGCAGTTGGATTTTTCCGAGGGGCATGGCGGAGAAAAATGAACCAGCCTCAGCCTACCGTGGCGGGAGTGGCCGGCCCGGTCGCAATCGCGAGCTTTTCGAGGTAGTCCGCGATTCCTTCCAGCGTGGTGCCGTACCACAGGATCGGCCCGCCGAGCACTTTCTCCCAGTGGGCGCGCACGGCGGGACTCAGATAATAGGCCGTGGCGACAAACCAGAATTCCTCTTCGCGGTCGAAAGGCACCGACCACGTCGCCCAGCAGGCCCCGCGATCGACGTTCTTCCGCAGGTCTTCCGGCACCTCGTATTCCCGCAGGTCGACCAGCCCCACCCCATCGGTCTCAACGATATGGTGCAGCACCTCGTCCTCCTTCAACACCTTCATGTCGTAGGCCAGGATGCCGAGGATCGTGCTTTGCCTCGGCTGGTCGCCGGACACCGCCTCGATGAGCTTCTCGTTCGCGGTCTCAAGGTCCTCGATCTTCACGAGGTTGTGCTCCACGAGCTGCGCGCCAAGGAGGCGGTTGGCACGCATGAGCAGGGGGCGATGTTCTTTCGACATGTGCGGGCGGTCGAAACCTTAAGCCCGGGCCGCCGCGGCGAGCGACTTTTTTTCCGCGCTCCGGAATTTCGCCACCCGCTTTAACAACTCTTTCTTGAGCTTGTCCAACCCGTCACCGGTCACGCAGGAAATCTGCAGCACGTCGGCGGTCTTGTAGCGGGTCTTGAATTTTTTCAGGTGCGCCGTGGATTCGGCCACATCCATCTTGTTGGCGACCACGAGCCTCGGCTTCAGCAGGAGCTTCTTGTCGTAGAGCCCCAGCTCGTGCAGCAAGTGCTTATAGTCCTCGCGAGGATCGCGCGCATCCGTCGCCGCCATGTCGATGAGGAAGATGAGCAGCGCGCAGCGCTCGATATGCCGCAGGAAACGGTGGCCGAGGCCGCGATTCTCGTGCGCGCCCTCGATCAAGCCGGGGACATCGGCGAGCAGCAGCCGTTTCGTGCCCTTCACCTCATCCGAGTAGTCGATCACGCCGATCTGGGGATGCAGCGTGGTGAAAGGATACGCGGCGGTCTTCGGCCGCGCCTTGGTGATGCGGCCGGTGAGCGAGGACTTGCCCGCATTGGGAAAGCCCACGAGGCCCACGTCGGCGATGCTCTTCAGAATGAGCCGGTACTGGCCCGTCTCGCCGGGATGGCCGGGATTGGAGCGCTTGGGGGCGCGATTCGTGGAGGTCTTGAAATGCGTGTTGCCCCAGCCGCCATTGCCACCCTTGCAAAGCACGATCTGCTGGCCGTCGGCCACGATCTCCGCGACCGGTTTATTGGTCGCGAGGTCGATCACGACCGTGCCGAGCGGCATCTTCATGATGAAGGGCTTGCCATCGCGCCCATGGCAATCGGCACCCTGGCCGTGCTCGCCGCGCTCACCGTGCCAGTGGGGCTGGAACTTGTAATCGACGAGATTATTCGTGTTTACGTCGCCGAGGAGTATGACGTCACCGCCGCGACCTCCGTCGCCGCCGTTGGGTCCACCCCACGGCTCGTATTTCTCGCGCCGAAAACTGATACACCCGCGGCCGCCATCGCCTGCCGCAAGCTTCACTGTGCATTCGTCCACAAACATGCTCCCACGATGCAGAAGGAAACGCGTTTGCCAAGGGTAGCCGAAAAATGAGGTAGGGACGGGCGGCCCTGCCCGTCCGAAAGGATTTACGCAGGCTCCCAGACATGAGGCCACTTTTCGGCCGTTTCCACCAACCCCGCACGCACCGGATTTAGCCGGATGTAGCTCGCTTTTTTCCTCCCACCCTTTAGTGCCGCGCAGGCGATGGTCGAAAAAATCGCGCTGCCAGGAGATGCCAATTTGGCGCGCAACGAAGCCCTTCCAAAGCGTAACCACCTTCCGCATTTCCTTCTGCGGCGGAAACGCTATCAACGCATGCACGTGATCGGGCATGAGGAGAAAGAGATGGACGAACCAGTCGCCGCGCATGTGGCGGTGAGCGCCGGTCTCGAAAATCGCCGTCGCGGCCTTCGGTCGGCAGAATTGATTCAGACCGCGCGGAGCGCCGCAAATCGTGATGAAGAAAAGGGCGCCTGATTTTACCCAGTCGGGAGTGTCGTGCGGTAAGGTTTTACGATCTGGGAGCGCCTCCGCTGCCAATGCATGATAATCGGTCTTCGCAGGCGGCCTGTTATCGGACATGGCGTTCCTTCGAACGGACGGGCAGGGCCGCCCGTCCCTACCTCCAATCAGAGCGAGATTTTGATTCCCTTGCGCAGATACGTGGGGACGTCGAGGTCCTGGCCGTCGAAGAGATTGCGGTCGGTTTTTTCGAAGTGGCCGCGGCTCTCCACCTCGCCGAAGCCGA
>JAZKEV010000628.1:4733-6017 GCA_040386765.1 Verrucomicrobiota bacterium | reverse complement strand
CGAATTCGTCCTGGTTTTTGGACGGTTTGAGCGCTTTGCCGGCTTTGGCTTCGCCCGTGGGTTTGCCACCGGCCGGGCGTCCGAGAGCAAGATCGAGGTCCAGCGGTTTCGCCAGCTGCGGCGCGGCCGTCACCGGAGCCGGTGCCGGCGGAACGTCGCCATGCGCGGGCGCAGGGGCGGGAAGCGTGGTCGTGCGGCCGCGCGCGGCGGGCACGGGCCGGCGCACCTGCACGCCGCCACGGCTGCTCATGTCGCTCGTGCCGATCACGCAGACCTCCACGCGGCCCGGCATGTCTTCGTCGATCACCGCACCCATGATGATGTGCGAGTCGCGGCCAAATTGCTCGGTGATCGCCGTCATCAGTTCGTTCACCTTGGGCAAGGTGAGATCGGCGCCGCCGAGGATGTTGACGAGCAGGCGGTCGGCCTTGCGCGAAAATTCCGGCGTGTGCAGCAGCGGGCACAGTTTCAGGCTCGAGATCGTGTCTGCGACTGCGTTTTCGCCCTGGCCTTCGCCGAGACCGACAAGCGTCTTGGCGCCGCGCTGTTGAAACGCCTGCCGCAGCGTGGCGAAGTCGAGATTGATCAGACCTGTCTTGAAAAGCATCGACCAGATCGACTTCACGCCGCGTCCGATCCACTCGTCGGCGCGCGCAAACGAATCGAGCACCGTCTCGCCGTCCGCGGACTCCTGCAGGAGAACATCGTTCGGCAGCGGGATCACCGCATCGCACACGCCACGCAGCGCGCGGAGGCCTTCCTCCGCCTGCTTCAGACGGCGTCCGCCCTCGAAGCTGAAAGGCATCGTGACAAACGCGATCACGAGCGCACCGGTCTCCGCGGCGATCTCCGCCACCACGGGCGAGGCGCCGCTGCCGGTGCCGCCGCCCATGCCGGTGACGAGAAACACCAGGTCGCAATCCTTCACCACCTTGGCGATTTTCTCGCGATCGACTTCCGCGGCCTGGCGACCGAGGTCGGGATCGCCGCCGGCGCCGAGCCCGCGCGTGATGCTCATGCCGATCAGGACCTTGTCCTGCACGGGTGAGCTCGCGAGCGCCTGATAGTCGGTGTTGATCGCCGCGAGTTGGAGACGCTCGAGGTTCTCCATTTTCAGACGGTCCACGGCATTGGAGCCGGCACCGCCAACACCGACGACCTTGATCGCGATGCTGCGATCGGTGAGCAGCGAGTGCTCGAGGGGGAGTTCGTTGAGATTCATGGTGCGTGGTCGTCCCGGCTCAGGCGTGGGCAAAAAGCCGTTTCATGCCGGCAAAGAATCCG
>JAZKEV010000628.1:3341-4723 GCA_040386765.1 Verrucomicrobiota bacterium | reverse complement strand
TCGCGGCCTTTTCCTGCTGCGAAGCCACACCGTAGTAGAGGAGGCCGAGCGTGGTGTGATAGCTGGGATCGCGCATGTTCTCGTTCACCCAGGCCGGCGCCTCGCCGAGCCGGGCTGATACGCCAAAGATCTGCGCTGCCACTTCGGCGATGCCCGGCAGCTTCGCCGTGCCGCCGGTCAGAACGATGCCCGCCGCGCACATCTCGGGCGAGAAGGCATTGCCGAGTTTCTTCTTCACGACTTCAAAGAGCTCCAACGTGCGCGCCGCGGTGATCTGCTCGATCGCCTGCTGCGGGAACTGCCGGTCGCCGATCGCGAAATTGCCGTCGAGCCAGACCCTCTGGGTCTTGTCTTTCGTCACGACGCTCGCGCGGCCGAAGCGCAGCTTCAACTTTTCCGCCTGCCCTTCCGTGAGCCGGAGGCCGAGGCTGAGATCATTCGTGAGGTGCGTGCCACCCACCGTCACGACGCCGGTCGTATGTGGCGCACCATCGCGATAAAGGACGTAGTCCGTCGTGCCCGCGCCGATATCGAGCGCCAGCACACCGTGCTGCCGCTCCTCGGAGGTCGTCACGATGTGGCCCGAGGCGAGGCTCGAGAGCACCAGCTCGCGCACCTCGAGATTGAAGCCGCGAATCACATTCAGATTGCCCGCCAGCTGCTCCTCCTGGCCGTGCACGGTCCAGTAGCCGACCTCGAGCTTTTGCGCGACGAGGGTCTCCGGGCTGTCGGGCACGAGGCGGCCATCGACGCGGAAGGGGCGGCGCAGCTGATGCACCACGAGCCGGCCGGTCGGCAGCTCCTTGGCCTTGGCCAGCTCGCACACGGTGCGCACGTCGCCCGGCTCGATCGTGTTGTCGGAGGCCTTCACGTTTACCGTCGCCTCGTTGTAGAACCCTTCGAGGTGCGCGCCCGTCTGCGCGAGAAACACCAGATCGACGCGCTCGCCGCCATCGCGCTCCGCCTGCTGGATCGCGCTGTGGGTCGCCTCGCTCGCGGCCTTGTGGTTGACGACGCCGCCCTTGATGATGCCACGCGACGAGCATTCGCCGCGCCCGATGATATTCAGTTCGCGGTCGGTGTACTCACCGACCAGCACGGTGATCTTCGAGGTGCCGATCTCGACGGCGCCGATGTGGATGGGTCTAGAGCTCACGTTGTTTCGGGGACGACAGGGAGGAAGGATGAACGTTAAAACCAGGGGCCAGCGCCGGGCGCGCCGGAGTGCGGCTCGCGCCCACCGGCACCGCGAGCAGGGGCTCGAGCGTCACGGGCACTTCGCGGCCGAGCGAGAGATCGATCTTCGCGCGGGCAACGCGCGGCGTGGGAAAGCGCGAGGGGTCCTGCAAGGAGGCGGCCTGCGCCAGCGGGCTGAACTGTCG
>JAZKEV010000628.1:0-3331 GCA_040386765.1 Verrucomicrobiota bacterium | reverse complement strand
ATAAGGACCCGGTCGAGCTTCGCCAGTTGCGGAAAGAAATCCGTATTCACCGAGAAAATCACGCGCGCGCCGTTCTTCATCGTCACCTCGAGCTCGCGATCCTCGGCGAGGCGCTCCAGCGAGACGATCTGCCAGGTGAGATAAAGGTGCGTCGCCTCGTACTGCGCGCGAGCCAGGAGATCCGCCACCACGTCCATCTCGGCGATGGGCCGGAAGCCCACGCCCTGCGGCTTCAGCCGGAAACCGGCCAGCCACGGCAGCGACTGCACCATCGCGCGCTCGTAGTTGGAACCTTGATACACCACGCCGTCGCGAGCGACGAGGCAGGTCTGCTGAGTGCCGTCCGTGGCCAGGCTGATGCGCGCCACCGGACTGCGCTCGGTCACATGCACGACGAGCCGGTCGGGAAAGTCGCGGGTCAGCGTCGCTGTCGTCACCTGTCCGTCAGCGAGCACGCGCTCGCGCAGCCGCTCGAGATCGAGCTCCACGAGGGAGATTCCCTTGGGGAGAGCGAGCGTCCGCTGCAGCCACGCATGGTCGAGCACGCCGCCGCTGTCGGTGTGCAGCTCGAGGCGCTTGATCGGCACGGACTTGGCGACCGCCGGCACCGCCTTGGCATTCTGCCGGAAAGCTGCGGTCGCCTCCCAGGCGCCCCAGGCGAGCGCACCCACAATCGCCACCACCGCGCCGGTGCGCGCCGCCGCGAGCGTGCGCCGCCAGCGGCCGCTCGCCGTCATGACGCGCGGCGTCACGGGCTGGGACAGATCCCGCCACGAACGCGAAGGAGGAGGTGTGGGCGATTCTTGGTTCACGACCGTAAAGCAGCTGCTTGGAAACGCGCCAACGCAGGTGACACCAACTCCCGTACCAATGCCGTAAAATCCAGTCCCGCGCAGCGAGCGCTCATCGGCAGCAAGCTCGTTTCTTTCATGCCGGGACGTGTGTTAATTTCGAGCAAATAAAGCTCATTTTCCCCCGAAAGCATGAAGTCGACGCGCGCGTAGTCGCGACAGCCGCACGCGGCGAAGGCCGCCTCCGCCGCCGCTTTCGCTTCGGCCGTCAGTTTGTCGTCGAGCGGCGCGGGCGCGAAGTACTCCGTCATGCCCTTGGTGTACTTGCTGGTGTAGTCGTAGACGCCCGACTTCGGGCGAATCTCCACGATGCCCATCGCCTTGCCGTTGAGCATGCCGATCGATAGCTCCTTGCCGACGATCCGCTTCTCGATGAGCCAGCCGCCGCGATCGATCTGCGCGAGTTTTTCGACCAGCTCGGCGCGCGTCGTCGGGAGAGAAAGGCCCACGCTGCTGCCTTCGCTATTCGGCTTCACCACGAGATTTTCCCCGAGCTTGGCGATGACCTCATCGGCGGACGGCTTCGCGGCCGCCTCGAAGCGGATGCCCGGCACCACGCGCACGCCGCGCTTGGCCGCGGCATCCTTGGTGCGCGTCTTGTCCATCGTGAGCGCGCTGCTCGCGGCATCACAGCCGCCATAAGCGATGCCCGCGGCATCGAGAAGACGCTGCATGCTGCCATCCTCGCCGAAGGTGCCGTGCAGCGTGGAGAAGACGACGTGCCGCTTCGGGTCGACCCCCTCGGGAATCGCCTCCGCATTGACCTCGAACAACTTGGTCGGAAAGGAACGCGCGAGCGCGATGGCGCTCGCCTTGCCCGAACCAAGTGAAACCTCCCGTTCGGCGGAGGTGCCGCCGGCAAAAACTGCGATGATCGGTGACACAGTGCTCATAAAACATCCTCCCACTTTTTCCCGTAGAGCAGCACTTCCGGCTGCAAGTCCACGCCCTTCACCTGCCGCACGCGCGCGCGCACGCGGCGGACAAGCTCCAGCACATCGGCGCCGGTGGCGCGTCCGCGGTTCACGATGAAGTTGGCGTGGACGGCCGAGACCTCGGCATCGCCGACGCGCTCGCCCTTCAGCCCGCTCTCATCGATCAACCGCCCGGCGGAGGTGCCGGTCGGGTTCTTGAAAATACATCCCGCGCTCGGCTCGCGCGGCTGCGACTCCTGGCGCTTCTTCCGATAGCCATCGATCTTTCCCGCGATCGCAGCGGCATCCGCTTGCGAAGCGGGCCGCAGCAGCGCGCCCAGCGCGATCGCGTGGTGCAGCTCGGCGCAGTGCCGGTAGTCGATGTGCATCGCGGCTTTGGCGAGGGTCTGGACCTCGCCCTCGAGCGTCATCACCTGCACCTCTTCGACCACGTCGAACATCCATCCCCCCATCGCGCCGGCATTCATCCGCAGCGCGCCGCCGATATTGCCGGGGATGCCCTCGAGGAATTCGAAGCCGACGAGACCCGCCTTGGTCGCGAGGCCGCAGAGATTCTTCAGGCGCAGGCCAGCGCCCACCCACACGCGGCCGTCATCGCGAGGTATAAACGTCGCCCAGGCTTCGTTCGCCAGCGAGATGACGAGGCCGTCGACGCCCTCATCGGGCACGATGAGATTCGAGCCGCGGCCGAGAATGAAAATCGGCACGCTCCGGGCATGGGCGGCGCGCAACAGCGCCTGCAAATCCACCACCGAGGCGGGCTCGGCATAGATCCGCGCTGCGCCACCGACGCGCATCGTGGTCTTGGTTGCGAGCGCCTCTTCACGGCGGAGGCGCGTCGCAGCGCTGACTGAGGTCTTTAAGGCAGCGAAGCGTTCGTCCCACGTCTTCGCCTCCGCGACTGCGGCCTGCACGGTCTCCAGCCAGAGCCGGGCTTTGCGGTCGATATCACCTGCGCCGACAAAGGCCACGAGGTCGCCGCTCGCGCGTGCGATGTCGCGCGAGAGGCCGCGGAAAAATTCGCTGTCGTTGGCTGGCAGGTAGCTCACCGGGAGCGCGGGCGCATTCTTCTTCAGTTCCGCGTAGATGTCTGCCGTCGTGCCACCCGCGATAGGCGCCTCGCCCGCCGGGTAGACATCGAGGAGATGCACGCTATCCGCCGCCGCGAGCGCGGCGGCAAACTCGGCCTTGAACTGCGCCGTGCGACTGAAGCGATGCGGCTGAAACGCGACCACCAGCCGACCGCCATCGATCACCCGCGAGCGCAAGGCGCCCAGCAGCGCGCGAATTTCCGCGGGATGATGCGCATAGTCTTCGATCACGGTGAGCTCAGCGGTCGCGTGCAACACCGTCTGCCGCCGCCGCACGCCGGGATAGTCCGCCAGGAGTCGGGGCGAAAGCTCAACTTGCATCGTCTGCGCCGCCGCGAGCGCGGCGGTGGCGTTGGCGACATTGAAGGCTCCCCTCGCCCGCACGTCCGCTTTCGGCAGAGCAAATTTGCCGCCAAGCCGGAGCGTCGTGCGCTCGCCGCTCTCGGCCTCGACC
>JAZKEV010000627.1:20857-30154 GCA_040386765.1 Verrucomicrobiota bacterium | reverse complement strand
ACGCCGAGCATGCCGGCGTTGACGATCGCCATGTCCATGCCCTCGCGGATCGCGTGGTAGAGGAAGGCGGTGTGCATCGCCTCGCGCACGGGATTGTTGCCACGGAAGGAAAAGGAGACGTTGGAGACGCCGCCGCTGACCTTGGCGTGCGGGAGCGTGTCCTTGATGATCTTCGTGGCCTCGAAGAAATCGACGGCGTAGTTGTTATGCTCCTCGATGCCGGTGGCGACGGTGAGGATATTGGGATCGAAGATGATGTCCTCGCCGGGAAAACCGATGCGCTCGGTAAGGAGCTTGTAGGCGCGGGTGCAGATGCGGACCTTCTCGTCGCGCGTGGCGGCCTGGCCCTGCTCATCGAAGGCCATCACGACGGCGGCGGCGCCGTAGCGGCGGACGAGCTTGGCGCGGCGGAGAAACTCGGCTTCGCCGTCCTTGAGCGAGATCGAGTTGACGATGCCCTTGCCCTGCAGGCACTGAAGTCCCTTTTCCAACACCGTCCACTTCGATGAATCGACCATCACCGGCACGCGGCAGATCTCGGGCTCGGCGGCGATCAGGTTGAGAAACTTCACCATCGTCGCCTCGCCGTCGATGAGCGCCTCGTCGACGTTGATGTCGATGATGTTGGCGCCGCTCTCGACCTGCTGGCGCGCGATCGCGAGACACGCGTCCCAATCGCCGGCCTTCAGCGCCTTGGAGAACTTGGGCGAGCCCGTGATGTTGGTGCGCTCGCCGATGACGAGAAATGCGGAGGCGGCGGAAGAGGAGGACGGCTTAGACACGTTCAGGAGAGACTATTCGGCCCGCGAGTGGCGAGGGTGACGAGGCCATTTTTGTCGGTATCGCGGAACCGTGGGAGCGGTGCGGAGAATCGCTCGCGCGGGCCCTCGGCGCCACCGCTCATCCAAGAGTTAAGCGGCGCGAGTTGCGTATCGTAATGCTCCGGCACCGCAGCCATGTCTCAGGCGACGATGAGCGGTTCGAGGCCGCTGAGACGGAGGGCGCGGGCGGCCTGCGGCACCATGCGCGGCGCGCGGGCCTTCACGGCCTGGGCGATGGCGGCGATATGCGGGGGCGTGGAGCCGCAGCAGCCGCCGACCATGTTGACCCAGCCGTTGGCGGCAAATTCCCCGAGGACATGGGCCATGTCGTCGGGCGACTCGTCGTAGCCGCCGAAGGCATTGGGCAGGCCGGCGTTCGGGTAGCAGGAGGTGTAGCAATCGGCGATGCGCGAGAGCTCCTCGACGTACGGGCGCATCGCGGCGCCGCCGAGCGCGCAGTTAATGCCAACGGAGAAGGGTTTCGCGTGGGCGATGCTCGCGTAAAACGCGCTGATCGTCTGGCCGGAGAGGGTGCGGCCGGAGGCATCGGTGATCGTGACGCTCACCATCACTGGCACACGGGAGGCTGTGCCGCGGCGGTCGAAGACCTCCTCGATCGCGAAGAGTGCAGCCTTGGAATTCAGGGTGTCGAAGATCGTCTCGACCAGCAGGGCATCGACGCCGGCATCGAGGAGCGCCTCGATCTGCTCGGTGTACGCGTTGACGACCTGCTCCCAAGTGACGGCGCGGTAGTCGGGCCGATTCACATCGGGCGACATCGAGAGCGTGCGGTTGAGCGGCCCAATGGCCCCGGCGACGAAGCAATAGCGGCCCGGCGAGGCGGCCTCGGCCTTCTGCGCGGCCCGACGGGCGCAGGCTACGGCGGCCAGATTGATGTCCCGCACCAGCGGCTCGCAATGGTAGTCGGCCATCGCGATGGAGGTGCTGGAAAAGGTGTTGGTCTCAACGATGTCGGCCCCGGCCGCGAAGTAGTCGGAGTGGATCTTCTCGATCACATCCGGGCGCGTGAGGGCGAGGAGGTCGTTGTTGCCCTTGAGGTCGTGCTTGTGGTCTTTGAAGCGGGTGCCGCGGAAGTCGGCCTCCTCCAGCTGGTAGGTCTGGATCATCGAGCCCATTGCACCATCGAGAACGGCGATCCGCTGCGTGAAGAGCTGGCAAAACGCATCGCCGCGCTCGGCGGCGGTGGGAGAGGATGAGGACAGACTCATGAGAGCAGAAAGCTAAGCGGCTGGGAAGGGTTGGCAAGTGAACATATCCACAAATCTGCATTCGTTGATGCGTTGTGACGCACATTGATCTTGCCCGGGTGAGGGGAGGGCGGTGAGGTGGGCATGTTCGTCGTTCTTTTTCGATCCGGTAGTCAGGGAAGGCCGTGAAAACCGGCCACAGTTGCGCTGCGGTAACGCATCACAGACCCCAAGCGGGCCAAAAGTGGCACGCATAAAGCCAATCTGCGACTTCCGTTGCGGGTGAAGGCGAGGGGCGAGGACAACGCGCCGAGGGCGCGCAAAGGCCAAATCACAGACGCCAAATCCCAAAAGACAGCGACGCCCGCAGGGGCTTTAGGCGCTATTCTTTGGAGTTTGGAGTCTGGCGTTTGGAATTTGCGCACCGGAGGTGCGCGATATGCGGAGTCCGAACATCTGCCACCGGTGGTTTCTCATGCACGCAGCCCGATTGCGCGGGCGCGGGCGAAAACTTCATCGCAAAAATGAAGCGTGAGAGTGGCTCCTGCACCGGCGACGGAACGGGTCTGCTCTTGGCGCGGCTGGATAGAGATAGACTATGCAAACATCCTCCTTGGTTCGGCGCCTCGCGCGCCGGGCCTCCCTTGTCATCTGCCTGAGCGGCGGCGCCTTCGCGAGCGCACAAACGACTCCTCCGACTCAACTCGAGCCCGTTGTCACGACCGGCACGCGTACTCCCACCGATCCGCGCACACTGGGCTCGGTGGTGGACTTCATCTCCGCCGAGGAACTCGCGCGGCGTCAGGTTTCGTCGCTTGCGGGCGCGCTCGGCGCAGCCGCCGGCGCTCCGCTCTTCGCTTCCGGCGGCGCCGGCGCGACGACCTCGCTCTTCCTGCGCGGAGCAAATTCCAATCAAGCGCTCTTTCTCGTCGATGGCCTGCGCCTCAACGACCCCAACACCGACTACATGGTCTTCCTCGGCGGCGCGTGCGTGAGCGCGTGCGACAGCCTGGAGATTGCGCACGGCCCGCAGAGCACGCTCTACGGCGGCGAGGCGGTGGGCGGCGTGGTCTCGCTGCGGGCGCAGCGCGGCGCCGGCGCTCCCTCCGGACGTGTCTCGGTCGAAGGCGGCAGCTTCGGCACGGTCCAGGGCGCGCTGTCGGGACAGGGTGAGAGCGGGGCCAACGCGTGGAACTTCTCGGCGCAGGGTGGCCATACCGACAACGATCGCCGCAACAATGCCTTCGACTCCGAGAACGCCACGCTGCGGCTCGACCGCAAGGTCAGCGAACGCGTCGCCGTTGGCGGCACGCTCCGTTGGTTTCACGGTGTGTACGGCGATCCGGGCGACCGCTACACCAGCGACCCCGATAACGAGACGCGCGAATCCAACCTCCTCGCGACGGCCTTTGCCACCGTCACCCTCGCCCCGCAGTGGACGATGCACACCCTCCTCGGCGGGCAGGACCGGCGCTTCGTGGCCGAGAGCCCGCGCCCGACCGGCCCGACGGCGATCACGGTGGTCAAGAATCGCCGCGGCGTCCTCGATGCGCAGACCACCTTCAGCGGCATCGAGCGCCACCGGCTGACCGGCGGCCTGACGGCGGAGGCGAACCACACGCGCAACACTGGCTTCGGCGACATCAATAAGAAGCAGACGCTCTTCGCCGTGTTCGCGCAGGATGAGTTTTCGCCCGCCGAGAATGTCTACCTGACCGGCGGCTTGCGTAATGACGATTTCGATACGTTTGGTCGCGCGACGACCGGCCGCGTGACGGCTGCGTGGCTCGTGGCGCAGCGCTCGGTGAAATTGCGGGCGAGCTATGGCACGGCTTTCCGCTCGCCGAGCTTCCTCGATCTCTACGGCCAGAGCGCCTTCTACCAGGGCAATCCAAACCTGCGCCCCGAGCGCGCGCGCGGCTGGGATGCGGGCGTGGACTACTACCTGCCGGCCAATCGCGGCACGCTGGGTGTTACGTGGTTCGAGACCGACTACACCAACCTCATTGCGAGCACGCCGAATTTCCGGAGCGTGCACAATATCCAGCGCGCCCGCACCCGCGGCGCGGAGGCAACGGCCCAACTCGCGGTCACGGCGGCCTCACGGGTCCGCGCGAGCTACACGTATCTCGAAGCGGATAATCTCACCTCGGGCATCCGTCTGCTCCGCCGCCCCCGCCACCGGGCGAGCGTCGATGCCTCGCACGATATCACGCGCGGCGTCGTGGTGGGAGCGGGCGTGGCCTTCTCGGCGCAGCGCGAGGACGTCGATGCACGGACCTTCCGCACGGTGGACCACGAAGACTTCACGGTCGCACGCGTCTACAGCAGCTGGGCGATCAACAACCGCCTCACCGTGAAAGCCCGCCTCGAAAACCTCCTCGATGAAAAGTACGAGGAAGTAAATGGCTACCCTGCCTTGGGTTTCGGCGCCTTTGCAGGGGTGGAGTGGAAGTTCTGAGCGAACACCTCTCTCTGAGGTAGCCCGCCGCGTGAGCGGCGGGACGGACGTCCTTTACACCTCCGTCCCTGCGCTCAAGCGCAGGGCTACCGTTCTACCTTCGCTACGAGCGAAGCGACGATCTCTGACTCCGGCACGCTGTGCCCGCGATGGAACTGAATTCCATTTTCCGTCCATCGTGCGAGCAGCCAGTCCTCGGCCTCGCCTGTCTCGTGGCCTTGCGCGATCCAACCGTATTGCACGGCGGGCCAGGTGGCGGCAGCGACATCGCCGCCTTCCTTGGTGCCGGCCTTGGCGTGCAGCAGATTGGCCACTTGATAGGAACGCGCCGTGAGATTGATTCGCGCACCTGCCCGCAACGCAGCTGCGGCGTAGGGATCGAGCTCGGGCGAGACGGTGGAGGCGAGGGTGGGTGTGAAGAGATGCCAGACGTGCGTGCCGCCCAGCAGACCGCGGATGAGCAGGGCGGACTCGCCGTTGTCGGCCCGTAGGAGGTATTCCGTTTCATCGTGCTTCCCGCTTCTCTGGACGAGGGTGACGGTGGCTGCGCCGACGACCGTGTAGTGGTGTTGCTCCAGCGTGCCGGAAGCGGCGAGGGGAAGGCGGACGATGGGCCGGGCCGGAACGGGCTGGGCGGAGGCCGGACGACCGGCGCCGGTGCGCGGCGGCGCTTTGGGCCGCAGCGCACTGATGAGAAAGAAAGCGATCAGAACGACGATCCCAAACAGCACTAGAACCAGCAGGATCGAGCGCTTGGAGCCCGAGGCAGGCATGGACCGTCGGGTGGGCGCAGACGGGGCAATCCCAAACGCGCTCTCCACCAGCGCAGCGGGCACATCATGGCCCTCGAAGAACTCGATCTCATCGCCGGTCCAACTGGCGACCAGCATGCTGCGGCCGGTGTCGGCATTGAAGTAGTGGGCGATGTCGCCCAGCTCCACACCCTCCGGCGGCGCGCCCTCGATGTGATAGACGCGCGACTGATCGACCAGCGTCACTTCGATGGGCTGGCCGTTGAGATTTACGGTATCGCCCACCTTCTTCGTCGCGGCCTCCTGGGCCGACATCGGACGGGCGGGTTCGAACATTCGGAAGAGCTTCCACTCGGGGCCTTCCTCGCCCTCCTCAATCACGAGCGTGCCGGTGTTGCCCGAGTCGCCGGTGAGGATGTATTCGTTCCAGTAATACGTTTCGCCCTCGATATCGACGCCGAGCACGAGGCGGCCCGTCACGGTCACGCTCCAGTTGTGGAGGGTGCCTCGAGCGCCGATGCGGAGAGACGTGGGATTGGCAGTGCTCATCTTAGCGGAAAAAGTGTGGGACGAAACGGCTGAGGTTCCCGGTGATGCGCCTCGTATCCTCGCGGATGCCGAGGCCGGCGGGCTCGTGGTCGACCACCCACACGCCGCAGACCGCGCGATTGCCGTCGAAATTGGGCAGCTCCGCGGCGGCCTGAAACACGTGGCCTTCCGCGCCGTAGTCACCGCTGGTCTCCTCGATCGCGACGCCGCCCTCGATCCAGGTGACGTTCGCGCCCTCGCGGCTCAGCTTGGGCTTGCGCACATAGCGGGAGCCGAGCGGCGCGGCGGTTTCGTAGGCCGGCAACAGATTGGGATGCTCGGGAAACAGCTCCCAGAGGATCGGCAGCAGGCCCTTGTTGCTCAGGAGCATCTTCCACGTAGGCTCGATGAACTGTACGGGCTCGTGCGTGAGATGTTTCCCAAACTCCTCGTGCCACATCCACTCCCACGGATAGAGCTTGAAGCAGTGCGTGATGCGCTGCCCGTCGAGATCGACAAAGGCGCGTCCCGCCGCGTCCCAGCCGATATCGTCGATGTGCACGGCGCGCGTGGCGACCCCCGCCTGCGCGCACGTGTCGCGCAGATAGAGGGCCGTCTGCTCATCCTCGGGATTGTCGCGCACGCTGCTGAAGTGGATCGTCGCGCCCTGCCAGCGACGCCACGCCTCGATGAGGCGCTCGTGGATCGAGTTGAACTGATCGGCGTCCGGATGTGTTTCCTGCAGCCAAAACCATTGCGCGACGGCGGCCTCGACGAGCGCGGTCGGCGTGTCGGCATTGTACTCGAGAAGCTTGGGCGCGCCCTGTCCGTCAAAAGCGAAGTCGAAGCGCCCATACAGGCTGAAGTCGTCGCGCTCCCACGAACGTAGAATGGCCGGCACGGCCGCGGGCGGGATGCCGAGTCGCGGCCACCACTCGCGTTTGATGACCGCCTCGGCGGCGTCGATGCACCGGTAGTGCAGGTCGTGCGCGGCGCGCTCGAGCGTTTCAACTTCCTGAGCGGTGAGCTCGTAGCACGCGGACTCGTCCCAATACGGCCCGTGCTCGTGGGAATGATAGGTGAGGCCGATCTCCTCGACCTTCGCGCGCCAGGCGGCGCGGGGTGCGCAGCGGTGGCGTTGCATCAGGAGGGCGCCGACCGGCTGCCCGAGCTGCTGCCGAAGCCGCTGCGCGGGATGTTGTCGCGTGGAGTGGTGTAGTAATTGGAGCCCCCGGCGCGCGAGGCCGCGGCTGCGGCGGCGACTGGAATCAGGGAGGGCGGAGGGCTGTCCGTGCGGAGCTTTTCGGCCTGGCGGGCGGCGTCCTCGGTGGGCGTCGAGATATTGACGATGCTGCGGTGCGGCTCGGTGGCCCACTGCCCGCCGTAGAAATACATCCGGCGCTGCGTATCGTAGTGATTATATGGATGCGGATAGAAGCCGTGAAATGGCGCGTGGTAGTAGCCGGCGCCGGGGATCTGCACATCGTTAGTAAAGTAGCGCTCGGGAGTCACGCGCGGCTCCGCCGCAGGGGCGCTCACGGCGAGGGCGCCGGCGCCGAGGCTGCCGAGCAGCATGCGTTTGACGGTGCGACTGCGTTTCACCGCGCGTTAACCGACCATCGCCGCGGCGATGATGATGCAGACACCGAGAATGACCGAGCCGGCCACGATGGCGGCGGCGATATTCTTGTTTTCCAGGATCTCGCGGTGGAGATCGCCGGGCGTGCACTTGTCGAAGAGCTTGTAGCCGGCGATGGCGGCGATGATGCCGACCGCAGCGAAGAGCACCATGTAGGCAAGCGCCTGCGGGAGCGTCTCTGCATGCCAGCTTGTCGGCAGGGTTGCATCGGACGCGGCGCGAGCGGCAAGCGGCAGCGCAACAAGCGGCGCGAGCACGCGAAGGACGAGACGGATTTTCATAGGGGCAATGGAGAGAGAACGAGGCCGACGCTGTGCGTGCGCGGCGGTGCTGTCAACGGACGGGGCATTACACGGCAGCGGGTTTTTTCTTCCGTGGTGGAGCGCCGCGATGTCGGCATCGATGGAGGCGCGGTGCCCCACCACGCTTTAGTTTGTCGCGGCCAACTCCAGGCAGAACGTGCTCCCCACTCCGACTTCCGACTCGAGCGAGATGCTGCCGCCCATGCGCTCGGCGGCTTTGCGGACGACGGCGAGACCGATGCCCGTGCCCTCGTAGTCGCGGCTCAATCGCTCGAAGATGCCGAAGATTTTCTGGTGAAACTCGGGCGGGATGCCGATGCCGTGATCGCGAACGAAGAGCTGCACGCGACCGCTGGCCTGCTCGGCCCACACCTCGACACGGGGGCGCGTGCCGCTTGCGACGAATTTCACAGCGTTCGCAAGGAGGTTGGAGACGCATTGCGTGAGCGCTGCCTCGTTGGCGAGGACGGGTGGCAGCGGACGCTTGATCGTAATATCGGCGGCGTTCGCCTGAAGCTGCGAATTCGTTTCGATCGCGCCGTCAATCACCTGTTCGAGGTTGACGGGTTCGAGCGTCAGCTCGGTGCGCGCGACCCGGCTGTAGACCAGCACGTCGTGGATGAGCAGGTCCATGCGGTGCGAGGCATTGACGATCCGGCGCAGATAGTCGCGGCCCTCGTCATCCATCTTGGAGCTGTAGTCCTCGGAAAGCAGCTGGGCGAAGCTCTGCATGGCGCGCAGCGGCGCGCGGAGATCGTGGGATACGCTGTAGGAAAAGCCCTCGAGCTCGGCGATCGTATCGCGCAGCGCGGCCGTGCGCTCCTCGACGAGGCGTTCCAGTTCGTTCTGCCGCTCGGTGAGCGTCTCGCGCGCCTGCATCAGCTCCGTGATATCGATGAGCATGCCGCTAAGATTCACGGCCTTGCCGTCCTCGAAGGTCGCGAGCCCGCTGGTGCGCACCCAGCGCACTGCGCCGGTCTTCGGCACGAGGATGCGATGCTCCTCCTCGAAGCGCCCTCCGCGGGTGGGATCGATCGCGCGATCAACCTTGTAGCGCACGCGTTCGCGGTCCTCGGGATGCACAATGGCAAGCGCGCCGGAGAAATTCGGAGGATCTTTTTCGAAGCCGAGGATTTCGCGGGCACGCGTGTCGAGGCGGACGTCCCAGGTGCGAGGATCGATATCCCAGATGCCGAGATGACCGGCCTCGACGGCGGTGCGGAAACGCTGCTCGCTGACCCGGATCTTAGCCTGGGCATCGCGGCGGAGCTGCGCGAGGTCGAGATGCGTGCGAATGCGCGCGAGCAGTTCGCGGGCGGAAAAGGGCTTTACGAGATAGTCGTCGGCGCTGTGCTCGATGCCCTCGATGCGTGCCTCGTCGCCGGCGCGTGCGGAAAGGAGGATGACGGAGATGCTCGCGAGCGCCGGATCCGAGCGCACGCTATGCAACAGGCCGAAGCCATCGAGCCGGGGCATCATGACATCGGTCAGGATGAGATCGGGCGGGGCGGCGCGCACGGCGGCGAGAGCGTCGGCGCCGTCGGCAACCGCTGTGACATCGTAATGCGGCGCGAGGAGACCCTGCA
>JAZKEV010000627.1:0-20847 GCA_040386765.1 Verrucomicrobiota bacterium | reverse complement strand
CATAGGTGCGCATATCCGCATTGTCCTCGGCGAGGACGATGCGACGGCGGGCGGGAAGAGCGGCATCGGCAACGCCGCGCAACAGCGTGGAATCGGGCCCGGTAGCGACGCGCGTGTCCGTCTGCCATTGGTCAGCTTCCTGGATAAAGGCCGCGCCGCGCGACGCCGGTGCGGTGGGCGTGGCGGTACGACTCACGCGATCGGCCGGGAGGTGATCGGAACCGGTGCGGAGCGTGACGGTGAACGTCGTGCCCTTGCCTTCGGTGCTCTCGACCTTGACGTCGCCACCGTGGAGCCGGACGAGCTGATTCACCAGCGCCAGGCCGATGCCGGTGCCCTCATGGGTGCGTGAACGCGCCCCCTGCACGCGGTGAAAACGCTCGAAGAGCCGCGGCAATTCCTTCGCCGGGATGCCCGTGCCGGAATCGCGCACGGTGAGTTCGATCATGTCGCCCCGCGTGCGTGTGGCGATCTCGATCTCGCCGGAGAAGGTAAACTTGAAGGCGTTGCTGAGGAGATTGAAGACGATCTTCTCCCACATCTCGCGATCGACATACGCGGTCGGCGGGAGCGCTGGGCAATCGACCGAGAAGCGGATGCCGGCTTTTTCGATCACCGCGCGAAACGAGCTCGCAAGGTCGGCGGTGAGGGTGCCGATATCGGTGGGAACGCAGGAAGCCTCGAGTCGGCCGGCTTCGCTGCGCGAGAAATCGAGCAGCGTGTTGACGAGCTTGAGGAGACGCAGGCTGTTGCGATGCGCGGTCTCCAACCGTTCGCTGCGCTCCGGACGCTCGCGCAACTCATCTTCGAGCGGCGCCAGCATCAGCGTGAGGGGCGTGCGGAATTCGTGACTGACGTTGCTGAAAAACTCAGTCTTGGCGCGGTCGAGCTCGGCGAGCGCCGCGGCGCGCTTGCGCTCCGTTTCGTAGGCGCGCGCGCCATTGAGTCCGGCGGAAATCTGACCTGCGAGCAGGTCGATGAAACCGCGGTAGGCTTCGTCGTAGCCGCGGTAGGGATTGAGGCCAACCGCGAGGAAACCCGCAGGCCGGGGCTGGCCGGGCTGCGTCAAGGGAACGACGGTCGCGCGCCCAGGTGGAATATCCCAGCTGCCACGCGGCAGCTTTTCGGCGTGCGCGGTAAGGTCGACCGTAATGGGCTGGGTGTGTGCGAGCAGGGTCGCAGCCGGCCACACCGGCCCATCGCCCGAGAGGCTGGCGGGGGCGATGAGGTGCCCGTCTTCCACGCCGTGCGCGCATACCAGATGGGCGGTGCCGCCCGCGGGTTCGAAGCTGTAGGCGAGCGCAAACGGCAGGTCTTCCGGATGGGCGCCGAACGAACGGCGCACCGCGGCGAAGACCTCCTTCTCGGTCTTGGTATTGGCCAGTTCGGCCGCGAGCTCGCGGAGCAGCGTGAGCCGGCGCTGGCCGATGACGCGCTCCGTCTCTTCCGTGACGACGCAGAGCATGCCGCCGGTGCAGCCGCTATCGTCCGGAACCGGGCTGTATGAAAAAGTATGATACGTCTCTTCGGGATAGCCGCTGCGCTCAAGGAAGAGCCGCAGGCCCTCATCCCACGTGGCCTTGCCGGTCTCGACCACGGACTCGGCGCGTGGCCCGACGTCGGGCCAGATCTCTTCCCAGACCTTCCGGGCGGAGGCGCCGAGCGCCCATTTCTCCTTAATGCCCAACGTAGGCAGGTAGGTGTCGTTGCAAAAAAACCAGAACTCCGGACCCCATCCCATCCACATCGCGTAGCGCGAGGTGAGGAGGATGCGCATGACGG
This sequence comes from Verrucomicrobiota bacterium, assembly GCA_040386765.1. Lineage (GTDB taxonomy): Bacteria > Verrucomicrobiota > Verrucomicrobiia > Opitutales > Opitutaceae > ER46. The sequence goes on along the minus strand of JAZKEV010000627.1, from coordinate 19,065 downwards.
TCCGCAGGCTCTGCGGCCAGCGCTCGGGCGGGCCGAGGGGATGGCTGGCCCAGTCGTAGGCGCGCATCCGCCGGCCCATTTCACCGCCGCCGGCGAAAAGATCGTCGGCCTCGGTGCCTGTGACGGGTGATGCGGAGGGCATGGAGGATGCGTGAAGAAAAAGTGCGGCCTCAGCGTCGCAGCGGCGAGAGGCGCGCGGCGTCGAAGCCGAAAGAGGCGAGGTCAACCGGCAGCCACGGTGTCACGCAGTCGGCCCGTGTGATCGGAAGCGGATCGAGGCGTTCGAGTTGATCGTACGACGCGCGGTTCTCGCGCTTAAGATCGTCTAAAAGCATGGGTTAGCCGGAGCTTGTGGCAGAAATACGGAGAGGGAATTTACAACCGCAGGTGCGCTGCCATGTCTATGCGCCACTGACATCGGAGCTAAGATTCGGGAATTCTCCTAGGTAACGCTCGGGAGCTGTTCGGGGATGGGGCCTTATTTGGCGGCTTTGTTTGCCCGGCCGCGCTCCGTCAGCCACTCCGGGCCCACGTCGGCAGCGACGAGGGGCCGGTGCCTGGCGGGTGCGGCGCTGGCCTGGTCGCAGCCGATATCGAGTTTTCCTGTGCGTTTCTGACCGTCGATATCGGTCGCGATGGCGGGAAAGCTCCCCTCGGCCGCGCCGCGGGCGGGGCTCTTCTCGGCGGGGCGCAGGAGGCCGCCGGCGCCGCGCTCGAGATGCGCATCCAAAGAACGGATACCGGGATGCTCGACCTTGCTGGCGGTGGCGAAGCTCACGAGATTGCCGGTCCACTGCCACGCCTCCCCTTCCTCGCCCTGGAGCAGCTTGCCGCCGGCGCCGGGCGCGATGAGATTGTTGGCGATGGTGACGTGCTCGGGTTTCAGCGTACGGCCGGCGCCGCCGAGGCCCGCCGCGAGGTCGAGCCCGGGGCCCGCGAAATCCACGATCGTGTTGAAAGCGATCGTCGCCCGCTTCACTTGGAAATATTGCTTCAGCTCCGAATTGGGCACGCCCGAGGTGATCCAGATGCCGCCTTTCTTCACGCCTTCGATGTAGTTGTTGGTGATGACGTGATCTTCGCCGATCACGCGGATGCCGCCGGAGTTGGGCTTGCCGCCGCCGAAGAAGAAATTGCCGTCGACGACGTTGCGGTTGCCGTGGCGCAGCGTCAGCATGCCGTCGCACTCGCGAAAGGTATTCGCACGGTAGGTGTTTTCGCAGGATTTGCTGGAGATGATCTCGATCTCGCCGTCGCAGCGCTCGAAGAGGTTTTCCTCCACGGTCGTGCGCGAGTTCCACAGCGACTGCCCGCTGTAGCCGACGCGGATCGTCTCGCCGCCGTTCACGCCGAGCGGCGCGCGGTAGCCGAAGTGATTGCGGTCGAGGCGATGGTAGTTCGGCTCCTTCTCGTCGACTTCGATCTGCAGCGTGGGATCGCCGCTCGTCTTGTTGGCGAAGTAGCAGTGGTCGACGCGGTGATGCGTGCCGTAGAGACGGACGAAGAATTTCGGAATGCCGCCGTCGATCACCGAGGCGGTGAGCCGATTGTGCCGGCCCTTGATCAGGATGCCCTCGGCGCCCTCGATGCCGAAATTCTTAAGGGTGATGCCCTCCACTACGAGGTACTCGCCCTCGATCGTGAGCGATGATTTGCCGCTGAGGATGAACTGGCCCGGCGTGGAGGCGCGGAGCGTGATCGGCTTTTCGGCCGTACCCTTGCCCTTGAAGACGAGCTTCTGGTCGGTCCAGGTGGTGTCGGGCAGGATCACGACATCGCCCGGCTCGTAGCGATACGCGAGCCCGGCGACGTCGGCGGGGGCCGTCATGCGGTAGGCGTTTTCGGCGTGCAGCGGCGCAAACGTGGCGCAGGCGAGGAGGAGCAGGCAGGGGAGGGCAGGGGAACGCATGACCGGAAGGGCTCGAAACAAATCAGGAAAGAGGCAGGTGCGCACAGGAGAATTTTTCGGAGAGGAGCGGGCTCGAAGTTTCGACCGCCGCCGGTGCGGGCCGCAGCGATTTCCCCTCGGTCCAGCGGCCGGGGAGGAGCACGCGTTTCACGACATCGGGGATGCCGCGCTCGTTGTGGTTGAGCTGCTCGACGACGAGGTCGATGGCCGCGGCGCCGAGCCCGGCGTCGTCGAAGAGGAACCCGGCGACGTTGAGCGCGTGGTCATTCACGTGCGGGCGGATGAGTCCGATATCCTCCGGGATGCGCAAGCCGGCATCGCGTATCCAGAAAATGGGGTCGTCGTAACAGGCGATCACCACCTCGGGCTGATGCTGCTTCACCCACTCAAAGAAGGGCCCCGGCTTCCATTCGGTCGCGACAAGCGGCGGCACGTAGTCGGCCTGCGGCCAGTCGGCTTGGGCGCCCAGGAAGGCGGAGCGGTGGAGATTCTGGTGGGCGAAGTCATGCTCGCGCGAGACGGCGAGGCCGATGCGCCGGTAGCCGCGCGCTCGGCAGCGCTGGTACGCCTCGCGCACGGCGCGATAGTAGTCGCCCACCGTGCGATGCACCTCCTGCGCGATCTCCGTGCGGCCGATGGCGGCGATCGCAAACTGCGACCACTCGAAGTGCCACAGCGGCTCGACGAGTTGGTTGGCGCCGAGCACGACGCCGAGGATGCCGCGGGCCTTGATGATCTCGGTGAGCCGCCGGCCATCGAGCGCGGGCGTGTGCAGCGGAAACCACTCGATGCGGTATCCCAGCGCCTCCGCGCGCCGTTGCGCGCCGCCGAAGATCCTCACGTTTTGGGTGTTCGGCGGATTCTCGCGGTGCGGCGATTCACCGATGCCGGCAAAGGCGATCGTTCCCGCGAAGGCCTCCCTCCGACCCGCGCGGAGCTGGGCCATGTTGGCGACGATAAGGGGATTGGGCCGGTAGCCCATTTCCTGAGCGAGCAAGCGGATCCGTTCCCGGGTCGTCGGAGCTGCGTCCGGGTGCCCACGGAGCGAGAGCGAGACGGTCATCTTGCTCACTCCGGCGCGCAGGGCGATGTCCTGAAGCGTGACAGGGCGGGGACGCGGCATTTTTACCAGTAAAGATTCGGCGTTGTCGCGCGGCGAGGCTGAATTTGCAACTCCATGGCTGCGCAGCGAACCACCTTTTCGCTTCGCGGCCGCAAACCCTTAGAAACCTCCCGAAGATGAAGACCGTTCTCCGCATCGGCGTCCTTGCGCCGTTCGCGCTTATTTACAGCTCGCTGTTGTTTGGCCAGGCTGCGCCTGCACCCAGCCCCACCGCCTCCGCCTCGGCGACCACCGACGAAGCTGTCGTGCTGAGCCCCTTCGAGGTCGCCGCCGGCACCGACGAAGGCTACGCCGCCCGCGAGACCCTCGCCGGCACGCGCTTCAAATCGGAGCTGAAAGACGTGCCCTCGCAGGTCTCCATCATGACGAAGGAGTTTCTGCAGGACATTGCCTCAGTGAATATCGAGGACGCCTACCGCTACTCCATCAACGTCGAGAACACGATGGAGTATACGTCTGCCACCAACGGCGGCGGCGACTTCAACACCGGCGTGCTCAATACCCGCTCGGCGAATCGCATCCGTGGTCTCACCGCGCCCGGCGTGACGCACGATTTTTTCCAGACCAACCTCCTGCAGGACGCGTATAACACCGAGCGCATCAGCTACTCCTCGGGTCCGAACGCGATCCTCTTCGGCAACGGCAATCCCGGCGGCATCGTCGACACCTCCTTCCTCCGCGCCAATATCCAGCGGCCGCGCTACGAGCTCTCCGTCCGCACCGATAACTACGGTTCGCTGCGCGGCTCGGTGGATTTGAACCAGCCCATCGTGAAGAACGTCGCGGCCCTGCGCTTCGCCGCCGTCAATTCCCACCAGAATTCCTGGCGCGAGCCGGGTGGCCGCCGTGAGGATCGCTACTACGGCACGTTCACGCTGAAACCCACCAAGACCACGATCATCCGCGCCTATTACGAAGACGCGATGATCGACATGACCACGCCGCGCAACACGCGCTTCGGCGATCAGGTCACGCCGTGGATCCAGGCTGGGCGCCCGGTCTTCGACAACGGCCTCACCAATCCCACACTTCTCGGCACGGCCAACCAAGGCATCTTCAACCGCAACGTCTCGACGCGCACGCTGCTCATCATTGGCGCCGCCGATCCGAGCACGCCCTACACCACCTGGGGCTCCGCCGCCGCCGCGAACATCGCGCTGCCCACCACGCGCTACTCGGCCAATACCATCGGGCCCGGCAGCACGCCCAATCAAACCGGCACGGACTCCTACATCTACAGCCTGCCCTACGACGAATCGATCAGCCCCTTCGATGTGAGCGTGAACGGCAATGGGACCCGCAACCTGATGTACGGCAAAATCTGGGGCGCTTCGTTCGAGCAGCGTCTGCCGGGTGACGTGTATTTCCAGTTGGACCACAACCGCGAACGCATCCGCAACCCGATCTCCGACTTCCTCCGTGGCATCGGCTCCGCGGTGCGCGCCGATGCCAACAAGTATCTGCCCGACCGTGTGACGCCCAATCCGAACCTCGGCCGCTACTACGTCGAGGGCGAGCCCCGCGTCTTCGGTTTCCGCAGCGATGGCGAGGAAACCCGTGCGATGCTCTCCTACGAGCTCGATCTCACGAAGAACAGCAACCTCACCAAGTGGCTCGGCCGCCACCGCGCCGCCGCCATGTATCAGCGCTCCGAGCAGATGGGCCAGCAGCAGGAGACCGTGCAGCGGGTGTTGCCCCCCGGCACGACCCAGCAGGCGGCCCTCGATGGCTTCGGCGGAGCGCCGTTCAACACCTTCGCGTTCCGCGCCTACCTCTCCGACCCGACCAATTCCAGCACCGGCAGCACCTATCACATCACGCTGCCTTTCGATCCGGTGCGCACCACCACGTACACGCTGCCCGACGGCGGCACCTATGTCGCGGGCTACAAGAATCCCTACGGCGGCAGCGGCTCGGCCAACATGGTTAACAACCTCTCCGAGGGTAAAGTCCTGGCGGTGCAGAATTTCTTCCTGAAGAATCGTCTCGTCACCAGCTTTGGCTGGCGCGAAGACCGCATCCGCCAGGCGACCTATGTCACGCAGCGCAAGTCCGCCGCGGCTGCCGCCGCCTTCGAGTCGATCTTCGAGCTCGATGCTCCGACCAACTGGTCCGTTTACACCAAGGGCAATACCAACACCCAAGGCGCCGTCCTCCACGTGCTTTCCTGGGCCTCCGTCTTCTATAATCAGTCGAGTACGTGGAATCCCCCGACCGGCCTGATCAATCCCGATGATGGCACGCAGATCCCTGGCGCGACCGGCGAAGGCAAGGACTACGGCATCATGCTGCGCCTGCTCGATAACCGGATTTCGCTTCGCCTGAATAAATACGAAAATACCTCGGGCCCCGCGGGCATCGAAGGTTATCGCAATGCCATCGTCCCCGTTGTGCAGAATATCGAGCAGACGCTGATCGACCGCACCGAGGATGGCACCGTGAATGTCGCCCGCCCGCGCTTCTACGATGCCGAGCAGGGCACGTACACGCTCAGCGGTCTCCACGGTGATCTGGTATCCGAGGGTTACGAAGCCGAGATCGTCGCCAATCCCACGCGCAACTGGCGCCTTTCCATCGGCGGCGCGCGGTCCAAATCCACGGCGTCGAACATCGGTAGCGCGTGGGTTCGCTTTATCCAGGAGCGCGCCCCGATCTGGGCCGCCAACTCCACGCTGCTCGGGCCCGGTGGCGCCAACCAGACGCTCGGCTCACGTTATCTCGCGATCATTCAAACGCTGAATCAGATGAAGCAGGCCGATGGCCAGCGCGTAGAGAATGGCCGCGACTGGCGCGTGAATATCGTCACGCGTTATTCGTTCACCGAGGGCATGCTGCGCGGCTCGTTTGTCGGCACCGGTTATCGTTTCCGGTCACCGCAGGTCCTTGGTTACATCGCCCAGCCTGTGCCCAACGAGTTTCCGCTGCCCGGCGCGCCGGCCACCGTGCTCGTGCCCGCCCGCGATGCTCCCGTGGAAGGCAAACGCATCTCCGAGACCGAGCTCTTCCTCGGCTACAGCCGCCGTATCATGAATCGCTACAACTGGCGCGTGCAGCTCAATATCCGCAACCTGCTCGACGACGATAGTCCGATGGAACAGCGCTCCGCCATTGTGGGCGGCTTCCCCACGATCTACGCCGTGCCGGAGCCCCGCAGCTTTATCCTCACCAACACCATTTCGTTCTGAGCAAAGTTTAAACCCTCTGCGCGCGCCGCGGCTCTGCGAACTGCGGCGCGCCCTTCACCAACCCTGACTTTCCTTGCCACGGGCCCACGGGCCGCGTGTGTGCGCTAGCCATGTCCATTTCCAGCGATCTCGAACCCTGCGCCGCCCTTCCCTGGGCGGAATTGAGACTCCCAACCCTCTTCGGAAATGAAATCCCTTCTGCTGCTCGCCCGCGGCGCGCTACTCGCGCTCGCGTTTGTCTCTCCCCTCGTCGCAGCCACCGCGACGATCACTAATCCCCCTGGTTCCACGACTGCCTGGACCGATACGAGCGGCAACCGCATCGCCAATAATTCCGGCTGCATCCTCCAGGATGGCGGCACCTTTTACTGGTACGGTTTCGATCCGCTGACCAACACGGTCAACTGCTACACGTCGACGACGCTCGGTTCCGGGAGCTGGACCAAGGTCACGACGGGCGGCTTCCCGATGTTTGGCTCCGGCTGGCACGGCCGGCCCGATGTCATCAAGCATCCGACCAACGGCACCTACGTCATGGTGCTCGAGGGCAAGCCCGGCACCGGCAATCCCGGTCGCAACGCGATCGACTACTACACCGCCACGAGCCCGACCGGCCCGTTCACCTTCGCGCAAAAGGATTTTCAGGCGATGCTCAACAATACCGGCGGCTGGGTGAACATGGGCGATAAGGGCCTCTATCAGGATGAGGACGTCAACAAGACCGCCTACCTCCTCTGCACGACGGATGACGGCGGCACGCCCAATTCCACGACGAAGATCATCAAGCTCAACCCGAACTACATCGGCCAGCAGAGCGTGATCCAGTCCTCCACCTCGCCCAGCCCCAAGCGCGAGGCGCTCGCGATGTTCAAGCGGAACGGCGTATTCTATCTTTTGTCATCGCACACCGCCGGCTGGAGCTCGTCGCCCACCACCTACAAGACCGCCACAAGCATCGCGGGCACATGGTCCGCCAGCTGGATGGCGGTGCCCACCAATCCCGCAGGCTCGCCCGACTCGTTCGATACACAGCACGATTTCATCCTCCGGATTGTCGGCACGACCGCGACTTCGTTCATCTATCTCGGCGACCGCTGGGGCCGGCAGCTCGCGCCGGGCGATACGAGCAAGGTCAACAATAGCGCGTTCTTCCCTCTAACCTTCGATGCAGGCGGCGTGCCCACGCTCAAGGGCGATGCGAGTTGGACGATCGACGCCGTCACGGGCATCGTAAACGGCGCGCCGCAGACGCTCACCTTCACGGCGGTGAAGGATGCGCACGTGCGCGAGTTTTATCCGACGACTAACTACGGCACCGGCACGCAGCTCATCGTCAATGCCAACCCGAGCTACCGCAAGCAGTGCTACCTGCAGTTCAATGTCACGGGCCTCCCCGCTGGCGCGACGATTCAGAGCGCCACGCTTCTCGTCACGGCGCAGACGACGACCACGCGCGCCGTCACCGCCAAGGCTGTGTCGAGCACCACGTGGAGCGAGACCGGCATCAACTGGAGCAACAAGCCCGCCCTCGGCGCCACGCTCGCCACCGACTCGACCCACACCGTCGGCGTCGATTCCCAGTGGAATGTCTCCGCGCACGTCACCGGCAATGGCAATGTCTCCTTCGCCCTCGATACCCCCGATGTCGGCGACACGTTTTTCGATTCCCGCGAAGTGGGCGGCGCCAATGCGCCTACGCTCGTCGTCGTTTATCAACCCTGAGCCGGGCCGCTCCGCGCTATTCCCGTCTCATGGTCTCCCTTTCCAGCGAGTCTGAAATCGCCTCCTCCCAACCCAATGAAATCCCTCGCTCACCTGAGCACTTCCCTCGCCCTCGTCGCTGCCTGCTGCGCGACGTCTGTGGCTTCCGCCGGCACCATCACCAATGCTACGTCCGCCGCCACCGTGTGGAAGGACCCGACCAATAGCACCGAGATCATCAACAACTGCGGCAACGTGCTCCAGGTCGGCGGCACGTTCTACTGGTACGGCTGGGACAAATACGCCCACACCGTCAATGTCTACACCTCCACCACGCTCGCTTCCAATAGCTGGGTCGAGCACACCGGCACGGGCTTCCCGATGTTTGGCTCCGGCTTCCATGGCCGGCCCGATGTCGTGCAGCGCGCCGATGGCACGTATCTGATGGTGGTGGAGTTCTCGTCGCCGCAGGGCCGCAACGGTCTCCAGTATCTCACGTCGCCGTCGCCCACCGGTCCGTTCACGAGCGTGCTTCAGGAGCACTTCGTGATGGATGGCAGTGGCAATCTCACGATCACGATGGGCGATAAGGGCCTCTTCCAGGACGACGATGCCAGCAAGACCATCTACCTCCTCTGCACGAGCGACGATGGCGGCAATACCAACGGCACGCACAAGATCATCCGCCTCAACTCGAATGGCGTCGGCCAGAACGCCGTCATCAAGACCTGGACCGTCCCGACCAATCGCCGCGAAGCGCTCGCGATCTTCAAGCGCAACGGCACGTTCTACATGACGAGCTCCGGCACGCATGGCTGGAGCTCCGGTGAGACGTGGTACAAGACCGCCAGCACCATCGGCGGCACGTGGACCGCGTGGGCCGATGTGCTGACGACGCCGACCTCGACCGATTCCTACAACACGCAGCACGACTACATCCTCAAGATCGTCGGCAGCTCCGCGACCTCGTTCGTCTACATCGGCGATCGTTGGAGCCAGGATACCGGAGTCGGTTTCGGCCGCAGCGCGTGGTATCCGCTCACGTTCGACGGCGCGGGCGTACCCACGATCGATGGCGACACCACGTGGTCGATCAATCCCACCACCGGCGTGATCGGAGGCACTCCGCAGACGATCACTGTCTCGCCTGCCAAGGATGCGATGGTGAAATTTGCCGCGCCGACGACGAACTTCGGCACCGCCAATCAGCTCCAGGCCTCGAATCAAACGAACTTCCAAAAGCAGGCCTATCTGCAGTTCAACATCACGACGATCCCCGCCGGCGCGACCGTCACCGGTGCCACGCTGCTCGTCGCGTCGCAGAGCACCTCGTCGGGCACAGTCAACGCCAAGACCGTCGGCAACACCACGTGGAGCGAGACCGGCATCACCTGGAATACCAAGCCCGCCATGACCACGCAGCTCGGCAGCGATGCGAGTCACTCGCCCGGCGTCGACTCGACGTGGAATGTCTCGTCGCTCGTCGTCGGCAATGGCAACTATACCATCGGCCTCGAGTCCTCGCACCCCGGCGACATCAACTTCCACTCCCGCGAGGCGACGGACGCCAATAATCGGCCGCTCCTCCAGATCACGTATCAGCCGTAGCATTACGCACCCGGGCGCGGGCTGCCGGCCCGCTCTCGTTCCCTGTAGCGGCGGTCTATGACCGCCGACGGGACGCCCTAACCTGTTCGATCGGCGGTCATAGACCGCCGCTACAGAAGTAAACTCAAGCCTCAGCAGGCTCTTCGCTCCGCTTTGTCCCAAACCTCCGCTCCGTAATTTCAGGAGGGTTGCATCAGCTCCTTTCGCGGTCTCCACGTCCGCCTCGTTTCCACCCTTTCTCCCATGAGAGCATCAATTCCCCGCTTTGCGTTTCTCGCTGTCGCGCTCTCGAGCGCGCAGCTATTCGCCGCCACCGCCACCACCGTCCTCAACAAGGACGTGATGGCGAAAGAGAAATTCCCCACCCAGAACTTCGGCACCGACGTGAATCTGCAGGTTTCTGCGCAAGCCACGTTCCAGAAAATCAGCTACGTGCAGTTCACGGTCAGTGGCATTCCCGCGGGCTCGACGGCCATCACCGCCGAGCTCCGGCTGCGCTCGCTCACAACGGGTTCGTCGCGGCCTGTCGCTGCCCATGGCGTGACTGACACCAGCTGGACCGAGGCCGGCCTCATCTGGAACAACAAGCCCGTGCTCGGCGGCACGCTCGCCACCGTCTCGAGTCACACCTCGGGCTCCGACTCCGTGTGGAACGTGAGCACCCACGTGAACGGCAACGGCACGTTCGCCCTTGGCGTCGATACGACGATCTCCGGCGACACGACGTTTTCCTCCAAGGAAGGCACCGACGCTCCGCAGCTCATTGTGAACTACACGCCGCCGGGCGCGACGACGGTCTCGTTCAACGCCACCGATTTCAACGCCTCCGAGGCTTCACTCGATCCTGCGACGATACAGGTTGTGAGCACGACGGCTGCGCCTGCCGGCGGTCTCGTGGTCAACTACACCGTCAGCGGCATCGCGCAGAAAAACGACAACGCCAACGGCGCGCCCGACTACATACTCGCGCCCGCCAATGGCACCGCCACGACCGGTAGTGTGACGATCGCTGCCGGCGCGACGACGGCGACGATCACGCTGACGCCGATTCAGGATACGCTCTTCGAGGGCAAGGAGGCCGCGATCTTCACGCTCGCGGCGAGTGGCGGGTACACCGTCGGCACCCCGCGCGTCGCGCAGGTGGTCATCGCCGACAACGAGACCGTACCGAGCGTGAATCCCGACCACTCCCTCAACGGTTCCGGGACGGCCGATGACGACGAGGGTGGCTGGCGCGTGCCGATCACCGGCACGTTGCCCAATGGCGAGTGCTCAGGCATGGTCGCGAGCCGCGTTTACCCCGGCGTGCACTGGTATCACCGCGACGGGACGCAGAACCCCGATCCCCGCGAAAAGATTTACGCCATCGAGGTCAGCCACGGCACCAATAACGGCACGGTCATAAAGACCATCGACGTCCAGGCTCCGGCGGGTTGGTCCGGCACCTGGGTGAACCAGCAGTGGGAGGACATCGCCGAGGATCCCGATGTCCCCGGCGTGCTCTGGATCGCCGACATCGGCAACAACGCCAATCCGCCGACGCGCACCGATATCAAGCTCTTCAAGCTCAATGAGCCCAATCCCTACGGCGCCGCCACCAGCGTGCAGGTGTCCACCGCGTACTACCTCCGCTATCCCAGTGGCCTCGCGTTCAACGCCGAGGTGCTGTTCATCTTCGAGGGCATCCCGCACATCATCGTAAAGGAGAGTGGCAACCCCCGCATCTACCGGGCGCCCACCACCACGCTGTCCACCAATGCCGGCAGCCCCACCATCATGGAGCTCGTCGGCCAGGCGCTCGGCGGCCCGAGCAATCAGTCCGTCGGTGCGTTCTCCGCGGATCGCCGTCGCATGGTACTCGCCGATCACGCGCGCATGTTTGTCTACGCGAGCCAGAGCGCGCTCAATCCCGTGGGCACGACGCTCACACCCGCGCAGGCGCTGAGTTACATTCAAGACCTTCTCTGCACGCGTCAGCCCGCCTGGGCCCTCAAGCACAACGGTGGCCAGCAGGACCCCGAGGCAACGAAAGGCAGCGTCGAAGGCGGCTCCTTCGTCGGCGATAGCTACGATATCCTCTTCGGCGCGGAAGGCCGTCAGGTCGTCTTCCTACCCGCTTGGTGGTACGAGACGCAGATTCCGCCGATCATCGTCCCGCCGTCGGCACCGGTCCCCGGTAACGCCGCGCCGTCCACGCTGCTCTTCAAGCCCTCCGACGGCGCTACCTTCAGCAAAGCCACCTCAAGTTCGGTCACGCTGCAGGCCGCCGGCTCCGACTACGATGGCACCATCGCCAACGTGAAGTTCTACCAGAAGCACAGCTCCGCCGGCAGCCGCACGCTGATCGGCACGGGCACCGCCACCGGTGGGTACCACCAGCTGTCGTGGAATATCTCGGCTGCCACCACCGGCAGCTACACGGTCTCGGCCGACTCCACCGACAACTCCGGCGCAGTCACGACCGACTCCGTTACGATCACGATCAATCCGTAGCCTGAAGTAGGGCGGGTCTTCGACCCGCCCTCTCGCACGCCCGATCTCCGCGGAAGCTCCTTCCGCAATTCTGCCGCCCCGCAGGGTGGGCCCAACACCCGCCCTGCGCATCCTCTCCAGCTCTCAGCCCCAGACCCGAGACCCCAAACCCTAAATCCGGCCCCATCACGCCCATGCACCCTTTCCGTATTCGTTCCCGCATCCGCGCCCGCGCCCTCGCCGCCTTCCTCGCCTGCGCCACCTTCGCCCGCGCGGCCGACTACAATCTCGCGATCAACTACGCCACCGACCTCGGCGCCGTGAGCCCGATGCTCATCGGCACCAATGCCATTTACTGCAACGAGCCCGACGCGCAGTGGGGCACCAGCGGCAATATTCCCACGCTGCTCAGCAACGTCGCCACCGGCATCGTCCGCTATCCCGCCGGCACCGTGACCACGTTCTATCACTGGACCAATCCCCATGGCCAGGGCTGGGCCGATAGCTGGGACCCCGCCTTCAATCCCGCCAACAACAAGCCCACGTCCGCGACGATGAGCATCGACGAGTATCTCGACTATGCCACCGCCAAGGGCATCGAGCCGCTCGTTGGTATCAACATGGGCTCGGGCAAGCGCTTCAATCGCGTGACCGACGGCATCAACGAGGCCAAGGCCCTCGTACAGCACTGCGTCAATCGCGGGGCCAACGTGAAGTACTACTATCTCGACAACGAGCCGTACCAGAGCGACGCCAACTATCCCTACACCCCGTCGGAGTACGCCGCGCAGATCAACCTCTACGCGCCCGCGCTCCGCACCATCGATCCGAATATCAAGATCATCGCGAATCTGCACCCCGGAGTCACACAGATGGCATGGAATCGCACGGTGATCCAGCAGGCCGGCGCCAACATCGATTACGTCGATATCCACATGTACTGGCGCCACGGCAATGCGACCTTCGCCAACTGGATCGCCGAGCCGAAGATGAAGCACCAGCAGCAGCAGCCGTTCTCGGAGCAGCGGACGATCTTCCGCACGATGTTTGCCGAGGAGGGCCATCCCGCGATCGAGCTCGCCGCGCTCGAGTGGAATGTCGGGCCCAATGGCACGGGCGCCGAGCCCACCGAGGCTGAATCCGCGCTCATGGCAGCCGAGCAGTTCATGCAGTATATCCAGTCGGGCCTGAAGATGGCCTGCTTCTGGCCGCTGCACTGGGAGAGCGGTGGCAGCGACTGGCACCGGGCGACGATCAGCTCCGCGCAGGGTTACACGCCCAACAAGGTCTACGACATGTTCCAGCAGTTCGCCACCATCCCGTGGCGTATGCAGGTTTCGAATACGCTCTCCGGCTCCGCCGCGCAGGACCGGCTCTGCCACGTCTCCATCAAGACCAACGATGCGAAGACGCTCTACATTTACCTGATCAATAAGAACCAGGCGGCGCCGACCTCCACGGTCGACCTCGATCTCACGGCCTTCACGGGCTTCAACGCCCAGTCCGCCGTCGGCTTCGAGTCCACGGATAATTCCGTCGGTCCGCTCAACGTCCATCCGATCACCGTCACCAAGACGGGCACGCATGTGACGTTTTCGATGCCGAAGAACTCCTTCGCCAAAGTCACCGTCTCGCGCCCCGCGCCTACAGTCACGCTCACGTTCGCGCCCGTAAAGGACGCGATGGTGAAGGCCGCCGCCGCGACCTCGAATTTCGGCACGGCGAGCAATGTGCAGATCTCCGGCCAGTCCGGCTTCGCCAAGCACGCGTACCTCCAGTTCAATGTCACCGGCATCCCCGCCGGCGCCACGGTCACGAGCGCCTCGCTCCTCCTCGCGTCGCAGACCACCGGCACGAGCCGCCCGGTCGCGGCGCACACCGTCGCCAATACCACGTGGACCGAAACGGGCATCACGTGGAACACGAAGCCCGGCCCGCTCAGCGCCACGCTCTCGACCGTCTCGAGCCACACCTCGGGCGCCGATAGTTCGTGGAACGTCACGAACGCCGTCACCGGCAATGCCAACCTCACGTTCGTCCTCGATAGCACTTTCTCGGGCGACACCAACTTCCATTCCCGCGAAGCCGGCGCCACCAACGAGCCCTCCCTCGTCGTTATCTACCAGCCGTAGCCGGTAGGGCGCGTTATCCCTAACGCGCCGCCTCAGGGCTCCGCACGCCCTGAGGCTGCCGCGTCACGGAGGCGCCACCCCGCCGCCATCCCTTTCCAGCACGAATCGCAACCCAACCCCCCCAATAACATGACAAGAGTAGCATGTCTCCTCCGCGCCGGCCTCCTCGCCGCCGCGTTTTCCTCCTCCCTTCTCGCCGGTACCGCCAGCACCACCCTGAACAAGGATGTGATGGCCAAGGAGAAATTCCCCACCACCAACTTCGGTGCGGACGTTAATCTCCAGGCCTCCGCGCAGGCCACGTTTAGCAAGATCATCTACCTCCAGTTCACCGTCAGCGGCATCCCGGCAGGCGCCACCGGTGTCACCGCGCAGTTAAAGCTTCGCTCCTCGACCACCGGCACCGGCCGGCCGGTCGCCGCGCACGCACTCAACAACACGGCGTGGACCGAGACCGGTCTTACGTGGACTAACAAACCCGGCCACGTCGCTGCTGCGCTCTCGACCGTGTCGAGCCACACTTCCGGCTCCGACTCTGTCTGGAATGTGAGCGGCCACGTGAACAACAACGGCACGTTCGCGCTCGCCCTCGATACGACGTTCTCGGGCGACACGACCTTCTCCTCGCGCGAGGGGGCCAATGATCCCGTGCTTACGGTTACGTATACCGATCCGACGGCCTACAGCGTCTATCGCGGCAGCACGCACGCGCACACGATCCACACCTATTCGCACGGCGCCCACCTCAAGCCGGACGACACGCTCTATCCCGACTGGCCGACGCGGCAGGGGCCGCCCTCCGAGCATTACTCGCGCGCCAAGACCGCCGGGTACGATTTCTACGTGACCACCGACCACTCGCAGGAAGCCGACTTCAATCCGACCAGCGCCACCAATGCCGCCTGGGTCAGCACCAAGAACGCCGCCGCCGCGGCGACCGATGGCTCCTTCGTCGCGCTCGCGGGTTACGAGCACTCGGAAAATAACGGCGATAGCCAGGGCCCCAACCCCGGCAACGGCCACATCAACGTGATCAACCCGAACAGCTATCTCGATGCCCTCGAGTCGCCCGTCGACCTGCCGCATCTCTACAACTGGCTCACGAACACCGTGCAGCCCAATGGCACGGGTCTCCCTGTCGTCGCGAGCTTCAATCACCCCGGCGACTCGCAGTATAATAACTGGGCCTATCGTGCGTCCTATCCGGGCGTGGAAAACATCATCACCCTGTTCGAGATCATCAATTCGAACGCCTATTCCACGCAGCGCGAGGGGGCCTTCCGCATCGCCAACAACGCGGGTTGGAAAGTCTCCCCGACCGCCGGCAACGACAATCACGGCTTCAGTGGCATCACCTCCCAGGCTTCGCGCGTGGGCGTGCTTGCGACCGCGCGCACCAAGGCAGCGATCCTCGACGGTATGAAGAACCGCCGCACCTTCTGCTCGACGGATGTGAACATGACGCTCCGCTACGACGCCAATGGCGTGGTCATGGGCTCCACTCTGGGCAGCCCCTCGACGATCACCTTCGTCGTCACGGCGAGCGACCCCGATACCGGCGACTCCGGCGACCGCATCACGCTGATCGAGGTGGTCGATCCCTCGGGCACCGTCGTCGCCAATTCCGGCACGCTCTCGACCCACAGCATCGTGTGGACCTCGCCCGCCGTATCCGTCTCGGGGAAGAAATACTTCTACGTGCGCGCCCGCAACGGCGGCAGTGGCTCAACCCCGATGTCGTGCGCCGCCCCGATCTGGACCGGCCTCTGATCAACGCAGGGAGGGTCTGTGACCCGCCCTCTCGCCTCACTCAAGCCCACCCCTTCCTGGCCGGCCCACCGCGCCAATCCGCATAAATGAACCGACGCCGCCTCAGCGCGTTTCTCGTCATCCTGGCTGCCGGAGTTTTCTTCGGCAGCTACCTCGTCTCGCGGCAACGCGTGGGCGAGGACTCGGTGCAGCAGCCAACCCCCGGCGCCGGGAAGAGGAATGCGGGCTTCGCGCGGGCGGCGTCGGTGTCGCCTTTGCCGTCATCGACGGACTCCTCTGAAATCAAGTCTGCGCCGGGCGCGAGCGATCCCGCCGAAGCCGCCGCGCTGGCCCTCGCGCTGCCGCCCGGCCCGGAGCAGGACCGCGCGATCCGCGCCGCTGCGCGCGACTTTGTCCTCCGTTATCCCGCGCACGCGCTCGAGTGGGCGTTGCTGTTGCCGGATGCCGGGACTCGCGGGCTCGCGCTCGATGAGATCACACGCGAACTCGTGCTCGCCGATGCCCGGCGTACCCTCACTGCGCTGGGCAAGCTGCCCGCCACCCACGCCACCGGCGAGGCCCTGAGCAGCGCCACCGCTCACTGGGCCCGCACCGATGCGCCCGCTGCGCTCGGCTGGATAAAGGAACTGCCCGATGCCTCGGTCCGCGCCCGGCTCCTAGGCAGCGTCGGCTACGAACTTGCCGAGAACGATCCGCGCGCCGCATTGCAGATGGCCACCGCGCTCTTCGCGGGCGAGGAGCGCGCGCTGCTCGCCGCGGGCATCGTCACCGCCTGGTCTGCGCGTGACCCACAAGCGGCGCTGGCCTTGGCGCATGAAGAGCCCGACCCCGCGGCGCGCGAGCGCCTGCTCGGCCACGTAATCACCGGCGTGGCGCTCGCTTCGCCCGCGCAGGCCGCCGGCTTGGCCGCGCAGCTGCCATACGGCGCAGCGCGCGATGCCGCCCTGCTCGATGTGGCGGTGCACTGGGCGGCGCGCGATGCCCGTGCCGCGGCCGCTTGGATGGCCTCCATCGACGATCCCGCGCTTCGCGTGCGCGGCGTGAGCCAGATCGTGGCTCAGTGGCCCAGCGTCGAGGTCGCCGTCATGCGCGAGTGGATACGCAGACTGCCCGCAGACGAGACGCGCGCCGCTGCGGTCACCGCGCACGTCGATGCCCTCAAAATCGAGAATCTCCAGCGCGCCGCCGAATGGCTCGGCTCGCTCCCGTCCGTCGATCAATCGCCTGCGCTCGTGGAGCGCATCGCGCGCGAGTGGCTGGCAAACGATCGCGAGGCGGCCCGGGCGTGGCTGGCCCAAGCCTCGTTGTCCGACGATGTAAAGAAGCGGCTGCTTGCCGCGTCGGCCGGCGAGGGCGGTTCGAACTAGAGGCCTGAAATGATTTCCCCGCGACAGCCCAATGTCCTCGTTGTTTTCACGGACCAGCAGCGCTGGGACTGCGCCGGGCTGCACGGCAATCCCCTCGACCTGATGCCGAATTTTGACCGGCTTGCCCGCGCCGGTACGCATCTCCGCCACAGCTTCACCTGCCAGCCGCTGTGCGTGCCGGCGCGCGCGGCCTTTCAGACCGGGCGCTATCCCTCGCAGCTCGGCGCGTTTCGCAACGATTGTCCGCTTCCGGTCGGCACGCCGACGCTCGCACATCATTTCGCGGCGGGCGGCTATCGCACCGGCTACATTGGAAAGTTTCACCTCGCCCCCCGCGAATTCCGCCGCGGTGTCCCCGAGGAGTGGCGTGCGGGCTATCAGGATTGGTTTGCCGCCAATATCCTCGAGCTCGCGTCCGATGCTTACGATTGCCGGCTGTACGACGAGGCGGGCCGCGAGCACCGGCTGCCCGGCTATCGGGTCGATGCGCTGGCCGACGCGGCGATCCGCTACGTCGCGCAGCCGCGCACGCAGCCATATTTCCTCTTTCTCTCCTTCCTCGAGCCGCATCACCAGAACAACCGCGACGACTACCCCGCGCCGGATGTCTACGCCGAGCGCTATCGTGGACGCTGGACGCCGCCCGACCTCGCGGAACTTGGTGGCAGCGCACCCGAGCACCTCGCCGGTTATTGCGGCATGGTGCGCCGCCTCGACGAGGCGCTGGGCCGGCTCTACGACGCGCTGAAGAGCCTCGGCCAGCTCGAGAATACGATCCTCCTCTTCACCTCCGATCACGGCTGCCACTTCAAGACGCGCAACGACGAGTACAAACGCTCGCCGCACGAAAGCTCGATCCGCGTGCCGACGATGCTGCACGGCCCCGGCTTCATGGGCGGCGGCGATCGCTCCGAGCTTGTGAGCCTGATTGACCTGCCGCCTACGCTGCTTGATGCGGCGGACATCGCGATACCCGCCGCCATGCAGGGCCATTCGTTGCTGCCGCGCCTGCGCGATCCCGACGCTTCCTGGTCCGACGAGGTGCTCGTCGAGGTGAGCGAAGCGCAAAGCGGCCGCGCCCTGCGCACCCGCCGCTGGAAATACTCCGTGGCCGTCGCACCCGCCGAGGCTGCGCAGGCCTGGCATCACGCCGCCTGGCCGGCCTACACGGAGCAGGCGCTCTACGACCTCGAAGCCGACCCCTACGAACTGATCAATCTCATCGCCCGCTCCTCGCACGCGGCCATCGCTGCCGAATTGCGGCAGTGCCTCGTCGCCCGCATTGTCGCTGCCGGCGACCCGCGCCCCGTCATCGAACCGGCCGACCGCGAGCCGGCGGTAGCTTCCGCTAGGTAGGGGCGGGGCAGCCCTTTCAATCCCCGCCGCGCCGTTCGCCGGGGCCTGGCGCGCCGCGCATTCTAAGGCCACTGGTTGATTGTTGTCAAACCTTGCGCCCATCCGTCGTATCCTCCATTCTCCCTTTCTCTTTTCCACCATGGCCCTCATTATCAACGGCGAGCAAATCGACGACGAAATCATCGAAGCGGAATTCCGCCAGATCAAAGGACACTTCGAACGCACCCTGCAGGTCGCCTGCTGCGAGCGCGACCCCGAATTCCGCGGCATGGCCAAGGACAACCTAACCTCCCGCGTGCTGCTCAATCAGGAAAGCCGCCGCCGCTTTCCCGAGGTTCCAGAGGAAGATGTGACCGCCCGCCTGGACAAGCTCATGGCCGAGGCTGGCGGCGAGACCCAGTTTTACATGAACCTGGGTGTGTCGATGAAGGAGGCTGGTGCC
>JAZKEV010000626.1:10468-27052 GCA_040386765.1 Verrucomicrobiota bacterium | reverse complement strand
GCCGCACGCCTGGCTTCCGTCACTTGCTTGGCGCGAAGAGCACGAAGCAAAAGCGTCGTGCCTCCCGTGACAAGCTGGTAGCGGAAGGTCACGCCAAGCCACTCAAGCGCGCCCTGCCGTTCGGTCTCTAACTTGTTAGCAGACCGTCGGTAATAAACCATAACTTCGTTCGCGGGTGATCTCTTAAGCCGACCTGCGACGACTAACCTACAAAGGAATAAACTAACATGGCTCGTGCAACAAACTCCCCCGCGTCGCGCAAGCGTCGCAAGAAAGTACTGAAGTATGCCAAGGGCTACTTCGGTAACAAATCCAAGCTCTTCCGCTACGCGAAAGAAGCTGTCCAGCACGCCTGGCAATACGCCTATGCGGCCCGCCGCAAGAAAAAGGGCGATTTCCGCGGTCTCTGGATCGTGCGCCTGAACGCCGCCTGCCGCAATGCAGGCATCAGCTACAGCCGCTTCATCGAAGGCCTCAAGGCCGCCCAAATCGAGCTCGACCGCAAGGTCATGAGCGATCTCGCCATCCGTGACGAGGTGGCATTTAACGCCCTGGTCAAAGCTGCCCAGGACGCGTTGAAGGCCAAGTCTTCGTCCGCGAAGAGCGCGACGGCGAAGGCCTGAGTTAACTGACTCAACGCGAGCCGGCGGGCTCGCCTCCCTGTTTCTTCCGGAGGACGGGCCCCAGCTTGGGGTGCCGTCCTCCTTTTTTATTTAGCCCACGAAACACACTAAACACACGAAAGCCTGTTTCCTTTTTCGTGTATTTCGTGTGTTTCGTGGGCCAAACCTCTGACCTT
The DNA here is from genome assembly GCA_040386765.1 of Verrucomicrobiota bacterium. Lineage (GTDB taxonomy): Bacteria > Verrucomicrobiota > Verrucomicrobiia > Opitutales > Opitutaceae > ER46. Next base: position 26,253 of record JAZKEV010000626.1, on the reverse strand, counting down.
TTTCATGCAAGACCAACTCTCCGCTCTCGTAGCCAAGGCCGCCGCCGAACTGCCGGTGTTGAAGACGCGCCCCGAGTTTGAGGCCGCCAAGGCCCGCTACGTCGGCCCCAATGGCGAGCTCACCGCGCTGATGAAGCAGATGGGCGCGCTTCCCAAGGAGCAGAAGCCCATCGTCGGCAAGCTCATCAACGAAACGAAGGCGCAGCTCACCGCGCACATGGATGCCGCGCTCGCGCGCATCGCCGATGCCGAGCTCGCCGCGCAGCTCGGGCCGGCGGTCGATGCCACGCTGCCCTCGCCGGACTTCGGGCCCGGCACGTATCACCCGCTCACGCTCGTGCGCGAGGAGATGTGCAAGATCCTGCGGAAGGTGGGCTTCGTCGTCGCCGACGGCCCGGAGGTGGAGACTGAGTACTACTGCTTCGACGCGCTCAATACGCCCAGCGACCACCCGGCGCGCGACGAGAAGGATACGTTTTATTTCCCGGAGGCCGCGCGCTTCGGCAATGTCTCGCGCAAGGTCGAGAACGAGAAATACCTGCTGCGCACGCACACCTCGTCGGTGCAGATCCGCACGATGCTCAAGGGCGAGCCGCCGATCCGCATCGTCTCGCCGGGCCGCGTGTATCGCCGCGATACGACCGATGCCACGCACAGTGCGAACTTCCACCAGCTGGAGTGCCTCTACGTCGACAAGAACGTGACCGTGCGCGACCTGAAGGCGCTGCTCGACTACATCTTCGCCTCGCTCCTCGGCAAGGAGACGAAGACGCGTTTCCGTCCGCACTATTTCGGCTACACCGAGCCGAGCTTCGAGGTCGATCTCACCGCCACGCACCTGCCCAAGGTGAAGAAGCCGTGGATCGAGATCGGCGGCTGCGGCATGGTCGATCCGACGGTGTTTGAGGCCGTGGGCTACGATCCCGAGGTGTGGAGCGGCTATGCCTTTGGCATGGGGCTCGAGCGCCTCGCGATGCTGCTCTACGGCATCGATGACATCCGCTATTTCTACCAGAACGACCTGCGGTTCCTGAAACAATTCGCCTGAAGTGAAGTAGCGAGTAGCGGGTAGTGAGTAGCGAGCATGCTCACGACCGGCGCCTACTCGCTGCCCGCTACCTACACCTCGCTACTCTGCCCGTCCCATGAAAATTTCCCTGAATTGGCTGAAAGACTATGTGGCCCTCACCGCTCCGGTTGAGGAGATCAACCGTGCGATCACGTTCCTCGGCTTTGAGGTCGAGGGGGTCATCGATACGGGTGCGCCGAAGCTCGAAAACGTCGTCGTCGGTGAGATCCTCACGCGCACCAAGATTCCGAATCTCAAGAAGGAGATTTCGTTGTGCACGGTGGATGTCGGCCCGGCGGGCGGGGTGAAGTCCATCGTGTGCGGCGCGCATAATTGCGATCCGGGCAATCGCGTGCTGCTCGCGCTGCCGGGGGCGGTGCTGCCGGGCGATTTTAAGATCACACAGTCGAAGAAGTACGGCCATGAGTCGCAGGGCATGCTGTGCGCGCCCGATGAGATCGGTCTCTCGGGCGGCGATCACTCCGGCCTGCTCATCCTCGATCGCACGGCGGCGCTCGGCACCCCGATGAATCAGGTGCTGCCGCCGGGCGATACGGTGCTCGATATCGAGATCACGCCCAACCGGCCCGACTGCCAGTCGCACCTCGGCATCGCGCGCGAGCTCGCGGCGTGGTTCAAGCTGCCGCTCCTCTATCCGCAGGAAAAGTTCCGCGGCGATGTATCCGGCAAGCCGGCGCGCGCCGATCTGCTCAGCGGCGTGCGCGTCGATGCGCCCGAGGATTGTCCGCTGTACAGCGCGCACGTCATCACCGGCATCAAGATCGGGCCGAGCCCGGCCTGGATGCAGGAGCGGCTCAGTGCCGTGGGACTCCGTCCGGTCAACAACGTCGTCGACGTGGGCAACTACGTGATGCTCGAGACGGGGCAGCCAATGCATGCCTTCGATGCGAAGAAGCTCGGTGGCGGCCAGATCGTGGTGCGGCGCGCGACCGACGGGGAAAAGATTACGACGCTCGATAAGAAAGAGCGCACGCTGAATAGCCGCATGCTGGTGATCGCCGATGCGCAGAAGCCTGTCGTGGTCGCTGGCATTATGGGCGGCGAGAATTCGGGTGTGTCGCCGGATACGACGGACCTCGTGCTGGAGTGCGCGATCTTCAAGAAGCAGTCGATCCGCTGGACTTCGCGCAAGCTGGCGCTCAGCTCCGATTCCTCGTATCGTTATGAGCGCGGCGTCGATCCGCACACGGCTTTGGAAGCGGCCTACCGGGCGGTCGATCTCATCCTGCAGACGGCGGGTGGCGAGGTCGTTGGACCCGTTTACCATGTGGGCGGCGATGTGCCGTGGGAGCGCGAGATCGTCGTCACGCACGACTACATTACCGACAAGCTGGGCTTCGATATCCCGGCGGACGATATGCGCGCGGCCTTCGAGGCGCTCGAGCTTACCATCACGCGCGAAGAGGAGACTGCCGCCCCGCGCCGCGGTCCGGCCTGGACGGTGAGCATCCCGAGCTGGCGCGATGACCTCGACCGGCCAATCGACCTCGTCGAGGAAGTGCTGCGCCTCTACGGCACGGAGAAGATTCCCGCGACGGTGGTGAAGTCGCCCGGCTTGCTGGCCGAGGACGATATTATCGTGGGCTTCAACCGCCGCGTGACCGACTACCTCGTCGGCCACGATTTCCATGAGTGCGTGAACTACACGCTGCGTCCGGCGAAGGAGATCGCCACGTGGGTCTCTGCGGCCGCCGCGCAGGAGCTGGCGCTCGCCAATCCCTTCACCGAGGACCAATCGCATCTCCGGCCAACGCTCGTCACGGGCCTGCTGGAGTCGCTCAAGCTCAACCAGTCGCGTGGCATCGTGGCCTCGCGGCTCTGTGAGACCGGGCGCATCTTCATCGAGCGCGACGGGCAGAATCTCGAATGCGCCGCGGTGGCCTTCGTCATCGCGGAGCCGGTGGGCGAGCGCGCGTGGCTGAAGCGCGAGGCGGCCGATTTCTACGGGGTGAAGCATCACGTCGCCACGCTCGCGAAAGCGGCGGGCATCGATTTCACGCGGCAGCCGTTGATGACCGCGGGTGGACCGCACTATGGCTGGCAGGAGGGCCAGGCGGCCGTGGCGGGCGACATGGAGCAGGGTTGGACCGCGCGTTTCGGCCTGCTGAACCTCGGGCTCGTGAAGTCGATGGGCATCGAGGGCAAGGTCTACGCGGGTACCTTCGCGATTCTGCCGGAGAAGCTCAGCGGGGATACGGCGCGCCGGCGCTTCAAGGAGTTCGGGCTCTTCCCGGCGGCGTTGCGCGATGTCGCGCTCGTCGTCGATGCGGCGACGCCCGCGCAGGAGGTGCAGAAGGCGCTGGCCAAGGTCGCGCGCGCGGCGGTCGGCAATGCGTTTGCACTGGAGAGCGTGGCGGTCTTCGACCTCTACCAGGGCAAGGGTCTGCCCGAGGGAAAGAAGAGCCTGGCCTTCAGCCTGATCTTCCGCGCGCCCGACCGGACGCTCACGGACGATGAGGTGAATGCGGTCTTCACGAAGATCCAGCAGGAGATCGTGGCGGACGGGAAAATCGCGATGCGGTCCTAAGGCGTGAGCCGGGAGGGAGTGCGCGTTAAGTGAGCGCGCCTTCCTCCAGCGAAGCGGCGTAGAGTAAATGTAGTCCGGCTCGAAAGTGCCGAGAGGATCGGAATTTTGAACAGGAAGATCGGGAAGAACGGGAAGGGCGCAGACGGCTGTCTGGGCTTTCTGCCCGAGCTTCCCGATCTTCCTGTTCAAATCTATCAGACTGCCGTTCTACCTGCCGTTATTGGGGCCATCTTCGTGATCGCGGTTTAAAGACTTTTTTGACCGCGGATTACGCGGGTGGCGCGGATGCCAAAGGGCGGTGCGGACACGGAGCGGGCGATCTATTACTGTAATCGCGAGGGCTCGGCGGGGACGCCTCGTTCTACCTTCTGAAGGTTTACGTGAAATTGGCGCCACCTGCCAGCGCCAGGGCCAGCATCGCGAGCTTCCGGGCGGACTCTTCGACCGGCTCCAAATCGGTCTTCAGCTCGAGGGCGGGAGCGAGGGGCGGTTCGTAGGGCGAATCGATGCCGGTGAAAGCGGTGAGCCTGCCCGCACGCGCGAGCCGGTAGCGTTGCTTGACGTCGCGGCGTTCGCATACGGCGAGCGGGGCATTCACGTAGACCTCGGCAAACGGAATGCCGCGTTCCTTGCACGTGGCCGCGATGCGCTCGCGATCGGAGCGGAAGGGAGAGATCAGCGCGCCGACCGCGACCGTGCCAGCTCCGGCGAGAAGCAGCGCGATTTCGCCGGCGCGCCGGACGTTTTCGCGGCGATCGCTTTCGGAGAATCCGAGGTCCGAGCACAGCCCGGCGCGCAGCACATCGCCATCGAGTGCGACGGCGTGCACCTGCCAGCGCCGCAGCAGCTCCACCAGCCTCGCCGCGAGCGTGGATTTGCCGGCGCTGGGGAGACCGGTGAGCCATACGACCGCCCCGCGTCGAATGCCAGCGGGAGGAAGCTCGGAGGGAGGCGTCATTCGTGCCCATGCGAGTACGAACGGATGCGGAGGGAGACAAGCCTGGAGGGCGCGCGGAAGTCGGCGGTCTTCCGTCCTTGCGCTCACGCGCAGGGCTACAGAGGCGGGGTGCGGATAGGGCGAGGCGTCCCGCCGAGCTGAGCTGTAGCGGTTGGCGCGCTCGAAAATCTTATGTCGTTCGCGGGTGTACCGCGCGACGGCTCACCGAGGACGGTTCGCCTTACCTCAGGCAAAGTGCGCGTATCCGAGAGGGCGTTACGCGCCGTCCGGCACTCCTTCAGACGGCAAAAATCTCATCCAACTTCTCGATCAGGTGCTTCAGGTAGGCGGTGTCGTCGAGGCCGGGTGGGCGGCGTTGCTCGGTGATCATCCAGCCGGAATACTTGATGTCGTCGAGGGCGCGCATGACGGCGGGCCAGTCGCTGTCGCCCTTGAAGAGCTCGACGTCGAAGCCGGCGCGCGGGCCTTTCGTGTCGCGAAGCTTGCGGCTGTACTCCTTTACGTGGACCTGCGCGATGCGGGGGCCGAGGACGCGGATCCACTGCTCGGGCCAGCCGTTGATGACTACGTTGCCCACGTCGAAATGCCAGCGGACCATCGGGCTCTTGAAACGGTCGACGAAGTCCACCGCTTCGAGCGGGCTGAGCAGGAATTGATTCCACACGTTCTCGATCGCGATCGCCACGCCCAACTCTTCGGCCAGCGGGACCGCCTTGGCTATCTCGGCGGTACAGCGGTGATGGGCGTCGGCATACGATACCTCGCGCGTGACAACGGCGGGCACGAGCAGGACGGAGGAGGCGCCGTAGGCCTTGGCGTCGCGCAGCGCCTGTGTGAGCCCGGCGAGCCCCGCTTCGCGGGCGGTCGGATTGGGGTCGGAGAGAGGGCGCGCCCAATTAGTCGCGACGGTCACGCTTGGGATCGCGAGACCGGTGGCGTCGCGGGCGGCGAGCACTTCCGCCTGGTTCATCGAGCCGCGCATCTCGACGCCGTCGAAACCTGCGGCGTGCAAAAGTTCGAACTTCTGCTGCACGCTCAGCTTGTCTGCGCGGAGCGAGTTGTACATCAGGCCCTTTTTCAGGGAGCGTGGCATGAGGGTTTTGACGTAGAGCGGATCTTTAAGCCGCCTTGAATTGGTGAGAGACGGGAACGAAAAAAAACGCGGGAGATGGGAAGCGCGAGGGGAGCGAGGAGTGGGAGGGCGCCGTGGCAGTCGCTCGGACGGGCAAATGCGGATGTGGCTTCTGCGGAGGTTGGCTATGCGCGAGGGCGGGTCAAAGATCCGTCCTACGTCAGAAGCTGCCCTTCACACCCGCGGTCCACTGCACGCCGTAGGAGTTGGTCGAGCTGACCTTGGCGTAGCCGGGGGTTTCCGAGCCGTAGCGCAGGAGGTTGAAGTGCTGGTTCAAGACATTGCGGCCGTTCAGGAAGAGGGAGACGCGCTTCGTGGCTTGGAAGGTGGCGTTGATGTCGAGGGTGGTGCGCTTCTGCTGATAAAGAAACGCGTCCGCGGCCTGCGCTGGCGAGGGTTCGCGGCGTTGTTCGCCGCGATGGTGCCAGTTCAGCGAGAGGGTGAAGGGCTTCCGCGTGAAGTTGAGGCCCCAGTTCACCGTCAGGGGGATGAAGCGGGTGAAGGAGGCGGTGCGGCTGCCTTCGAGGCGGAGCTTGGTGGCATTGGCAAAGACGGTGAACATCTTGCCCCAAGGGCCGAGCGGGATGAGCGACTGACGAAGGTTGAACTCGCCGCCCGTCACGCGGGCGTCGCCGCCATTGACGGTGGAATTTAACATCCAGCCTTCATACCGTGGGTCGAGGCCGAGCAACTCGAGGTCCTCCGGGGTGGCGAGCTTCACGAGGTCGTCGAAGAAATTGGCGATATCGCGGCGGAAGAGGCCGGCGCTGATGACGCCACCGGTTTCCGTGTAGTACTCCGCGGAGAAATCGTAGTTGTTGGAGATCCAGGGCTTCAGGTTGGGATTGCTCACAATGATGTTGCCGCGGAGCACGCTCGGGTCGGCGTTCTCGGAGACATCGTTCTCGGTGATGGTCGCATTGGGGATCACGTCGATGAGATCGGGGCGGCCGTAGGTGCGCGCGTAGGCGAGGCGCAGCTTGAGGCTATCGGTAACGTCGTAGGTGAAGTGGATGCTCGGGTAAAAGCCGTCGTACTCGGTGTTGATGGTCCGGCCCAGCATCGTGCGGATGAACGGGAGCTCTTGCAGTGAGCCGGCTGCGCCGGCTTCGGGCCGGCGGATGCGCTGGCCCAAGGTATTGCGGAGGAAGTTGCCATTGGCGTCGCGCTGGAAGGCATTGCCGGGCTCGAAGAGCGGGCCCGCCGCCCAGTCGTGGAGCGTCTCGTAGCGCACGCCGGTGACGACCGTGAGCTTGTGGACAGGGCGGGCCTCGAACTCGACGTAGTAGGCGTCGATGGTTTCGTTGAAGGACTCGCGACCGGTGATGCGCGATGCCTCGGTGGCCACCTGCTGCGCCACCGTCTGGGTGAAGAGCGCGGGATTCTCGCCCCAGAGCGTAACGGCCCGGCTCGGCGAGGGCCAGGGGAGGTTGTCGAAGCCGAAGTAGTTTTGGCGATTACGATAGACGACTGCCTGGAAGGGAGCGGGCGTGGGGTCCGCGGCGCTCACGGGATTGTAGGTGTAGGCGCGGCTGAAGCGGCGGTTGTCGCGATCCTGCCACTTGTAAGAGAGGCCGGCCTTTATGGTCGTGGGGAAAGGAAGGAACTTGAGGCTGCGCTTGGCGTTCACGTCGCCGCCGTAGACCTGCTCGTCGTGATCGCGATAGGTGCCGGAGGTCGCGGTGTTGAGCCGGAAGTTGCGGATATCGTAGAGATCGATCTCGCGGTTGGTGGCGTCGAAGGCCCTGATCGTGCCCGGGCGCTCGGGGCGGATGTCGTCGAAGTTCACGCGGACGCCTGCCGTATTCAAAAGGGCGATACCCATGGTGTTAAAGTAGCCCTTTTCGTTGAAGCGCAGCCAGGTCTTGGAGGTCGAGGCGTAGGCGCCCGTATCGATGTTCCAATCGCCGGAGCGGAGGCGGTAGCGGAGATTGGAGCCGAGGGTGCGCGCATCGATGCGGAGGAAGTTTGACGCGAAGGTGACGGTGCCGCGGCCGGTTGCACTGTTGGAGGAATCCTCGTCGTAGGTGAGGGGCACGCCCGTCACGGGGGCGGGCACGGCATTGGTGCCGACGCTGGTGGCGCGGCTGACGTTGCCATTCACGTCTTGATAGTACGTGGCCTGCAGGCCGAGCGAGAGCACGGAGTGGGGCGCGGGCCGCCAGTCCATTTTCAGGCCGGTGGAATTGCGGTTATACCACTTGGGTGCGTCGATGATGTTGTGCGTCTGGAGATAGGGCCTGGCGGCGGTGGCGCCCGTGCCGGCGGCGGTGCCATTCCACGTCATCTGCGAGATGTTCTGCTCGTTCCACGCTTTCGAGTGGAGGGCGGTGAGCACGATGCCGAAGTTTTTCGTGATCGGGAGGGTGTAGTCGAAATCAAAGCCGGGATTCACGCGGCGCTCGTAGGTATCGAAGGGGAAGGGCTGCTTCTTGAGCTGGAGGCCGTCGCTGCTGGCGGAGACGAAGACGCGGTAGTTCAGCTGCGCGCGGCTGCGCTCGAACGCGCTTTTGCTCACCATGTTCACCGAGCCGGAGAGGCCGCTCGCGGGATTGGAGGGAAGCGGGAGCTTGGTGACCTCGATGCGGGAGATGTTGTTGATCGAGACCTGCATGAAGTCGAAGCCGCGCGAGCCCGAATTACGCGAGGAGTTGGCAAGGGAGCCGCCGTCGCTGGTGACATTCGTGAGGGCGGGATCGAAGCCGCGCACGGAGACCGACACGGGCATGACGTCGGAGTAGTCGACGCTCACGCCGGGCAGGAACTTCATGAACTCGGCGACATTGCCCTCGGTGACATCGCCGAAGGCATCGGTGGCGACGACGTTCTTGATGTTGGGGGCGAAGCGCTGCTCATTGGTGGCGAGCGCCTCGCCCTCGGTGACCTTGGAGGCGGAGAGCACAAAGGCGTCGAGTTTCACGGTGCCGGGTTGGTTGCCGTAGAGCGCCTTGTTGGTGAGGCCGATGTCGCGCTCGACCGTCTGACCGGCGGAGACATTCACCGACACCTGCAACGGATCCATGCCGGAGTAGAAGGTCTCCAGGGTCGTCGTGCCCGCGGGGACGCCGGAGATGCGAAATGTGCCCGTCTCGTCGGTGAGCGCCGAGAGCTCGGTGCCTTTGACGGTGACGCGCGCGTTGTTGAGATACTGGCCGGTGACCTCGTTTTGCACGCGGCCCGACACCGCACCGGTGGATGCCTGCGCGTGAAGCGCGGAGGAGAGGCTGAGCGCCACGCCGAGAGCGACGGCGAGTTGGCAGCAGCGCAGCGCGACAAACGAAGATATGAAGGTTCGCAGTTTCATAGGTTGGAGGGATGCTCCGTCCGGCTTCGTTGGCGGAAGCCGGCGGGGGTTGGTGGAGCAATGCGACGACAGAAGCAGCCGCCGCGCCGAGTCGCAACGGGTTTCGCGGTCGCCGCGAGATCGTTGCGTGCATAACGATTCGCGCGGACGGCGTCGCGTTGCGCCGCATCGCGACGCTATCATTTGAACGGGAAGATCGGAAAGGACGGGAAGGCGGAGGCGAATGAGAAGTAAACAGAGCCGGCTAGCGGCTAGGAAAGCAGGGATAGTTCGACGCTAACGGCGCGTGTCGTCCCGCCTCTTCCGGGGCAGACTACGACAACAATTCACGACGGAAACTAGGCATCGCTACGGAACGTCACGGTTTCTGCGCCTTGAGCGTTTCAGTCTACCGCGAGCGCACGGCGCATCGCGGGAACATCGATGAAGGAGGCGCAGCGGACTGCACGGCCTTTGCTCACGGTCCAGAACTGAACCATGTCGATGGAGAAAGGTTTTCCGCTGGCCCGAGCAACACCGCTGAATTTTCCGCCGACCGCGATCTCGCTACCGGCGAGAAGGAAGGAGCGGGGCTCGAGCGAGGCGTCGGTGTGACGGTGCAGGAGGCAGTAAAAGCGCCGCGCGCCGGCGTGGCCAAGGAAGCGGCCGCCCCAAGGCAGGTCGCTGGCGTGCGTGATTTCGATCTCGGGCGAGAGCAGCGCTGTGACGCCCTTGCGGTCGCCGGTGGTGTAGCGGGCGTAGACTTCCCGGATGAGATCGACGGGGGTGAATAAAACATACGAGCTCGCGATGGACGCGTGCCACGAGTGAGCGGAAACGCCGGCAGGAGGAATGGAGTCCGTGGTCATGGGATGGGCTTGGGTTGTTGGTGGTTGGGGCGAGGCGTCCGGCTGAGCCGTTGCGGCGCTGGCGTGCTAGCGCGTCGGGAGTGGATTCTCGCGATGTGCGAAGGCTCGGCAGGACGCCTCGTTTTTGAAACTGCTTCGGAAAGGAGATTCTGCTGTAGCGGCGGTCTGTGACCGCCGACGAATGGGATAACGCCTGCGAACGCGAACGGCGGTCATAGACCGCCGCTACATGCAACAGCCGGTAAGCCCGTTTTAGTGCGCGTTGGACACGTTGCCTTTGTCCTTCACGCTCGTCTCCACCCGGATGTCAGCCCCTGTCCAGCCTCTCACTCGCGCCCGCGACCACGCCAGCTCGCGGGCTAAGCTATGGGCTGCGCTGACGATCTGCGCGGCGGCGCTGGTGGCGTATCACAACAGCTTTCATGGGCCCTTCGTTTTCGACGACGCCTCGTCGATCGAGACGAACCTCACCATCCGCCAGCTCTGGTCACTGCCGGGGGCGCTTGCGACGCCGACGACGAATGTCACCGCGCAGGGCCGGCCGATGCTCAATCTCTCGCTGGCGCTCAATTACGCGGTGGGGGGCACGTCGGTTGTCGGGTATCATGTCGGCAATCTCCTCATCCACACGCTGGCCGGGCTCACGCTCTTCGGGCTGCTGCGCCGCACGCTGCTGCTTGGCGGGCTCGCGGCTCCAGCTACGACTACGACGGCGACAGCGTTGGGCGCGACGCCCGTGGCGCTCGCGATCGCTGTTCTGTGGGTAGTGCATCCGCTGCAGACGGAATCGGTCACGTATATCATCCAGCGGGCAGAGTCGCTGCTGGGTTTGTTCTACCTGCTAACGGTCTACTGCTTCGCGCGGGCGGTAAAACCCGGGGCGGGCTCGGATGCTCCCGCGAGAGGCTGGCTCGTGCTCTCGGTTGTAGCGTGTGCGCTCGGCATGGCGACCAAGGAGGTCATGGCCACCGCGCCGCTGATGGTGCTCTTCTATGACCGCACGTTTGTTGCGCCGACTTTTGGCGCGGCGTTGCGTCGCCGTCCGGGGTTCTACGCGGCGCTTTTTGGGACGTGGCTGCTGCTCGGCTGGCTGATCGCGCAGGGTGGCGGCAATCGTGGCGGGTCCGTGGGCTTCGGCGCGGGGGTGGAGCCGTGGGCGTATTGGCTCACGCAGCTCAAGGCGATGGCGGTGTACCTGCGGCTCACGTTCTGGCCCGCGCCGCTCGTTTTCGAGTACGGCACGTTCTGGATCGAGCGGGCAGGGGAGATCGTGTTCGATGCGCTGCTCGTCCTCGGGCTGCTGGCGGTGACGCTGCGCGGGCTGGTGCGGCGCACGGCGCTCGGTTTTGCCGGAGCGTGGTTCTTCGGCATCCTCGCGCCGACGAGCCTCGCGCCGGGCACAACGCAGATGATCGTCGAGCATCGGATGTACCTGCCGCTTGCCGTGGTGCTGGCGGTCGCGGTGGTGGCTGGGCGCCGGCTGCTCGCGGCCCGGTCGGTCTGGCTCGGCCGCGTGGTGATCGCGACGGCGGTGGTGGTCGCGCTCACGCTTACGGTCCGGCGCAATGTCGACTACCGGACGGATATCGCGTTGTGGACCGATACGATCGTGAAGCGCCCGCACAATCCGCTCGCGCACTACATGCTCGCCGGCGCGTACGAGCGGGCGGGCGACGTGCCGCGCGCGCTGGCGAGTTACGAAGAGGCGCTGCGGCTGAAGCCCGCTTTCTCGGTCGGTCACGAAAACTATGGCCAGTTGCTGCTGAAGCAGGGGCGGAGGAGCGAGGCGATCGCGAGCTTCGAGCGGGCGCTGCGTTTGCAGCCGGAGTATGCCGATGCGCACGCCAACCTCGGCAATGCGTTGCTCGCCGACGGTCAGTATGGCAATGCGGAGCTGCATCTCGCCGAGGCGGTGCGGCTGGCGCCGATGTATCCGGAAGCGCATTATAACTACGGCAATGTGCTCGCGGCCTTCGGCCGCCATGCCGAGGCGGCGGCGCAGTACGAAACGGCGGTGAAACTGAAGCCCGGCGCCGCTGTGGCCGAGATCCATTACAACTTTGGCAATTCCCTCGTGGCGTTGCGTCGTGTGCCCGAGGCCATTGTGCAGTTTCGCGCGGCGTTGGAGGTGCGGTCTGACTATCCCGTCGCGCATTACAATCTCGCCAATGCGCTTGCGATGTCCGGCCAGCAGGCGGCGGCCGTGCCGCACTACGAGGCGGCGTTGCGGGCGAATCCGGCGAATGTTGAAGCGCGCCACAATCTGGGCAGCGCGTTCTTCGAGCTCGGGCGTCTGCCGGAGGCGGCGCAGCAGTATGAGGAGGCGTTGCGGTTGAAGTCGGATATCGAGGGCACGCGTGAGGCGTTGGAGCAGGTGCGGGCGCGGATGCGGGGCAGGTAGGGGCGGATGGATCAGCGTTGAGGGACTCGCTGCGAGGCGTCGTGATGCGTGAGAGAGAGCGTGTGTGTGTGCGGATGATAAGGTTTTTCGCACATGTAAAGCGCGACGGCTCAGCGGGGACGCTTCGCCCTACCTCAAAGCGCATGCGCATAGGGCGTGAGTGGCCGGCCTCGGGGGAGGGCTGCCGGGGTAGGCCGCCCGATTGCGGGCGTTCGTCCGAATTATCACAAAGCGCCAGCGAGCTGGCGGCCTACCCTGCAGGCGAGTGCGCTGAGGTCCCGATGCTCACACGGCGGGCCACATCTCAATCTGTCGCGGCGTAAAGCCGCTCCTACAATCAGAAGGCCGGAGGCGCTGCCTGAAGTAGGGCGGGTTTTTAACCCGCCCTCTCGCATATCCGAACCACGCGGAAGCTATTTTTCGCCTTTTTGTTTTCGCACCCACCCACCCACATCTCCACTCTCACTCAGCCTCTTTCTTCGTCTCTCTTTTCGTGACTTTTCTCAATCCAGGGCGGGTTAAAAACCCGCCCTACTTTCGATCTCCTCTTTCCACCGCTGCTCTCGACCGCGTTCGCGCCAGCTCCAAGCGCTCTTTCGCCAGACTCAACTCCGGCCTGGCGGCGAGCACGGCTTCGAACTCTTTCACCGCATCGCTCCAGCGCGATTGCAGGAGGGCGAGATTGCCTAGGGCGAAGCGGGCTTCGACGGATGTGGGCTGCAGTTTCACGGCTTGCTCCAATTGCTCGCGCGCGCCGTCTAGCTGACCGAGCTCGAGGAGCACACCGCCGAGGTTGGTTCGCGCTTCGATATTCTTCGGTTCGAGAGCGATTGCTGCGCGGAAATGCTCCGCGGCTTCCGCTTTTCGGCCGAGCGCGAGCTCTAAGTTTCCGAGGTTGAAGTGGGATTTTGCGTACTTGGGGTCGAGGTGGAGGGCGGTCTCGTACTGCTCGCGGGCGGTGGCGGTGCGGCCGAGCGCGGCGAGTGAATTGGCGAGGTTGAAGTGCGTGTGTGAGACGCGCGGCATCAGGCGGAGGCTGTGCTCGTACTCCGTGACGGCGGCGTCGTGCCGGCCGGCTTCGGCGTAAACTTTGCCGAGATTGTAGCGGGCGAAGCCGTTGTTGGGTCGCTTGGCGACGGTGTCCTCATAGAGCCGCAGTTCCGTCGCGTAGTCGCGATTGCGTCGGACGGTGAGCACGCCGAGGCCGAGTGCGACGATGGTGCCCACTACGAAAAGGCCGCGTCGGCGTGTCGGCGTGCGGGCGGCAAGATGCGCGCCGCAGACGACGAGCGTCACCACGGTTGCCAACGGCAGGTACATGCGGTGCTCGGCGAGCGTTTGCCGGTTGCCGGGCACGATGCTTGAGGTCGGCGAGAGCACGGCGAAAAATAAAATGCCCAGCCATGCGGCGCCCGGTGCGCGCCACCAGGCGACGATCGTAGCGCCGATGAGTGTGAGCAGCGCGAGGGCGTACGGGAGCACGTCGGCCGTTCCCTGCGTCCACGCTACGCCGTAGTCGAAGATCAGCGGCTCCGGCCAGAACGAGAGCCACACGTAGCGCGTGACCGCTTCGAATTGCGTGAGCGCGTATTTCCACGGCGTGACGTCGATGCCGAAGCCGGCGGTACCGCCGCGCGTGCCCGTGGAGAGTACGAGCGCGCCAAGCAGCAACCAAGTCGCGAAGAGCGCTGTGTGTAGCCCACCGCGCGCGCGCCACGCGGCGCGAAATGTGCCGCTTATGAAAGCGCGATCGAAGAGCAGCACGAGCAACGGGGCGGAGACCATTACCTCCTTGGTCGCCATGCCGATCAAGCACGCAAGAACCGCGAGCGTGCTCCAGTTGCTCCACGCATACCGTGCGTCATCTGCACCACCCGCAGACGACGGCATTTTCTCGGCTTGCTTGGCGCCACGCTGGGCGGCGCGCTCTTTTCCGAACTCTTCGCTACGCTCAGCGCTACGCGACGTGGCATGCTCTGTCCCGCACTCACCGCTACGCGCTGCGCCTCGTTCTCCCCCTTGCTTTTGCTCCTCTCCACGTACGACGCGATGCTCCGCTGCTCGCACAAAACAGTACAGCGTGAGCAGATAAAAAAGCCCCACGAGCGACTCAGCGCGCTGGATCACATAGGTGACCGATTCCGTTTGCAGCGGGTGCAGCGCCCACAGCAGGGAGATCAACGTCGCGAGCGGCAGCGCGGCGGCGCCGAAGCGCGTGCGCAGTCTTGGCAGCGTGAAGGCGCGGCGGGCGAGGCCGAGCAGCGTGAGCGCGGCGAGCGCGTGGATCGCGATATTGACGAGGTGGTAGCCGCGCACGGCGGTGCCGCCGACAGCGTAGTTGAGCGCAAGGGTGAGATTTAGGACCGGGCGGCCCTCGACGGAGAGGCCTTCGCCGCGTGGCGGGAGCAGTACGTCGGTCAGCGGCCAGAGTTGCCGGATCGTGGGGTTTTCGACGATCGCGAGCGGGTCGTCGAAAACGAAGGGCGCGTCGATACTGTTGGCATAGGCGGCGAAAATCGCCGCCACGAGCACGAGCGCGGCGGGGAAGGTGGAGCGGCGCGTCACTTCGCGGGGCCGGAGGTCTCGCCGAGCCGCAGCTGCGAGGAGAGAACCGTGGTCTGGAAGTCCTCATCCTCCGCGCCGGTGCTATCCAGCAGCAGCCGTGCGGCGGCGGCGCCGAGCTTCTCCGGGATCGGGCTGGCGCAGGTGATATGGGGTGTCTCCTCGACACAGACGCGCGTGGCATCGACGGCGACGACGCTGACATCGGCGGGGAGTTTGTGGCCGGATTGGAGGAGGGCGTTGACGGCGCCGCGGGCCATCACGCCATTGAAGCAGACGAGCGCGGTCGGCTGCCGGCTGTTGCGGGCGAGCAACTCGAGCGCGGCTTCGCGGCCCTGTTGACGATCCGCGCCGTCGGTGCGGATGGCGCACAGGTCCTTGTTGGGCGGCGGGAGATCGTGGGCGGCGAGCGCGGCGCGGAAGGCCTCGAAGCGTGCGATGTGGATCGGATGCTCCGGGAGCCCGCCGAGCCAGCCGAGCTGGCGGTGGCCGAGCGCGATGAGATGTTCGACGAGGAGATCGAGCGCCTGGGCATCGTTGGAGAGGACGGAGTGGCAGAGGCCGGGGTAGCTGCCGTTGATCGCAACGATCCGCCGCGTGTGCTGCCGCAGCGCGCGGAGATACGCGGGCTTCACAGCGCCGAGCACCACGAGCGCGGGCGGGAGCGGGCCGGCGGCGGAGGCGTCGAGCGTATCCTCGGAGCCGAGCATGACGGTCGAGAAGCCGTGCGGTTGCAGCGCCTCGTGGAGCCCCACCTGCACGTGGCTGAAAAAATTGCTCTGCACGAAGGTCTTGAGCCCCGCGCGCAAGACGACGCCGATCTGGCGCGAGCCGGCGGCAGTGAGGGGCGCGTGGGGCGTCATGCCCTTGCCGCGGTAGCCGACCTTCACGGCGTGCACCCACACGCGCTCGTAGGTCTGCGGGTCGATGCGCTCGCGCACGCCGTTAAGCACCTTGGAGACG
>JAZKEV010000626.1:0-10458 GCA_040386765.1 Verrucomicrobiota bacterium | reverse complement strand
AGACGAGCGCTTGGGAGAGCCCGAGATCGCGTGCGATGCTGGTTTGGGTGACTTTGGCTTTGGGCCGCACGAGGGTGTGGTTATTGGGCGGCGGCGTCCGGATGGCGTCAAATGCCAATCGGCCGCGTGCCATCGTGTTAGCAGCCAACGGCTCGCGTGAGGATCTTTAAGACGAGTTGCACTCGCGCGGTTTTCTTTGGAAGATCACCGATAACTGCGATGTCTTCCGCGCCTGTACCGCTCCTCTACGAATCACACTCCCACACCACGTTGTGCCGACACGCCATTGGCACGCCGGCGGAGTATGCGCGCGTGGCCGCAAAGCGCGGCCTGCGGGGGCTGATCATCACCTGCCACTGTCCGCTGCCGGACGGCATCTCGCACGCGGTGCGGATGCGCCCGGAGGAGTACGAGGCCTACGTCGATCTCGTGGGGCGGACGCGCGAGGAATTCGCGGGCCAGGTGGATGTGC
The DNA here is from genome assembly GCA_040386765.1 of Verrucomicrobiota bacterium. Classification (GTDB taxonomy): domain Bacteria; phylum Verrucomicrobiota; class Verrucomicrobiia; order Opitutales; family Opitutaceae; genus ER46. The sequence continues at coordinate 9,986 of JAZKEV010000626.1, read as the reverse complement.
GGCTCGGGCTCGAGAGCGATTTTTATCCCGGCGTGGAGCCCTGGCTGGAGAAACTGCACGCGCGCGTGCCGCTGCACCACGTGCTCGGCTCGGTGCACACGCAGGTGCCAGACTACCGCTCGCGCTTCTTCAACGGCAACTTTTTCGAGTACCAGCAGACTTATTTCGAGCATCTGGCGCAGGCGGCGGAGACGGGTCTTTTCGACACGCTGGCCCACCCCGATCTCGTGAAAAACGAGTCGCCGCGCGACTGGCTGCTCGGCCGCGTCGAGCCGTACATCGAGCGCGCGCTCGACCGGATCGCGAAGACCGGCGTGGCCATGGAGCTCAACACTTCCGGCGTGAACAAGCTGCTGCCTGAGATGAATCCGGGTCCGCGCATTCTCGAGCTTATCCGGCGTCGCGGCATTCCGGTCGTGATAGGCGCGGATGCGCACCGGCCGGAGCGGGTTGGCGATGGTTTCGAGATCGCGTTGCGGCAGCTCGAGTCGCTCGGCTTCAAGGAGGTCAGCTTCTTTCTCGAGCGCAAACGGCAGACGGTGGCGATTGAGGATGCGCTGGCGTCGTTGCAGGTGCGGGTGGCGGCGTGAGGTGAGGGCGTGAGGGGCGGAGGATGCGGAGAGGCGGCTTTCGTTCGTGCTCCGTCCTTGGATCGTTCGTGGGCGAAGCTCGGGTTCGTAGTTCCGCCTTTAGGCGGAGGGTTTTCGGATTCCGCCTGAAGGCGGAACTACGAACAAAAAACGGCGGCAGGCGTGCGAGGATATTGGTGGCTTTCGACGCGCCCGCCGCGACGGCTCACCGGGACGGTTCGCCCTACCTTTTCGATCCCCTGCCTTCAGGCTTTTACCCGCGGCGCATCTGCTTCCACGTATCGAGGCAGCGTTGGGCGGTTTCGAATTCCGGGAAGCGTGCGCCTTCCTGCTCCATGAGGTAATACTCCACGCCGCCTACGGACTCGGCGGCGGCGATGATTTCTTTCCAGGGGGCGACGCCTTCGCCGAAGAGGATGCGGTAGGCTTTGCCCTCCTCTTTCTTGCCGGGCGTCCAATCTTTGAGATGCACGCTCTTGATGCGGCCCGGATGGGCCTTGATCCACGCCACGGGGTCGATGCCGGCTTCGAGTGCGGTGCCGACGTCGAGCTGGAGGACGAAGTCAGGCGGGGTGCTGGCGGCGATGATGTCCATCACGTGGCGGGTGCCGTCGATCAGTTTCCACTCGGTCTGGTGATTGTGATAACCGGTGGCGAGGCCGTGGGTCTTGAGGATCTCGCCGGCGGCGGTGAATTGTTCGCAGACGCGCTGCCAGGCTTCGAGGGTCTTCGTATCGCGCGGCGGGCTCGACACGATGACGTGGCGCGTGCCGAGGATCTGGTTGAGCTCGATGGCCTTGGTCATCGCATCGCCGGGCACGATGTTGGGGAAGCGGTTGTGCGTGGAGTGGCAGCGGAGGCCGATGTCGTCGAGCAGCGTGCGGACGCCCTTGGCGAAGGGGAACGTCCAGTCGGCATACGGCGCGAAAAACTCGACGGTCTCGTACCCCATCTTCGCGACAGTGCGGAGGGTATCGGGGAGATTGCGCACCAGCTCGTTGCGGACGGAGTAGAGCTCCAGGCCGATGGGGATTTTTTTGGCTTTCGCCGCGGCGGACGAGGACGAGGACGACGCCGAGGCAGGGGCGTTTGCGGCGCGAACGGCGGACGGAAGCAAGGCGGTGGCGCCTGCGGCACCGGAAAGAACGAGAAACGCGCGGCGGGAAAGAGCGGAGGGGGCGGGGGAGCGGGGAAGCATGGGGGAGTGGTAAAGGGGCGAGACGGGAGAACAAGCGAAAGGTGACCGGGAGGAAACGACTTGTTCCGGCGTGCGTCAGGTCGTATCCACGCCTCTCCCTTTCCACCCCACGCATGCCGGCCAACGTCATTATCCGCAATTTGCAGAAGCGCTACGGCAACGTGGCGGCGGTGCGCAGTGTGAGTTTCTCGATCAAGCCAGGAGAAATCTTTGGCCTCCTCGGGCCCAATGGCGCGGGCAAGACCACGACGGTCGAGTGCCTGACGGGGCTTCGCGAGCCCGATGCCGGCGAACTCGAAGTGTGCGGAATCGATGCGCGCCGGCAGCCGCGGGAAGTGAAGCAGCGGATCGGCGTGGCCCTGCAAAGCACGTCGCTGCAGGACAATATCACGCCGCGCGAGGCGCTGCAGCTCTTTGGGGCGTTTTACCGCCAGCGAGCAAAGCCGGAGGCGTTGCTCGAGCGGTTTTCGCTGACCGAGAAGGCGGATGCGCGCTTCGTGACGCTCTCGGGCGGGCAGCGGCAGCGGCTCGCGCTCGCGCTCGCCTTCGTCAATAACCCGGAACTCGTCGTCCTCGACGAGCCGACGACGGGGCTCGACCCCCAGGTGCGGCGCGAGCTGCACGCCGACATCGCCCGGATCAAGCAGAGTGGCTGCACGGTGCTGCTCACGACGCACTATCTCGAGGAGGCGGAGCGGTTGTGCGACCGGATCGCGATCATCCATGGCGGCGAGATCGTGGCGGTCGGCACGCCGCGCGAGCTCATCGCAAAGTCGACCGGTGTGCAGACCGTGCGCGTGGTCACGGCCCGGGCGCTCGCGCTGGAAACGCTCGCAAAAATTCCCAGCGTCGAGGATGCGCACCACGAGACCGGCCCGGCCGACCGGAGCAGCGTGCTGACCTTCAAGACGAAGCGCGCGACCGACGCCGTGGGCGCGCTGACGCACTTGCTGGCGGAGGAGGGGATCGAGTTGCTGGAGCTGCAGGTGAAAAAATCCACGCTCGAGGATGTCTTCATCGGACTGACTCAGGAGGAAAAAGCGTGACCGCCCTCTGCGAACATCTGCTGGCGTCGCTGCGGCTGCACTTCCGGAACCGGATGGCGCTGATCTACGGCTACCTGTTTCCGCTGATCTTCCTCGTGGCGTTTGCCGTGCTGTACCGGTACGAGAACGTGCCGCTGCTGCGGCACATGGGCGAACTGCTCACGGTGGCGGTGCTCGGCGGGGCGTGCTTCGGGCTGCCGACCACGCTGGTGAGCGAGCGGGAGCGCGGCGTATGGCGCCGCTACCGGCTGACGCCGATCCCGACGTGGGCCATCATTGCGAGCACGGCGCTCGCGCGCTACTTCATCATCCTCACGGCGGGCCTGCTGCAGATCGCGCTCGCGATGGCGATCGGCATGACGGCGCCGGAGCATCCCTTTGCGCTGTGGGTGGCGTTTACGTTTGTGGCCTTTGCCTTCATCGGGCTCGGGCTCGTGATCGCGACGCTGGCGGACAATGTCCCGGCGGTGCAGGCGCTCGGGCAGTGCATCTTCCTGCCGATGCTGATCATCGGCGGCGTGGCGGTGCAGCTCTCGACGCTGCCCCTGTGGGCGCAGCACGTCTCCGCGTTTTTCCCCGGACGCTATGCGGTCGAGGCGATCCAGGCGAGCGTCACGGGCCGCGGACTCGAAGGGGCGCGGTTCAGCCTGCTCGCGCTCGCGTTGACGGGCATCGCGGGCTGCCTGGCGGGCACGAAGCTTTTCCGCTGGGATGGGCAGGAGAAATTTACCTCTCGTGCGGGCAAGCTCTGGCTCGTGCCGGCCTTCGCTGCCTGGGTAGCGGTGGGCGCGCTCGCGGAGTGGCGTGGCCGGATCGCCATTCCGGTGGATCGCGAGCTCGCAGCGCCCCGGGGCTCGACGACAACGGCTCCGGCGACCCCACATTCGACCACGCCGGCCACAACGCCTGCGCCGGCTTCCACGCCGCCCGTCGCCGTGGCGCCCGCCACCACACCCGCGCCCGCCATGCCGGAGCGGAAGCTGGCGCCGCCGCCGCCCGACCCGGTGTGGGCGAAGATCACGCAGAAGGATACCGATGCGCTCGACTACAATGTACCGCCGGACAATGGCATCGTGTCGCCCTTTGCAGGGAGCGACGAGGAGCTGGACGATTTTTTGAAGCAGCAGCTCAACGAAGTGCGGAACAAGCTCCCCTCGTGGCCGCCGGGCGCCGATGGCGACGAGCTGCAGTGCGTGCGCAACATCCTCTGCGTCGCCGCCGTGCCGGACGCGATCCAGATGCCGGTCGAGCGCTACATCCCGCGGGTCGTGTACGAGTACCTGATCGACACGTATCCGCGCGACAAGCTCACGAAAATCCTCACCTACATCGCGCAGAATCCCGAGTCGGGCTCGGTGATCGACGACATCACCGATCTCGGCATCGAGGGCTCCGCCGGCGACCCGATGCTCGTGCGCGAGCGCGCGTACCTCTACGCGATCAAGATGATCGCGCGGCTGACGGACCGGGTGAAGGACTGAGGCGGTTCAGCTCCCGCGGTTCTGATCGTCTCCACCTTTTTAACTCATTCCCGCCGTGATCAAGCCCGCCACCCTCAAGATCGTCCTCTTCATCCTCTTCGTGATGACGCTGGTGTGCCTGCCCTTTGCGATCTGGGGGGAGGAGTTTGTGCTGCCGCTGCTGACATCGCGCGAACAGCAGACGTGGGCGCTCGTACTGATCTCGATCGCGCTCCTCGCGTGTGACTCGGTGGCGCCGATCCCGGCGACGCTCGTCATCATGTTTCTCGCGGCCAAGGCGGGGTGGGTGGCGGGGATCGTCGGCGGCACGGTGGGCATGTGCGCGGGCGTGCTTGCGGCGGCCTGGATCGGACGCACGGCGGTGGGCCGGCTAGCGCCGAAATTCATGCCCGATGTCGAGCTGGCCCGGCTGCGCGATTCGCTGCAGCGGCGGCTCGCCATCACGCTCGCCTGCCTGCGCAGCGTGCCGGTGCTGGCGGAGACGTCGGTGATCGTCGCGGCGGCGACGGGCATTCCGGTGAAGCGGATTTTCTGGGCGACGGTGCTGCCCAATTTCATCGTGGCGGTGATCTATTCGGTCGCGGCTGATGAGTCGCCCACGACGGCGATTGTTACCTTCCTCGCGACGATGGTGGCTTCGTGGGTGCTGTGGCGGCTGGTGGGGAAGGATTCGAGGCCGGCGGTTTGAGGGGAAGTCGGAAGGAGGGCGAGAAGTCCCGGCCGAGCCATCGCGGGAGAGGCGTGCGCGCGTGCTGAGGTTTTCGCCTGCGTAAAGCGCGACGGACGGGCGGGCCGCCCGTCCCTACCTTCGCGTCTGCCTTATCTATGCGCATGGATATTTCACGCGCCGGGGCGCGCGCGGGATGATTTTGGGGTTTTCCTTTCCCATGGGGTCGTGCTTCATCGCGCCACCCTCTATGTCCAAACGTCTCGGCGTCGGCTTCATTGGCAGCGGTTTCATCGCCCGGTTTCACATCCAGTCATGGCTCGCGGTGCGCGACGCCGACATCCTCGGGGTCTGGAGTCCCAACTCGAAAAACGCGGAGGATGCCGCGGCGCTGTGCCGTTCGCTGAATGTCGGCGAGGCCAAGGCGTACAAGTCGATCACCGAGATGGTCGCCGACCCGGCGATCGATGCGATCTGGATCTGCGGGCCCAACCACAAGCGCGTGGAGAATCTCGAGGAGATCGTCGCCGCGCTGAAGTCGGGCAAGGGCAAGCTCGTGGGCATCGCCTGCGAGAAGCCGCTCGCGCGCAATGTCGCCGAGGCGCGGCGCTGCGTGGCGCTGATCAAGGAGGCGGGCGTGCTACACGGTTATCTCGAAGACCAGCTCTACACACCGTCGCTGATGAAGGGCCGCTCGCTTACGTGGGCGCGCGGCGCGGCGGTGGCCGGACGGCCGTATCTCGCGCGCGCGGCGGAGGAGCACAGTGGGCCGCATATGCCATGGTTCTGGCAGGGAGAGAGCCAGGGCGGTGGCGTGCTCAACGACATGATGTGCCACAGCGTGGAGGTCGTGCGCTTTCTCCTCAGCGATCCGAAGAAGCCGCGCGCCAGCATCAAGCTCAAGAAGGTGACCGCGCACATCCATAGCCTGAAGTGGTCGCGGCCCGAGTACGTCGAGATACTGAAGCAGACCATGGGGCCCGAGGTGGACTACTCGAAGCGACCCTCGGAGGACTTTGCCCGCGCGACGCTCGAGTATGAGGATGAGGCGGGCCGGCCGCTGATCGGGGAGGTGACGACCTCGTGGAGCTTTGTCGGCGCGGGTCTGCGGCTGAGCACGGAGCTGCTGGGGCCGGAGTATTCGTTTTCACACAACTCGCTCAATACCGGCAGCCAGCTTTTCCTGAGCCGGCGGATCTCCGGCAAGGCGGGCGAGGATCTCGTGGAGAAGCAGAACGCCGAGCAGGGTCTGATGCCGATCGTGGGCAACGAGGCGGCCGAGTACGGCTACGAGGAGGAGAACCGGCACTTCGTGAACTGCTTCCTCAAGAGGGAGCAGCCCGACCTTGGCTTCGACGAGGGCCTCGAGGTGGTGGAGCTGTTGATGACGGCCTACATGAGCGCCGAACAGGGCCGCACGCTGGAATTCCGTCCGCCCGGTCTGGATACGTTTGTGCCCGCCGTGGCGAAAGGGACTTGGCGGCCGTAGCGGCGCGCTGGCGCGCGCCGCAGCTGAGAGCTGAGAGCTCAGAGCCTAGAGCTTAGAGCTCCGAGCCGTGGCCTCTTATTCTTGCTCTCAGCTCCAGACTCTCAGCTCTTAGCTTCTTTTCAGCTTTCTACACCATGACCTCTCCCACCGAATCCTGTCGCGGCCGTCTCTTCGTGATGATGGCGCTCGAGTTTTTTATCTGGGGCGCCTGGCTGCCCTTGATTTTCGGCTACCTGCCGAGCCTCGGGTTTACGCCCGGGCAGCAGTCGCTGATCCTCAATGCCTTCCCGGTCGCGTCGATCGTGGGCATGTTCTTCAGCAACCAGTGGGCTGACCGGAAATTTGCGGCGGAGAAGTTCCTCGCGTTCTCCCACCTCGTGGGCGGGCTCGCGATTCTCGGCTGCGGTTTCACGAAGAGCTTCACGCCATTCTTCCTGCTGATGCTCGTGCACTGCCTGCTCTACGTGCCGACGATCTCGATCACGAACTCGATCGCGTTTGCCAACATGAAGGACCCGGCGAAGGAATTCGGCATCGTGCGCATGGGCGGCACCTTCGGCTGGATCCTCGCGCAGTGGCCGTTCACGTTTATCTTGGTGGACTGGGCGAAGGTGAGTAAAATCGAAACCACTGGATTCGTGAGTTGGATCGGCACGGCGCTCGCCAACCCGCTGACCGCCGAGGCGGCCAAGGCAGCGACCAAGTGGACCTTCATTGTGGCGGGCATCGCTTCGCTCACGCTGGCAATCTACAGCCTGATGCTGCCGCACACGCCGCCGAAGAAAACCGCTGCCGGAGCGGTTGAAAAGCTGGCGTGGCTCGAGGCGCTGAAGCTGCTCAAGCATCCCTTTGTACTCGTCCTCTGGCTGGTGACGCTCGTGGATTCGTTTGTGCACAACTGCTACTTCAGTTGGACAGGGATGTTTCTCGAGACAGCGAGGGAGAAGGGCGGCGTGGGAATCGCTTCCAATTGGATCGGCGTGATCATGAGCATCGGCCAGGTGGCGGAGATCCTCACGATGTTCGTGCTTGGCGTGACGCTGAAGAAACTCGGCTGGCGCACCACGATGATCGTGGGCATCCTCGGGCACGCGGCGCGGTTTGCGGTGTATGCCTTCATGCCGGAGAGCCCGGGGGCGATCATCCTCATCCAGGTGCTGCACGGCATCTGCTACGCGTTCTTCTTCGCGACGGTGTACATCTTCGTCGACGCGTATTTCCCGAAGGACATCCGCTCGAGCGCGCAGGGGCTCTTCAACCTCCAGATCCTCGGCCTTGGCGCGTTGCTGGCCTTCTCGATCTGCCCGTGGCTGATGCAGTCGGTCTTTACCAAAGGCAACCTGGTCGACTTCAAGGGCCTCTTCATGGTGCCCTTCGCGGCGGCCACGGCGGCGGCGGTGGCGCTGGCGCTCTTCTTCCACCCGCCGAAGGATACGACGGCGACGTCGGGCGGAGCGGTGAGTGCGCCGCATTGAGATTGAGAGCGCACTGAGAAGGCAGAGGCCCGCGAATGACGCGAATAAACGCGAATAGCTGAAATATCCCGCGTTCATTTGCGTGATTCGCGGGCGAGTCGTTCCGGTCAGCTTTCTACCCCTATGAGATTATTTACCCTGCTGGTTTTCGTTTCCGTTCTCGTCGGTGCGAGCGCGGCCGAGACGCGCCGGCCCAATGTCGTGATCCTCTATGCGGACGACATGGGCTACGGCGATCTGGCGATCCAGAATCCGGAGTCGAAGATCGCGACGCCGCATCTCGACAAGCTGGCGCGGGAGGGCATGCGGTTTACGGATGCGCACAGCTCTTCGGGCATCTGCACGCCGAGCCGCTATGCGCTGCTGACGGGGCGGTTTCACTGGCGGAAATTTCACTCGATCGTGCAGTCGTTCGATCCGTCGGTCTTTGCACCGGAGGAGACGACGCTGCCCGAGATGCTGAAGCAGCAGGGCTACCGGACGGCGTGCATCGGCAAGTGGCATCTCGGTTGGAACTGGGAGGCGATCAAGAAACCGGGAGCGAAACCCGATCCGAAAACGGGCTACGCGCCGGGCGATTTCGACTGGACGAAGCGGATTCCCGGCGGGCCGCTCGACCAAGGTTTCGATTACTACTTCGGCGACGACGTGCCGAATTTCCCGCCCTACACGTGGTTTGAAAACGACCGTGTGCTGCAGGCGCCGGACTCGCCGCTGGTGACGCCGCCGGCGGTGCCCGAGGGGCACTGGGAGGCGCGGCCGGGCCCGATGCTGAAGGGCTGGGATTTCTTCGCGGTGATGCCGAAGCTCACGGAAAAGGCGGTCGAGTGGATCGGCGCGCGGAAGGGGAGCGCGGAGCCGTTCTTCCTCTACATGCCCTTCACCTCGCCGCACGCGCCCATCGTGCCGACGCCGGAATTTGCCGGGAAGTCCAAGGCGGGCGGCTACGGCGACTTCATGCAGCAGACCGACGATACGGTCGGCCGCGTGCTCGCCGCGCTCGAGGCGAATGGGCTGCGCGAGAACACGATCGTGATTTTCTCCGCCGACAACGGCCCCGAGCGCTACGCCTACGATCGCATTGGGAACCACCAGCACCGCAGCATGGGCCCGCTGCGGGGCTTGAAGCGCGATCTCTGGGAAGGCGGGCATCGCGTGCCGTTTATCGTGCGCTGGCCCGGTGTCGTGAAGGCCGGGGCGGTGAGCGATGCGCTCACGAGCCAGGTGGATATCATGGCGACGCTCGCTGCCGTCACGGGTGCGAAGCTCGCGAGCGGCGTGGCCGAGGATAGCTACGACCAACTGCCTGTCTGGAAAAGCGGCGCCCCGAGCCCGCGCCGCTCGATCGTGCACAACACCGTGGCCAACGGCTACGCCGTGCGGGACGGGCAGTGGCTGTTCGTCGCAACGAAAACGGGCGCCGTGACCCGCGTGCCGCCCGCCTTCGAGAAACAGCAAAACTACAAACCCAATCCGCACCCCGCCGAACTTTACGACCTGAGCAAGGACCTCGGGCAGCGAAATAATCTCTACGCGGAGCAGCCGGAAAAGGTGAAGGAACTGCAGGCGCTGCTGGAGGCTATCCGGGCGAAGGGGCAGGTGCGGTGAAATGAGCAGGGCGGGTTTTGCCCGCCCTGGCTTGTAAAATACCGGAGGGTTCGCGGGAGGTGTAGTGCCTTTCGTGCCCTTTGCGGTCTTCGGTAAAAACCATCCGTGGCTTGGAGTGGATGTGCCCGTGCGTGCGCCATAGCCCGCGCGGTGAGGTACCGCGCCTCCATCGTAATGCGAGCGATGTTAAGAGGGCGTCTAAAAAGCCCTTCGACCCACTTCGTCTGTTATTCTGAGCGTAGCGAAGAATTCCTGGCTACGCGTGAGGACGACGCGTGGATTCTTCGCTACGCTCAGAATGACAAACCTTTTTAGACGCCCTGTAAGGGATGCGGGCGTGAGGGGTGGCATCGCGTTTGCGTTGCGATGGCCGGGCAGGGCCTGTATGGACCGGGGTCAAGGGTAACAGGTGGCCGGGGTTAGGGGTAACAC
>JAZKEV010000625.1:5092-9184 GCA_040386765.1 Verrucomicrobiota bacterium | reverse complement strand
CCGTCACCATAGCGCTTGGTGACGGAACGAAATTCGACCGTGGGCGACGCGGACATGCATCTGACTGGTAGCGGCGTGGGGCGCGTGTCGAGTGGGAAAGTTTTGGTGGTTGGGATGGGGTTGGCTCACACGTGACGGTAGGTGGCTACCGTCGGGCTGAAAGAAAGGCAGTTTGAACAAGAAGATCGGGAAGGGCGGGAAGAGTTGATTTGCGATATTCCCATTTTTCCCGGTCTTCCTGTTCAAATGGATCGGGTCGCGTCCGTTTTTCCCGGACGATGTTGAGCCTCTCTACTTGACCTCAACTTGGAAGAGGCGGACCGGGTGGGCGGCGGGCTGCTTGGCTTTGGCGGAAACGGCGTCCCAGCCGGAGCCGGCGATGAAGGTCGGGCGGTTTTCGAGGATCGTGATGAGCGTGAGATCGGTGAGGTCGGGCTGGCCGGAGGCGAGGACTTGGACGGCTTCGATCTTATCGAGCGCGGGCGAGAGGGTGAGGCGGAGGACGCGTTGGGGAGTGACGCCGTTCTGAGTCGCGACGAGGCCGCCGGGGATGGTGGCGAGGCCATCGATGCCGAGGAGCGTGAAATTTTCCGGCGGCTGGAGCACGGTGATCGTGCCGGTGGCGAGGTCGATCGCGCAGAGGCCGTTGCTGTAGTCGGAGACGAGGAGCTTGCCCTGATCGAGCACGAGTCCCTGAAGCGAGCCGAACGCGGGATCGTCGACCAGCTTCTGCGGCTCTTCGGCATCGGGGATGAGCTTCCAGACGATGGGCGAGGCGCTGTCGGTCGCGTAGACCGTGCCATCGGGCGCGAGGCAGAGGTCGCCGAGCGTGTGCTGGCGGCCGTCGTCCGGGACGGGGATGATCCGGCGGAGCTCGCCATTGGAGAGGTCGAACTCGGCGATGGCAGCGTGGCCTTTCATCGCGGGCTCGAAGCCGATCATCTCGGGCAGCGCAGAGGTGGCGGCCCAGAGGGTGTTGCGGGCTTCGTCGAGCGCGAGGCCCATGACGCCGAAGAGCTCTTCGTTTTCGGCGGTGAAGCGCGTGAGCTCACCGGCGCGGTCGCGTCGCCAGATGCAGCGATGGTGGACGTCGCCAAAGAACAGGTCGCCGGTGCGCGCGCGGACGGCGATGCCTTCGACAATGCCGGTGCGACCGGCTAATTCGGCGAAGAGGTGCGCTTCACCGCGCGGTTCGCGGTTGGTGGCGAATTGATCGAGGATGCGGCGAAATTCCGGGGTGCCTTGGATCGACGCGAGGTCGGGGTCGCGTTCGATGGCCGTCACCACACCGAGCGTGCCGAGTTTGCGCAGGTAGCCGTAGGCGCTGGCGGCGTCGCCGGTCAGTGCGGAGAGGGCGGCGAGATTGTGGAGATAGCGCGGCGAATCGGGGCGGAGGGCGAGGGCATCCTTGGTGGCGGCGAGCGCCGCGGGGTAATCCTTGCGCTTGTAGGCGGCCTCGGCTTCGAGGCGGTAGTCGGCGTGCGTCTGCGCGGACGCGAGGGTGGCCAAAGCGAGCGAGACGAGGACTACGGCAGGTAGGGGGATGCGCATAAGCGTTTCGCTGGAATGGGAGAATAACGGATTCCGCCTGAAGCCGGAACTACAAACACGCGCGAGGGCGTGCTTAGGTTGTATCCCGTTGGTCCCGCCGCTCACGCGACGGGCTACACGGCAACGGAGCAGGGAGCGAATGCGCGCCCGAGTAGCGGGCCCTCCTCGCCTTTACTCGTAACGCAACGCGTCGATCGGATCGAGCTGGGCGGCTTTGTAGGCCGGGTAGAAGCCTGAGACGATGCCGACGAGGGGCCAGCCGTTGTAACTCGATAATATCTGTGAGCCGGCGATGCCGGTAGCGACGCCGAGGAGGCCGCCGAGGGAACTGAGGAGAATCGCCTCGATCAGGAATTGCGTGAGCACGTCGCGGCCGTGCGCGCCGATCGCGAGGCGGATGCCGATCTCGCGAGTGCGCTCGGTGACGGAGACGAGCATGATATTCATGATACCGATGCCGCCGACGATCAGCGACACGCCGGCGATGCCGGCAAGGAGCCGCGTCATGGTCTGGTTGGTGGCGGTGGCTTGGGCGGCGAGCTCTTCCTGGGTGCGGACGGTGAAGTCGGGTTCGCGACCGCGGCGGCGCTGGGTGAGGAGATCTTCGACCGCGAGCTTCACGGCATCGATCTTCTCCGGGGAGCCGGCCTGGATGCGGATCATGCTGATGGTGGTGCGGCGCGAGACGCGGCGCATGTGCGAGGTATAGGGGATGAGGACGACATCGTCTTCATCGGAGCCGAAAACGCTGAAGCCCTTCGGCGAGAGCACGCCGACGATGCGGAAGGGGAGATTGCGGATGCGGAGGGTCTGGCCGATCGGGTCGTCGTTGGGGAAAATCTGGTCGGCGACGGTCTTGCCGATGACGGCGACCTTGCCGAGCGACTTCACATCCTGCTCGGTGAACATCGCGCCGGCGGCCATGGGCCAGTTGCGGACGTAGGGATAGTCGGGGCCGACGCCATTGACGTTGGTGTTCCAGTTGAGTCCGTTGGCGAGGATCTGGTTGCGGTCGCGGATCTCGGGACTGAGGCCGTCGATGTCCGCGACTTCGTTGGCGATGGCCTCGGAATCTTCGGGCGTGAGGCTGGCGGAGCTGCCGAAGCCGCCGCGCATGCCACCGCTGCTCGCGCTGCCGGGCATGACGGTGATAAGGTTCTGGCCCATGGCCGCGACCTGGGCCTCGACCTGCGCCTTGGCGCCATTGCCGATGCTGACCATGGTGATGACCGCGGCGACGCCGATGATCATGCCGAGGGCCGTGAGCATCGAGCGCATGGTATTGCGGCTCAAGGCGCGAAGCGCGACACGGAGGGTGTTGGTGAAACGCACGGGTAAGGGAGGGTCAGGCGGCGTTGCCGGTGAGCTTGGCGGCCATTTCGGCTTGCTTGAGTTTATCCATCTCATGCTCGGCGATCGAGCGATTCTCGACCGGCGCATCGCGCACGACGACGCCATCGCGGAGGATGAGGTTGCGCTTGCAGTAATTCGCGATGTCGAGCTCGTGCGTGACCATCACGATGGTGATGCCCTGGTCGTTGAGCTTTTGGAAAACGCCCATGACCTCGACGGAGGTCTTGGAATCGAGATTGCCGGTGGGTTCGTCGGCGAGGAGCACCTGTGGTGAATTAACGAGGCCGCGGGCGATGGCGACGCGCTGCTGCTGACCGCCCGAAAGCTGGTTGGGGAAGTGGTCGAAGCGTTTGGAGAGGCCGACGATGTCGAGGCAGTGCATTGCACGATCGCGGATCTCGCTGCTGGAGACCTTGCGGTGGCGACCGTAGAGCATGGGCAATTCGACGTTCTCCAGCGCGGTGGTGCGCGAGAGCAGGTTAAAGCCTTGGAAGACGAAGCCGAGCTTCTGGTTGCGGAGGTCGGCGAGTTCGTTGCGGTCCAGCTTGTCGATGTCGATGCCGTCCAGGAGGTAGGTCCCCTTGGTCGGCCGGTCGAGGCAGCCGAGCATGTTCATCAACGTCGATTTGCCGGAGCCGCTGGCGCCCATGAGCGCGATGAACTCACCGGGCTGAATATCGAGGCTGACACCGCGAACCGCGTGGACAGGGACTTCCCCGGACTCGTAAATCTTGTGGATGTCCTTGATCTGGACGACGGGCTGCATGGGACGTGGATCGAAGGGAATGATCAGCGGCCGCTGGGGCCGCGCGAGCTGCTGCCGCCGAAGCTGCTGCGGCCGCCGCTGAATGGATTGGACGAGCTGCTGCCGCCGGGAGCCTGCGGGACGGGAATCGCGCCGGGCATGATGACGCCGGTGATCACGGTATCGCCTTCGGCCAGACCTTCGAGGACCTCGGTGACAAAGCCATCGGAGACGCCGAGCTTCACGATGACAGGGACGAGCTTCTTCTCGAGCGCATTGGCATCGGCAAACTTGTAGAGGGGGCGCTGCACGACCGTATTGTTGAAACCACGTTCGCCGCTGGAGCCGCCACCGCCGCCCCCGCTGGTACGACGGCTGCCGCCGCTGGAGCCACCGCCGGGACCACCACTACCGCCGCTGCCGCCGCCCTTGGGACGGCCACC
>JAZKEV010000625.1:0-5082 GCA_040386765.1 Verrucomicrobiota bacterium | reverse complement strand
ATCGCTGCGGCGGTCAAATCGGGGTCCAAGCCACGATCGGAGGCGAGTTTCTTGACCTTGGCAATCTGGTCGGGCGAGGGCTGCGAGCCACGCTCGAAGCCCACCTCGCGCAAGATCGCGAAACGGGCGGCGCGCTGCTCGTCATCGGTCATGGTCGCGATCGGAGCGCCGGATTTGTCGCCAGCTTTCTCGCCGCCGGTCTTGGCCTTCTCGACGCCAGCCTTGCTCTCGCCGGGAGCGGCGGGCGGGGTGGCGAGGACTTCGGGGGGGACTCGGACGCGCAGGGCGCCGTTATTGACGCGGAGGACGTTGGGGCGCTGTTGAACGATGATGGAGACGTTGGCCGTCATGCCCGGGCGGAGCTTCAGGTCCTCGTTGGCCACGTCGATGATCGTAGCGTACGAGACGACGCTCTGATTGACGCTCGCCGCGCTGCGCACCATGCGGACGGTGCCGTGGAAGGTGCGGTTGGGAAAGGCGTCGACCGTGAACTTGACCTCCTGGCCTTCGGAGATGGTGCCGATATCGGCCTCAGCGACCGCGGCGTTGATCTGCATCTTGCTGAGGTCGTTCACGAGCGTGAAGAGGACGGGGGCGTTCATGCTCGCGTTGACGGTGCGGCCCTTGTCGGTCTTGCGGTCGAGGACCATGCCGTCGATCGGAGCGGTGATGACGGTGCGCTCGAGGTCGAGGGTGGCATTGGCCACGGCGGCGCGGCGGGTGAGGAGGGTGGCGTTGGACTGCGCCAGTTGGGCATTGATGCTGTCGGACTCCTGCTGCGAAACGAGTTTCTTGTCGAAGAGCTCCTTGGTGCGGGTCGCGTTGATCTGGATGAGCTGATTGCTGGCCTCGGCGGAGGCGAGGTCGGCCTCGGCCTGCTTGAGGCGCTGGGTGGGCGTGGCTTCGTCGATCTTCGCGAGGATGTCGCCGGCTTTGACGCGGGAGTTGAAGTCGACGAGCACTTCCTTGATCTGGCCGGAGACTTGGGCGCCGATATCGACGGTGATAACCGGTTGCAAATCGCCGGTCGCCGTCACGGCCTGAACAATATCGCCGCGGACAACCTTGGTGACTTGAAACTCGGGCTGTTTGTCGGTCTTGCCGTTAAAATAATACCACGCGCCGCCGCCGCCGGCGGCAATCACGAGCAAGAGGAAGATCAAACCACCGTAGCTTTTGGATTTGGCCATGATGTAAAAGTCGGAATGGGTAGGTGTAAAAGGGCAGGGAGAGTTGCTAGCGACCGCCCTCGGGAAACTGGGAGTCCAAGGGAGCCGCATCTAGCGCTCGGTCCGCAAAGACGCAGCCTTTGGCAAAAGGTGACGGGATTTCTCCCATAACGGGCGGGGGCACTGCGGGGTAACGCCAGACGCCTCCATCAGTTGTGCAGGAGAGCTTTAGAGCAACTCGAATTTTGTCGGGAAAAGGACGGAAGGGTAGATCGGGGCGGCGTTAGGAGTGGGGAGAGCCGGATGGAAGTACGGCCTCCGGTCCCGCGGAATGTTTATGCCGGACAGTTTGGCGGGCCTAAGCGGAGGAGAGTGCCGCATTCCTATGAATAGCTTACGGCTTTTTCAGTATGACAGGAGCGGGCGGAGTGGGAATGGGGCGGGGGTCTTTGACCAGGAGTTCCTGCAGCTTGGCAATGGCCGCGTCGAGTTGGGCGTCTTCGCCGCGGAAGGTGGCGACGGGCGGATTATCGACGACGATATCGGGCGTAATGCCCGGGCCTTCCACGACCCAGCCCTCGTCGGCTACGAACGAGCCATTTTCCGCCGCGGAGATGTAGCCGCGGTCGACGAGGCGGTTGATGCCGGAGCGCAGCCAGATGCCGCCGCCCCACGTGCGCGTGCCGATGATCGTGCCGAGCCCGAGGCGGCGAACGCCATTGGCCATCGTCTCGCCGTCGGAGGCGGTCCACTCGTTTACGAGTACGACGAGATGGCCGCGGAAGGGATTTTGCATGTTGGGGTAGGGCTCCCCGGCGCGTCCCGTCCACCACATCCAGGGCCGCCGCATGAGGCGCGAGATAAGCCAGCTCTCGATATTGCCGCCGCGGTTGTGACGGAGATCGACGATAAGCGCGGAGCGGTCGATCACGGGATAGTAATCGCGCGCCCACTGCGCGTAGTCTGCCTCGCCCATGGCACGGAGATGCAGGTAGCCGATCTTGCCGGCGCCCTTCTGCTCGACGCGGAGGCGCCGCGACAGCTCCCAATCCGAGTAGCGAAGACTCGCGGCGTCTGAACTGCTGAGGGGACGGACCACGGTATCGAAAGCGGCGCGGCCATCGGCGGGCTTGATATTCAGGAGCACCTGGCGGCCGGCCTGATTGCGGAGGAGCGCGCCGGGATCGGGCGCGGAGAGGGCGGGGATTCCGTTGATGCTGGTGACGACATCGCCCTCGGCGATCGACTGGCCGGGCCGCTGCAGCGGGGAAAGCTTCTCGGGGTAATCAGGGTCGGCGCGGTAGATATCCGCGATCTTGTAGCCACCGGACACATCGTCGCGCACGAGGCGGCCGCCGAGCGAGCCGAGGCCCACGCTCTCCTCGTCGGGCGTCGTGCGGATATCGCCGGGCTCGACTGCGGTGTGGAGCGCGGAGAGCTCGCTCATCATATAAGCAAGCGCGTCGTTGAGCTCGGCGCGATCGGTGACGCGTTCGACGAGCGGAAGGTGCCGGTCGAGATTCGCGCGCCAATCGACGCCGTGCATGCCCTTGTCGTAGAAATAATCGCGGTGCAGCCGCCAAGCGTCGGTGAACATCTGCCGCCAGCTCTCGCGCGGCTGGAAGGAGAACTTGAGTGCATCGAGATTCACGCGCGCCTTCTCGAGCGAGGCGGAGCGCGGGGCGGAATCGACCACGTAGAGATTCTGCGTGCGGCGCAGGAGCAGTTTCTTCGTATCGTCGGAGAGACGATAGGTGGTGACGGCATCCGCGACCGTGACGAGCTCGACGTCCTTGTTCTTGATTTCGATCGCGCGGAGACGGCTCCCGCTGGAATCGCCGCCCCGCTCGCGATCGAGGACGAAGAGCGCTTTGTCGGAGACGGTGAGCCGGGAATAATTGCCGGCGGCGACGGGCACTTCCCACAGGCGGCCGCTGATGCCGGAGAGAGTGATATTAACCGGCGGACTTTTGGTGACGGCGGTCGAACTGGAGGAGGATGAGGAAGAGGAAGACTTGGAGGAGGAGTCGCCGGACTCTTTGGCCTTCTTCTTCGGCTCGTCCGCGGAGGAGGACGACGAGGAAGCGGAGACTTCGTCGGCGGGCTGAAACGGAGAGCGCTTCGTCGCGGCGCTGAGCGCGATCTGGTAAATCTTCACCGGCTTATCCAGGAAGGGCTCGGGCTGGCGCAGGCCCCACGGGGCGGAGACGACGCTTTGCAGGGCGCGTTCGGAGAGGAAGTACAGCCACTTGCCATCGGGGCTCCATACGGGGCTGAAGCTCGAGGTGCGCGGGCTGGTGACCGCAGTGCTCTTGTCGCTCGCGATGCTGTAGAGATGGATGACGGAAAAATCGTTGGAAGCGTCATTGACGTACGCGATCCACTGATTGTCGGGCGACCAGGCTACCTGCGGGCTGTCGAAGCTGCCGCGTCGCGAGGCGGCGATGCGCCGACGCGAGCCATCCTTGAGATTGAAGAGCAGCAGCTCCTGGCTGCGCTCGGCGGAGACGATCCAGTTGCCATCGGGCGAGGGGATGCCCTGCACGCGCAGCGTGTCGCCGGCCTTGGTGAGCTGCGTGCGCTCGCCGATGCCGGTGGCGGGCATGCGCCAGAACTCGACCTCGCCGGACTCGTCGGAGAGGACGAGCAGGGATTTGCCGTCGCCCGTGAAATTGGCCTCGCGATAGCGGACTCCGCTCTCGCGCGTGAGGGCAGCGAGCCGGCCGGTCGATGCGGGCGCGACAAAAACCTGCCCGCGCACGGTGAGCGCGACGCGATCGCCCGTGGGCGAGAGCGAGAAATGCGTGAGGTAGTCCATCGGCTTCGTGATCCACTTCTCGCGCGTGTGATCGAAGTCGGAGGTGAGCGTGATGGGGATGATGGCGTTCTTGCCGGTGGCGAGATCGAGGAGCCAGAGGTCCGCGCCATTCTGATACGCGATGCGGCCGCGGCTGAGCGACGGACTCTTCACCCCGAAGTCGGCATGCTTGGTGAGTTGCTTCAGGTTTTTGCCGTCGAGCGTCATCGACCACAGGTTCATCGTACCATCGCGGTCGCTCGCGAAATACACGCGGCTCTGCCACCAGAGCGGCCAGCGGCTGGTGCCCTCGTAGTCGGCGGTGAGCGGGATGGCCTCCGGCAGATCCTTGCCCCAGCGCCAGAGCTGCTGGGCGGTGCCGCCCTTGTAGCGCTTGGCGTGGCTGCTCTGCGGCGAGAGACGGGTGAAGATGATGGAGTCGCCGCTGTCGTCGTAAACCGCCTCGTCGGCCTGGGCGAGACGCACCCACTCGCGTTGCAACGTGCTCGGATCGATGGCGACGAGCTGCGCGCCGGGCAGTGTGGAGAAGTGGCGCGTGCTGTAGAGGACCTTGCCATCGGCGGTCCAGCCGCGGACGAGCGCACCGGTGGACTCGCCTTCGTAGGTGAGGCGGTTGGGCAGACCGCCGCTGAGCGGCATCGTATAGACCTCGGGCTGTCCTTCGTAGTGGCCGGTGAACGCGAGCGAGCGGCCGTCAGCCGAGATGGCGGAGAGCGATTCGGAGCCCGTATGCGTGGTCAGCCGCTGCGCGGCTCCGCCGGTCGCGGCGACACGCCAGAGGTCGCCCTCCGCGGTGAAAACGAGCGTGTCGTTATGCAGCGCGGGGAAACGGTAGTAGCCGGACAGTGTCTCGGCGTGAGCGGCGTGCGCCGCGAGCGCGACCGTGGCAGCGCAAACGCACAAGACGCGGAGCTTGAGGAGGAACGACGACGGGGCGGGACTGGAGAAACCCGGGGATCGCATGGGGCTAGGAGGGCGGATATGGGGGCTGAGGGCGAGAAGGAAGCGGCGGAGGCGCAGGAGGAGGAGGGGCGAGCAATGGGCTCGTTGGTTTGCGATGGAGGCGCGGTGCCTTCACCGCGCGGGGAGAGAAAG
>JAZKEV010000624.1:0-5475 GCA_040386765.1 Verrucomicrobiota bacterium | reverse complement strand
CCCCCATGGATATCCCCCCGTCCCTCCCGCCGCCTCTCGCCGCTCCGCCCGCCGCCCCTTTCCGCGACCGCCACACCGGGCTCATCGTCTTCGGAGGGCTCCTGATCGCGATCGGCGCCTTTTTCGGCCTGACGATTCCCATGATGCTCCTCGGACAGATGCAAGGCCGGGTCGCGGGCAACGTCGTCAGCGTCGAACACGTCCCCCACGACTTCAAATTTATCCTGCCCGGCCTCGTCATGATGACCGCGGGCGCGACGGCGTGCATCTGGCTGGGCATCGGATCCATCAAGGCCCGTCGGTGGGCGCGTGCACTCATCCTCTGCGGCAGTTGGTTCGCGCTCTGCACTGGCATCCTGTCGCTCTTCCAACTGCCAGGCATGCTTGCAGCAATCGACCACGCCGTCGCTCAACAGGTTGGCGCAGGCCAACCGCCCGGCGTTATGCTCGTCTTCAAAGTCATGATGGTCGTAATGATGCTAGCTTACATCGCAGTGCCCGGCGCGTTTGTACTCTTCTATCGCAGTCCGCACGTCCGCCATACCTGCGAAGTGCGCGACCCGGTGGAGCGCTGGACCGATCGGTGTCCGCTGCCCGTGCTCCCCGTCTGCCTCTTGCAGTCGGTCGGTGCCCTTTCGCTCTTGTTCACGCCTGCGTTCGGCGGCGCTTTTCCGATCGGCAGCTTCGTCCTCGCTGGCTGGCCCGCGCGACTTGTCTGGTTGGCGTTCGGCGCTTTTTCCTTCTACGCCGCCCGCGGATTCTATCGCTGCGACCTCCGCGTCTGGAGAGTGTACCTCATCGTAGTCGCGGTGTTCGGCGCCAACGGCGCTGTCTCCCTGCACCTCCTCGGCATGGAGGGCTATTATCGCGCCTCCGGCTTCTCCGAAGAGCAACTCGCCGTCGTCCTGCAAAGCCCAATGGTCCGCAGCAACAGCATGCTTTGGGTCGGTCTTCTCTCCGGCGGCTGCTTCCTCGGCTACCTCATCTACATCCGCCGCTACTTTCGGAAGGTAAATTAAGCCTGACTCCGAAAGCTGCCCATCTCGTAGACGTAAAGGAATTCAGAGCCACTCCCGCCAGCGGTCTCCGCGCGGCAGGTTAAGGTCAACCCTACCCACCCTCACAAATCCCCCTGCTCCGGCCGCAGCACGATCTCCTCGATCACCGTGCGGCGCGACATCCGCCACACATCGAGGAAAGCCCGCGCCACATCCTCCGCCGGCATGATACGCTCTTCCTTAATACCACTCGCGCTCCACGAGGGCGACCACGTGGCGCCCGGATGCACGCAGCACACGCGCACGCCTGTGCCCTTCGTCTCCGCCCGCAGCACTTTCGCGATGCCCGTCACGCCAAACTTGGCCGCGCAGTAACCCGTCGCATTGGGATACGCCCCGAGCCCCGCGATCGAGCTCATGAAAAACACGTCGCCGCTCTTCCCCTTCAACATCGCCGGCAGGAAAGCCTGCGTCACCAAAAACGCGCTTCGCAGGTTCACCGCGATCATCCGGTCAAACTCCGCCACAGTCGTCTCAGTAAACGGTGCCGCCACGAATTCCCCCGCGTTATTGATCAGCACATCGACGGCGCCGAAACGCTTCTTCACCGCGGCGGCCATCGTCGCCACCGCCGCCTCGTCGCTCACATCGCACCCAAAGGTCTCGACCGTCGCGCGTCTCGCGCAACGCCGCGCCACCGTTGCCAGTTTCTTCTCATTCCGCGCGACCAGCGCCAGCCGCACGCCCGGCACCTCCGTCGCAAAAACCTTCGCAATCGCCGCCCCAATCCCTTGCGACGCACCCGTAATCAGCACCACCGGTTTCTTCATCCCAGCAAGGAAGACCACGAAACACACGAAATACACGAAAGAAAACCCAGCCTAACCTCCGCCACCTTTCGTGTATTTCGTGTATTTCGTGTGTTTCGTGGTTCCTAAAAAAACATCCCGCGAATCACGCCAATCGACGCGAATAAATACGAGTGATCCCTGCTCGGATTCGCGTCCATTCGCATGATTCGCGGGCGGCCTGCCTTCCCGTCCTTCAGCAAACCAGCGACCCAAAATCCATGAAGTCCGCCGAAAACCCGCCCTTCACACCCTTGCAGATCACGCTCACGGCATCGTGCGAGTGCAGCGACTCCAGGTGCGAGCACGCGATCCGGAAATCGCGGATGCGCTTGTCCGCATCGAATTCGCGGTAGAGCAGCCGCGCCGCATCCTCGACGAATTTCAGGTGCGCGCCGTTGAGCTCGGCAAAGGCCTGCTCGTCCTCGCGCTTCACCATCACCTGCGTCTCAGTTTGCAGCGCCGCCAGGCAGAGCGCCTGCACGTCCTCGATCCAGATCTTCTTGCCCGGCATCTCCTCGATCACGACGCGCGCCTTGCTGCGCTGCGAGTGCGGCACGGTGTAGACGCCACGCGTATCGCGCGCGTGCTCCGAGAGCTCGGCGGAGCACGGGCACGCGGAGGAGTAGACGAAGTCGAAGTGGATGAACCGGCGGTACTCGCCCGCGCGCGTAAGCACACCCTCGAAGGCCACGTCGTAGAATTGGTAGCCTTCGAGCCCGCTGCGCAGGCTGCGGTGCAGCATCGGATACGAGAAGCTCACCTTGAGCCGCGCGTCCTTGGTCTTCACGTCCTTCAGGTACGCGCAAAGGATCTTGCCGAGCCACTCGCCGGTGAAGACATCGTCCTTGTGATCGTAGAAGGAGCGCACGATCCGGCTCATGTTGATGCCCTTTAAGTCCGCCTCGAGCGAGACTGTGCCGGTGACGCTGGCCTCGAGCGTCAGGATATCCTTCTGCTTCGTGCGGAATTTCAGCGGCAGTTTGAAATTGTGCACGCCCACCTGCTGGATCGGCACGTGCGCCCCCTGGATCGCGTCGTGCGCCGCCTCCATCATGTCGGGCAGCGTGCCGCGGTAGACATCGTCCACCTTGAATTTCTTGTCGTAGGCCCGCGCAATGCGCGGCGCCTCCCCGCTCGCCGAGCGGTGCAGGTACATCGATTTATTTTTGCTCATGTTCGTTTTTTTAGTGCGCCGGCGAGACGGTGGGGGCCGATAACCACCGGGCCACGAGGGCCAAGGGTCGCCTGCGAAGGGATTGAAAAAATGAAACCGGGTTCGAAAATCAGGGGCCTTTGTCCCCGAAGTATTCCGCGAAGTTGCGCGGCGTCTCGTAGAGCCTCACGCGGTAGAGTTCGCCCGCGTGGATCTCGGGCGCGATCTCGTTCCAGAAGGCGATGACGAGATTTTCGGTCGAGGGATTGATCCCGCGGAGGAAGTCCACCTGGTCGTTCAGGTTGCGATGGTCGCACTTGTCGACGATCGTCCGCTGCAGGATCCGCTTCAGCTCGCTCAAATCCATGATGTAACCCGTCTCGGGGTCGGGCTCGCCGCGCAGCGTCACCTCGAGCACGTAGTTGTGGCCGTGCCAGTGCGGGTTGGTGCACATGCCGTATTTCTCCTCGTTCCACGCCTGGCTCTTGGCGGGATTGTGGAGGCGGTGCGCCGAATTGAAGTGCACCTGCCGCGTGATGTACACGATCCCGCGCAAGACGCGCGGCGCGGCGGCTTTTTTGGCGACAGGTTGTTTCGGCATGGAGGGTCAGAACTACCCAAAAAACCACCCCGGTCAACCATCCGGGCACGGCTATGACGGCCACCCCGCCTACCTGATCGTTCGCAATTCAAGGGCTCTACAACGCCGGCCCCCGTACATCTTATCCCTATCCACCTTCCTGTCATTGCGAGGAGCGCAGCGACGTGGCAATCCATCTACCTCCCGCGGAGCGCCGTCCGAACACCCTTTTTCCACCTACGCGCGGATTCCCACCGCGCCCATAATAACGACGGCACGAAAGAAGGGCGTTTCGAAACGCACGTCCCACGCCACGCGGGGAAGAGCGCGCTTAATCGCCGCTTTTTTGCGGCGGCTCCGTACTTATCCGCTTTCTTACTTCAGATTCGACCCTGCGCCCCCGCCCTTTCACCGTGCCCCTTCACCCTTTCCCGCTGCCCGCCTCATGAAGATCCGCAAAGTCCTCATCACTGCCGCCAATCCCCGCCAGCGCACGCTCCCGCTCCAGACCCTCATCGACCGCTCCGGCGAGTCGAAGTCCGCCCTGCAAGTCGTGCTCGAGGAGGCCGCGGGCGCCGGCATCGAGGAGTTTGGCGTCGTCGTGTGCCCCGGCGATGAGCCGGCCTACGCCGAGGCCTGCGGCGAGCTCCGTTCGCGAGTACGCTTCATCGCGCAGGATGCCCCGCGCGGCTACGGCCACGCCATCCTGTGCGGCAAGCCCTTCGTGGGCTCTGAGCCCTTTCTCCATCTCGTCGGTGACCATCTGCACGTTTCCAACGGCACCGAGAGCTGCGCCCGCCAGCTGATCGCCGTCGCCAATGCCGAGAACGCCTCCGTCTCCGCCGTGCAGCCCACGCGCGAGAGCCAGCTCACCTCCTTCGGCGCCGTCGGCGGCCGCCTCGTCGGCGGCGCGAGTCCGCTCTATCAGGTCGAGTCCGTCCTTGAGAAGCCCACGCCCACGATCGCCGAGCAGCAGTTGATCGTGCCCGGCCTGCGCGCCGGTTTCTACCTCTGCTTCTTCGGCATGCACGTGCTCGATCCCGAGATCTTCGCGATCCTCGAGGAGCAGCAACGCGCCGCACCCGAGCGCTCCCTCGGCCTCTCGCCCGCCCTCCACGCGCTCGCCAGCCGCCGCTTCGATATCGGCGCACCTTACGGCCTCCTTTTCGCCCAGCTCGCCCTTTCGCTCGCCGGCCGCGACCGCGACCGCGTGTTGACCAACCTCGTCGAGCTTCTGGCGGTTCGGTGAGGCCTCAAACCGCGCCCGCGCGCCCTCTTCTTCCCGGTCTTTTCCGATTTCATTCGCATCCCTTCGCGTGATTCGCGGGCCCCTTCCGACTCCTACCTCTTTCGCGGTTCCTCCTCATGACTAGCGGTCTCCTCGATATCATCTCCTCCGCCGATCCCGCCACGCGCGATCTCTCCATCGATCGCTGGTGCGAGGGCCGCTCCATCGCGGAGTTGCTCGCTGCCGTCGACGAGCTCGACGCCTACCGCCGCCGCGAGACCAATCTCTACCAGCGTGTCCGCGCCCTCTTCTTCATCGCGGCCATCCACCGTTATCACCTGCCGGCGCACACGGGGCTCGTCCGCACCGGCCGCGTGCCCTACGAGGGCTTCCGCCACCTGCTCGAGCGCCGCTTCGAGGAAGCCATCGCGATCTTCCAGCAGGCCCAGCGCGAGCACGGCTCGAGCGAAACGCTCTCCAGCGCTCTCGCCGCCGCGCATCACGCGCTGGCCTTCCAAACACTCGCCGATCAGGTCCGCCGCACCGTGCGCTCCACCCACGGCAATGCCTGGATGTTCCGCCTCGGCCACCCGCTCGACCAGTCACTTCGCGTCCGCCGCGAGCTCGTCACGCGTGAGTCCGCCGATGCCCACGCGCCCTACCCG
>JAZKEV010000623.1:874-2574 GCA_040386765.1 Verrucomicrobiota bacterium | reverse complement strand
CTCGCCTGTCTGCGGAGGGTGCGGTCCCGGCTACGGTCGTTGCCTCCAAGGACCTGCGCGCCACGCTGCCGGCCGCGGCGACAGGCGCGGTATGAGCGAGGGCTTCTTCTCGTGGCTCGTCAAGCAGCTCTTCGGAGCCGTGCTTGACGCAGCCTTGGACTTCATGCGCGAGCGGGACAACTCGGTCGCGCGTGAAGAGAAGGGCGCCGCCACGGTGGCCGCAGCCGTCAACAAGGAGTCGGCCGATGCGCTGGCAAGAATGTCTCTGGCGAATGCCAGTCCTCGCGGGCGCGCTGCTGCTATTGACCGCCTGTCCAAGGGAGACGCCTAGCGCGTCGGTCCCGCCACCAGTGGTAAAAATCCAATGCGGCTCAATCGCCTCTATCACCGTCCAGGACCAGCAGCAGGCAGCGGCGGAGTTGCGCCAGCTCCCAGAGTCCTCGGTCTTGGCGAACGTGATCGTTCCGGATTGGCAGAGACAGCGAGACGAGGCGCGAGCGTGCGCGAAGAACCCAACGGTAAAATGATCCAGCAGAACTTGCCGACCAAGCGTCAGCAGTTCTATTACCGGCTCCTGATCTGGGCATCGGCCCGGTTACAGGATCGCTCCCCCGAGTGGATGAGCAGCCTGTTCATGATCGTCTGGGGCGTCAGCCTCATGCTCCCGGGCAACACGCTGGACGGCCCGCAATACGCCGCCTTCAAGCGGTTCGGCTTCACAGAGGACCTATGGGCCTTTGTCTTCCTCGGGTTCGGTGTCGCCCGGCTGACCGCTCTGTACGTTAATGGCCGCTGGCCTCGAGGCCCGCTTATCCGAATAGCTGGTAGCATCTTCGGGGCCATAAGCTGGCTGCATGTGTCGAACCTGCTGTATGATGCGGGCTGGGCCGAGAGAGGCGTCATGAATACCGGCACGGGGGTTTACTTCATCGTTGCCGTTTTCGATTTCCTGGGGGTGCTGAGGGCTGCGGTCGATGTTAGGTACAAGCGTAAATATTGATCCGCTTACCCTCGGAAGCATCATCGGCAGTATCATCCTCACCGTTTTGGGGCTGAAGGCTGGCGATCTGCTCAAGGGATTCCGCCCCCCAGCTTCGGCCGACCCTGTCGCGTCAGGCGTCGCGGCTGTGTTCGCGGACAAGGAACTCCAGACCCGTCAGACGATGGCGCTCGAAAGCATCGCGAGCACGATCAAGGAATACCTGCGGGTTCAGACGGATGAGAACGAGCGCCGCACCAAGGAGCTGCTCGACATCATCACCAGTCGGGAGGAACAGGACCGGCATCGACGCTGGCAGGAACGGCAGCGGAGCGGGGAGGACGATGAACCTCCGGCGCCATCGCGAGGACGGCGCCGGCCGGACCATACTTAGTAGAGCGCGAAGATGCTCGTAGCAGCCGTGCTGGCGCGGACCTGCCGGACGGCGATCGGATTGTAGCCAGCCACGAGTGGCACGCCGGTTACGATATTGCCCTCGACATCCATAATGTTTGCCAGCCCAGCGCCGCCCACCAGCAGCGAGCGGCACATGCCGCCCGGCAGATCAGCGTCGGCAGGCGTGACGCCGATCACGCGGGTTGCAGGGTTGGCGGAGAGACCATTGACGGGCAGGTCGGTGCCCGCTTTTCCAGCTACAGCCATTTTCAAATCCTCGAGGTGACGCGCCGGGGAGAACTTACGGCATGGCCCCTCAAACGAA
>JAZKEV010000623.1:0-864 GCA_040386765.1 Verrucomicrobiota bacterium | reverse complement strand
TGCCGACCAGTAGTCCGCGGCAGAGGCCGCCCGGCAATTCCGCGTCAGCCTTGGTGACGGGAGCCACGCCGCTCGCCGGAGCGGCGGATAGAGTGGAGAGGGACACTCCCCCAAAAGTACCAGCAGCAGGCATGTGTAAATCCTCGAGGTGACGCGCCGGGGAGAACTTACGGCATGGCCCCTCAAACGAAAAGAGCCGCCCCTATCCGTGCGGCGGCGGGGGCGGCTCAAAGTCTAGGGAGGAAACGCCCAAGGAGGGCATATCCTTTGTAGCCTAGTGGCGGCAGTCCGGGCAATCCTCCCAGAGAACTTCATGGGGACAGACTTCGCGCTTGGGCTTCTGGCCTGTGAGCGCGCGCCAGATCATCCAGCTCATATACAGAATGGACGACTCGCGCTTGATGCGCTTGTCGTGTTCCTCGCGCCGGGCCTCCATCTTCGCCAGCTCCCATTGCACGCTCTGCTGGGTGTCGAAACCCTCTCCGCGCTCGGCGTCGGCAAAGGCAATGGCGCGCTGGGCCACGCGGATGGCCGTCTCCCGGCAGGATGGCACCATTTCGAAGGTGTGCGGGTACATGGCGCGGGCGTAACGCTCGACGCGCGGGTCGATCTCTTGTGTCATGCTCCATCTCCTTTTCGTACAGATAGGCGGAAGGGGTCACGGACCCAGCGCCGCATGTAGAACTCACAGCCTTGGGTCAGTGCGACCCCGTTCGCCATGCCCAGATGTGTCGCTCGCTTGCCGCAACCACAGCGACACCGGCCGCGCGACTTCGGTTCAACCGGCTGGATGTATCTCTTGTGCTCAAGGGCACTGCCATGTGTGCCCCACGTCATCGGCAGGGCTCCATCGCCTGGACGTTG
>JAZKEV010000622.1:0-13351 GCA_040386765.1 Verrucomicrobiota bacterium | reverse complement strand
TTCCGAAATCGTTCGAACCCCACAGGGCCACCGCGCCGCGCGCCGGCGCGACGTGCAACTTTACGACGGCGCGCCGGATGTCGGTGCCCTTCGTCGCCACAACCTCATACGTGCCGCCATCGGCCCGCGTGGCGGAGTTGACCTGCAGCCCCGCAGTCGTCGCGCCCGCGATCGGCCTGCCGTCATGCCGCCACTGATACGCATACCCCGTCCCGTCCGAAAGGGTGGCGGTCCAGCTGGCCGAGCCGCCTTCCGTCACCACGCGGCTGAGCGCATCGAGTGCCAACCCGGGCGCGGGAGCCGTGATCGGCATGAGCTTCCGGATCGTGTTCTTGCTGGCATCGGCCACATAGAGATTGCCGGCGGCGTCGAGCGTCATGGCATACGGATAAACGAACCGCGCATTGCGGCCCAATCCGTCGCTGGCCCCATACGATCCCGGTTGGCCCGCGATGGTCGTCACCACGCCGGCCGGCGTGATCTTTCGGATCGTGGGAGAACCGAGCTCGCCCACGAACACGTTGCCAGATGCATCCACGGCCAGCGCGATGGGATGCCAGAACCTCGCGCCTGCGCCGCTGCCATCGTCGCTTCCGCTCACCCCGGCGACGCCCGCGAATGTCGTCACCACGCCCGCCGGCGTGATCTTCCGCACGGTGTGGTTGTCGTATTCCGCCACATACAGGTTGCCGCTTCCGTCCACTGCGATGCCCGTCGGCGAGTTGAAGCGCGCCGCCGCTCCAGTGCCGTTGGCGGAGCCGGTCAACCCCGGCGATCCCGCCAGGGTCGTCACGACCCAGCCCGGCGCAATCTTTCGGATCGTGTGATTGATCGAATCGCTGACGTAGTAGTTGCCCGCGCTATCGCGCACGATGCCGTGTGGGCCATTGAACGTCGCACCGGCTCCTGTGCCATTGGCGGCTCCCGCGACATGCGACTGTCCCGCCAGCTGGGTCCAGGCCCCCGTTGCGCTAAACCGGCCGATGACGTGCCGGCCATGATTGGCCGAGACAATATTGCCACTGTTGTCGAAGGCCAGGCCCAGCGCATCTTGGCCGTTGGCCGTGAACGTCGAGACCACGCCCGCCGGCGTGATCCTGCGCACGCCTTCATTATTCATTTCGGTGAGGTAGAGGTTGCCCAAGCCGTCGACGGCAATGCCGACGGGGTCGTTGAACCGGGCCGCGGCGCCTGTCGCATCGACGTTGCCGGTGGTACCCGGCGTTCCAGCCAATGTGGAGACGACATAGGTTTGCGCCTGTAAAACAGGCGCAACGAAGGCAGCGGCGGCGAACAGCAGGAACGCGCGCACGCGCGGAAACGGGAAAGTCGAATGCATGGAAGGACGCGTGCTGGCACGCGTTCGAGATTAAAGCATATAACCAGACTCGGAGAGAAGCACTCTTCCAACCGAAAATTAGGTACGCCACGTCGTTGACCTCCGCCGGGATTTCGTCCCGGCCCTCCCTTAGGTTCCGCGGCCGGCAACCATCCCTCCGTATCCGCACCGTACCTTCGCGGTGACTATAAGCTGGATCACGGGTGTAATACAAATCGCCTGATGCTTGGACTTTATCGCGATTGGTATGAGCCCCAAGATCGGCTGAGTGCTCCGCGGCCCTGTTTTCGACCCACGCGGTGCCCCCTCGCATTTTCTGCGAGCATGAGTCTTCGACTAAACTCCAGCCATCTGAGGCTGGCTAACTGCGCGGCTCTCGCGCCCGCGTACCCTGAAACTCCGGCATGGTCGCATCGCCCGCCGCGCTGATACCCTCGCGGACGAAGACGGTCTTCAGCGTCAGCGCCAGGATCTTGATATCCAGCCAGAGGCTGCGCGTCTCCACATAGCGCACATCCCACTCGAACTTCTCCTCCCACGAGATCGCGTTGCGGCCCTTTACCTGGGCCAGCCCGGTGATGCCGGGCGGGACGTCGTGGCGGCGCATCTGGCGGGGAGAGTAGCGCTCGAGGTATTGGATGAGCAGCGGCCGGGGGCCGACCAGGCTCATCTCGCCCCGCAGCACATTGAACAACTCCGGCAGCTCATCGAGCGACGTGGACCGCAGGAACTTCCCAAAAGGCGTGAGCCGCACCGAATCGGGCAGCAGCTTCCCGTCGGCATCGCGTGCGTCCGTCATGGTCCGGAACTTCACCATCTCGAAGATCTTCGCCCCCCTGCCCGGCCGCTTCTGCCGGAAGAAAATCGGCGAGCCCAGCTTGCAGCGCACGAGCACGCCGACCACGGCCAGCAGCGGCAGCCAGGCGGGCGCCGCGAGGACAACAATCAAGAGATCGAAAGCGCGCTTCAGCATCGGTGCGGGGGCAGTATCACACTCATCGTGCTTTCAAACTCATTTGTCATTCTGAGCGCAGCGAAGAATCCACGTGCGCGCAGGCGGTGGATGGCTGACAGGAGGAGAATTTCGGAAATACACCTCGCATGACCTTAAACTTCTGACGAGCCCGTCCGGTGAAAGCTTGAATATACAAGACAACCAAGGGAACGAAGCGCGGAATCTCGTGCGAAAGCCTCATCGCGCTTCGTGCCCTTCGTTCTCTTCTGTTCAAAAATCCGTCTTGTTAAATCACCGGCAGCGCTATTGGCGGCTGTTTTGCTAACCGCTCAGCGCCCCCTGAGCCGACGCACCACCGCCACCACGCGCTGGAGATCCGCTTCGGTGAGATTGGAACCGGAGGGCAGGCAAAGTCCGCGATTAAACAGATCTTCCGACACGGCGCCGCCGAAGGCCTCGCAGTCCTTGAAGACCGGCTGCAGATGCATCGGCTTCCACACCGGACGCGCCTCGATATTCTCCGCCTCGAGCGCGAGCCGGATCGCTTCGCGATCGACGCCGAATTTTTCCGGATCGACCACGATGCACGTCAGCCAGCGCGTGCAGCGATTCCACGGCGCCTCGGGCATGAACTCGATGCCCGGCAGATCGGCGAACGCCTTCTCGTAATACGCGCAATTGGCCCGCCGCGCATTCACGCGCTCGCCCAGCACGCGCAACTGGCCGCGCCCGATGCCCGCAAGCACATTGCTCATCCGGTAATTGTAGCCGATCTCCGAATGCTGGTAGTGCGGCGCCGGGTCGCGCGCCTGCGTGGCGAGAAACCGCGCCTTCTTGATCAGCGCCTCGTCGCCCGAGACGAGCATGCCGCCGCCCGAGGTGGTGATGATCTTGTTGCCGTTGAAAGAATAGAGCCCGAGCCGCCCCACCGTGCCGGGGCTGATGCCGATCCGCGCCTCGCCGCTCCTTCCCTCGTTGCCCTGCTTTGGATAGTACACCGCGCCGAGCGCCTCCGCCGCATCCTCGATCATCGGCACGCCGTACTTCTCGCACAGCGCCCCGATCGTATCGATATCCGCGCACTGGCCGTAAAGGTGCACCACCACGACCGCGCGCGGCAGCCGCCCCTGCGCCGCCTTCGCCGCCAGCGCGTGCTCCAGCAGCACCGGATCCATATTCCAGCTCTCCCGATCGGAATCTATAAAAACCGGTTTCGCGCCCTCGTAGACAATCGGGTTGGCACTCGCGCTAAACGTGAGCGAAGAGCAGAAAACATCGTCGCCCACCTTCACCCCCACGAGCTTCAATGCGAGGTGCAGCGCCGCCGTGCCCGAAGAAAGCGCGGCCGAGTAAACCGGCGCGCCGCCCGTCGTAACAGCCGCCATCGGCGCCGTGTCGCTCTTCACAATCTGCGCGATCCCCTCCTCCGGGCTCGGGCAACCGACAACAGTGGAGAACTCGCGCTCAAACCCATCCACGTGCGGGCCGAGCGGCGCGATCCAGTTGGTCGCAAACGCGTCCGTCACAAACTCAAACTCCCGTGACCCCATGTGCGGGGACGAGAGATAAACACGAGGAAGCTTAGTCATGGAGTAGTAGGCGGGAGGAAAACGTCATCCGCGCACTTGGCACGGGGAAAATCGCAAAGGCGCTCGGCCGGTTAGAGAGCGAACACAAGCCGCCGGGCAGGAAAGGGTAGGAAGCACGGCGGGCGCAGCGAGCAACTCTGTCCGTTACTCGCCTGCATCCCAAAGCCCCAGCGCCGCAACCTGCGCCATCACGGTCTGGAAGTCGCCGTTGCGCCACAGCTCGTCCAGGGGAACATCCGAGGCGATGCGGACAAAGAGCTGCTCGCGCGAGCCGTGCATCGCCTGCGCTAGCGTGTCCTTCCACCAGAGCCACGGGTGCGGCACCGCGTTGAACCGATTGCCGTAGTCGTAGAGCCTGCCTTCCACCGTATGCCAGTAGGCGACGTAGGTGCGGTCGCTTTCGCTCTTCGGCGGAAGGAAAACGCGATACTCGGCCGGCAGCAGATGGCGGCCACTCACGTCGTAGGCTTGCTGGAAACGCATGTCCACGCAGCGCATGCCATTCTCGGTCCAGCACCGGTCGGGCGTGTGCGAGGCGACGAGCCGCGTGGGCATCTTGCCGCGCGCCCAGTAGGCGGCATACACGGTAAACGACGTGCGCCCCCGCTGATAGCGGCGGTACACGTAGTCATCGAGATTGAGCACCTTGAGCGCCGCGGCGCTGGTCGCCTCGGTCGAGCCGAGCGCCTCATCCGTAACCGCCCAGCCCTGGAGCGTGGCAGAAAGCTGCGTGGCGATGCGGGGCTTCACGTTTTCCTGCGGCTTTTCGCGGAAAGTGAAGACCAGCTGGATCGTGATCGCCGCCACGAGCAACAACGCGCCACCGCCGAGCGTGACGAACATCGCGCGCGACCGCCGCTTCGCCCCGTGGGTCTCCGGCGGAGTGGTAACGGTGCTCATGGCATTTTCCTCGGCAAAGACATCGCGGCGTTATTCCTCGTTCCTTTACTCCTTCTGCCGCGCCGGCACGCCGAAGACCTTCGCTCCCGGCGGCACATCGCGCAGCACCACCGCACCCGCGCCGAGATAAGCGCCATCGCCCACCTTCACGCCTGGGATGATCGCGACGCTGCTGCCGAAGAAAACTTCGCGCCCCACCTGCACGCCTCCGGTCACATCGCAGTGACAGTTCACCTGCGTCCAGTCCCCCACGTTGGCATCGTGATCGATGCTCGAGTGCAGGTTGATCGCCACGCTCGTGCCGAGCCGGTTGTTGGCGGAGACCACCGAGAAGGGACACAGCACCACGCCCGCGCCCAGCTCGACATTGTCGCCCAGCACCGCCGTCCGATGGATCAGCTGCGTGAGACGGCCGCCCCGGCCGAGAATCGTCTCGCAGCACCGGCGCTTGATGCTCGGCGTCCCCATCGCGCAGATGAAGACCTCGTCCGCGTTCGGCTGGTGATCCTTGATCGTGCCGAGCAGCACCCCGGGCGTATGCTTCCCGTCGAGCGCGTTCAGGTTGTCGTCGATGAAGCCCTTGATCGTCCACTCCCGCTCGAACTGCACGCTCTGCCGCGCCCACGCGAGCATCTCGCGGCCAAAGCCGCCGGCTCCGATGATAACAAGTTTGGCCAAAGCGCCCATTAGGTGGAAGGTGAGTTTTTCTCCGAAGCCACCGCGGCGGCCTCGATGCACGCGACGAAGCGCGCTGCGAGGATCTCACGCGAAAACTCCCGTTCCGCAAGCGCCCGGGCATTTGTGCCCATCTGCTTCCGGCCCTCGCGGCCCCGATCCGCCAGCGCAATCAAGCCCTCCGCAAGCTTCTCCGGCGAGCTGGGCGGCACTGCCACGCCGCACGCGTTCGTCTGAATGAGCTGGGCGAGCCACCCCGGGTAATTGTTTACGATGGGAATGCCCGAC
Source organism: Verrucomicrobiota bacterium (assembly GCA_040386765.1). Taxonomy (GTDB): domain Bacteria; phylum Verrucomicrobiota; class Verrucomicrobiia; order Opitutales; family Opitutaceae; genus ER46. Next base: position 7,605 of record JAZKEV010000622.1, on the reverse strand, counting down.
GCGAGGTAGTCGAAGAACTTGTTGGGCGACGTGCCGTAGTAAAACGCCTCGACGTTGGCCAGGATCATGAGCCCGCAATCCAGCCGCCCCGACAGGCGCGCGAGCGCCAGCTTCTTCATCGGCGCGAAGAAGAGGCAGTTCGTCAGCCCCTCGCTCTTTGCCCGCTGCACGAGGCGATCTTTCTCCCGGCCGTCGCCGATGAAGATCAGCTTGATGTCGTCGCGCCCCCGCTGCCGTAGCACGGCGGCGGCGTCGAGCACGGCGTCGAGCCCATTGGCGATCCCATGCGCGCCGGTAAAGGCCGCCACAAAGTCCGACGCACCAATCCCCTCCAATTGCAGTTCCGCTCGCGACCCGGGCAGGAACAGCTCGAGATCGCACCCATTGGGAATCATCGTGATCGGATGCCCCCGCGGCGAGCGGTGGCGAATCCCCTCCACGATGCCCGGCGACAGGCCCACGCACGCATCGGAAGTATTATACGAAAGCCACTCGAGGATGCTCATGCCGCCCAGCGCGAGCGGGTTCTTCATCCCCAGCGCCTTCGGCAGCTCGGGCCACAAGTCGCGCACCTCAAAAACAAAAGGCCGCCGGCCCCCCACAAGTTTCATCACGATGCCGGGAATGCCCGCCGTCAGCGGCGTGGAGGTGGCAAAGAGCACATCGTACTCCTCGCGCAACGCCAGCCACGTGCTGCGCCACGCAAACTTGAGGAAGAGCACCGCTCGCGCGACCAGACTCGCCCGATTCGAGTACGGCAGCGGGAGCGCGATCACATCGATGCCGTCGATCTCGCCGCGCGACCAGTTGCGCTTCGCGTCGTAGGGCAACGCGAGCCCATCGCGGTCGTTTTTCCCGCAGACCATCGTCACGCGGTGACCACGCGCGATCAGCGCACGGGCAAATTCGTACGAGCGCGTGCCGCCCGAGCCCTGCGGCGTGGTGAAGTGCTGGTGGAAGTACAGAACGCGCATGGGCGCGGAGGCTGGAGAGGTTGGAACTACGCCCCCGAAGCTAGTTGGCCTCGGGGTTAAGGGGATTGGAGGGTTGGAAGAGAGTCTTAACGACCGCCTTCTCGCTAAACTCAAATTCGATCGCGAGCGAGAGCGCGGGCTCCACCTGCGCGTAATACGGCGACCACCAGCCGCGGTCGGACTTCGGATCGGCCCGCACCAGCGAGGCCTGAGCGCTCACGCCCTCCCAACTCACACACAACGGCCCCATCTTCGTCTGCAAAACCAGCCGCTGCCGCGCCGGCTCAAACGTATGCGGCAGATCCGCGAGCAGCCAGTGCAGCCGCGCCGTATGCCGTCCCGGCGCGCTGATCAGATCACTGATCTCGAAACTCTCCAGCGCGCTCGGCGCCAGCGAGCGCACCTGGCGCCGATGCTCGATCTGCTTTTTCTTCCAACCATCGTGGGAAGCCTCGAAAACCGTCCCCTCCTCGCGCCACGCCGCGCTGCCCTTGGGCCACGGTAAATACAGGAAGCGACCCACCTTCTGCATCGGCTCGCCCCCATCGAAAGTCACGGTGTTGTGCACCACCGCGGCCTTCAGCGATCCCTTAAAGGCCCCGTCGGTGTTATACGAAAACGTCCCCGCATCGATCGCGATCGGCTGCCCGCGCCACTCCAGATCGACGTGCAGCAAATCCGCTTGCGAAGGCCGGTGCTTGAACCGCGTCGGGCACCGGAAGAATAGCCGCGTCTGCCCGCTCCACCACAGCAGGCAGCCCGCGTCCGGAAAGTGCTGCGCCTGAACCGTCGCGGGCCGCTGCCCAGCCTCGCCCCGCGAAGTATCGAGCACGGGCGCTGTGGCCGCAGCCGCACCGCCCACTGGCGCCGACATCGGCGCCACAAGCCACCTCGCCATCTCATCCCAAGGCCCCGCCGGCAGCCGGCGCCGACCATGAAAAACCGCGTACCCCGCCTGCACCGTCGGCCGAAAATCAAGATAATGCGCGTCCGCGAGCGGCAGCACATTCGCGCCATCATTGGGACCGTAAAGCGGCAGCCGCCCGGTCTCCGGCGTCATCAGCGCGTCGATGAAGTCAACCGCCCGCCGTCCCGCCTCATCGAGCCAAGTCGGAACCTCTTTCCCCGTCCGCTGCAAGATCACGCGACACCACAGCAGATCGTGCAACAACACGCGGTGGTAGATCGCCGAGTGCTGGGAAAAGCTCCCGTCGGGATAGACCAGCTCATCGAGCTGCCTCCGGAGTTCGCGGAGACCGCGCTTCTCCCACCGCGCACTCTCGTCCGCCGTCGGCAGCAGCGCGCTCGCCGTGATCAGGCCGATGCACTCGCTCACCCCGTGGTTGTTCGACTGGCTCAGCGCGTAGTCGATATTGCCCTCGACCCGCCGCCCCGTCACGAGCACGAACACCGCAAACGTCCTCCGGCGCTCGGGCGTCGAGGCTGGCGCCCCCGCCATCACATCGACGGCAAACACCACGGCCATCAGCCGAAACGTCGACTCCTGCCCGCACATCCAATTCGGCCCCGCGTTCGGCCGGTTGTGCACGCACCAATCCTCAAATAACTGCCAGAAGCGTTCGGCAAAGCGATTGTCCGCGGTCGCCGCATAAGCCCGCGCCAGCGTGTACGCCCACCCAAACCGGCTGAGCTCCCAGACCCCCTTGATATCGCCAAACGCAAAATCGCCCAACTCGCTCCAGTGCCCGTTCGACGCTACGACCTGATCTGAAAGCTGATTTCGCCGCCAGTCGGGCGGCAGCGGCAGCTCGACCGCCTGCGGCTGGGAGAAAAGCGTATACCGCCCCGCCAGAATCTCCTCCGCCTTTGCCACGCACGATTTCGCCACTCCCTCCGGCGCACACCGGAAAACTAGCCCCCCCTGCAGACGCTCCCTGATCGTTGCCTCCGGCCACGCTCCCAGCGGCGTCGCTCGCCGCAAAAACCCCAGCCGGCGGCGGGCCGCATACGCGACACGATATGCCAGCCATCCGGCGCCCAAGTGCCGCACCAAAAGTCCCAGGCGAGAAAGTGACGGCATCGAGCTGAATTCCCCCGCCTCGCTACGCTTCCCGCTCCTTAGCGCGCCAGTAGCTCCGCCAGATGCGCCACGATCCGCGTGCTCGCATTTCCATCCCACAGCGCCGGCACCGCGCCCTTCTTCCATTTGCCGGCAAAGAGCACGTCGAGATACTTGGTCAGCGCGCGCGGGTCCGTGCCCACGAGCTCGTTGGTGCCGTACTTGATCGTCTCCGGCCGCTCCGTCGAGTCGCGCAGGGTCATGCACGGCACGCCGAGCACCGTGGCCTCCTCCGTGATGCCACCCGAATCGGTGATCACCGCAAAGGAGTGCTCCACGAGGTAGTTGAATTCCAAATACGCCAGTGGCCCGGTGACATACAGGTTGTCGAACGTCACGCCCAGTCCCGCCAGATTCTTGGCCGTGCGGGGATGCACCGGGAAAACCACCGGCAGGCCCTTCGCATCCGTCGAAACGCGCTCGAGAAAGCTGCGAAGCTTCCCGCTGTCGTCGACATTCGCCGGGCGGTGCAGCGTCAGCACGAAATACTTCTTCGGCTGCAGGCGCGCCTCGTTCCAGAAGGCCGGCTGCCGGAAGCGGCTGCGCTGCTTCAGCAGCGTGTCGATCATCGTGTTTCCGACGAAGAAGATCCGGTCGTCCGCCACGCCGCCCTGCCGCAGGTGCGCGTCGGCAAATTCGCTCGTGGTGAAAAAGAAATCCGTGATCGCATCGGTGACGCGCCGGTTGATCTCCTCCGGCATCGACCAATCGCCCGAGCGGATGCCCGCCTCCACATGCGCCACCGGGATGCCCAGTTTCCGCGCCGCGATGGCGCACGCCATCGTCGAGGTCACATCGCCCACCACCAGGCAGAGATCCGACTTCTGCTCGAGCAGCACCTTCTCGTACCGGATCATGATATTCCCGGCCTGCTCCGCCGCCGTCCCCGAGCCCACGCCGAGGTTGATATCCGGCGTGGGAATCCCCAGCTCCTCGAAAAAGTTGCCCGACATCTCCCGGTCGTAGTGCTGGCCGGTATGGATCAGCCGGAATTTCAGCGAAATCGTCGACGACTTCAGTGCCCGCAGGGCATCGATGATCGGCGCGATCTTGACGAAGTTCGGCCGCGCACCGGCTATGATATCAATTCTCTTCTCGAGCATGATGCTATGTTACGGAGGTTCCGGTCTGCTCCTTGATGGAGTGCAGGGCAGCAAAGATCGCGCGCGTGCCGTTCGCAATTTCCGCCCAGGGAATCAGCGGCGGCCCGCCATCGCGCATCCGCTCTGCAAAGAGCGCAAACTGCCGCGCGTGCCCCTTGTCCTGCGAGGTGGAGAGTTTCTTGAACGACGAGAAGCCGTGCCCCTGCAGCTCGCGGAAATTATCCAGCAGCAGCGAGCGTCCCTGCGAGTGTACCTCGACGCGTTCCTTGCTGATCGCGCGGTGCCCGTTGGCGAAATAGTTCACCACCGTCGTGGAGCCATTGGCATGTTGAAACAACAGCGACGCCGTGTCGCTCGTCTCGCCGAGCGCGATGCCCTGCGCGCGCACGATCGGGCTGCCGGTCATGAAGATCGCAAAGTCCACCAGATGGCACGCCTCGCCCAAGAGCCTCCCGCCGCCCACCAGCGGATCGTGCACCCAGTGCGCCGGCGGGATCGCTCCGGCGTTCATCGTCGCGACCACCGAGACCGCGCCCGCACTGCTGCCGAGCAACGCCTTCATCTTGATCGCGTGCGGGGAGAACCGGCGATTGTAGCCCACCGTAAGCGTCGGCGCCTTCGGTAGCGCGGCCTGCACCCGCTCGATCTCCTCGAGCTCCGAGATGCGCAGGCACAACGGCTTCTCCACCAGCACATGCTTTCCCGCGCGTAGGGCCGAGAGGATCATCGACGCGTGGAGATTATGCCGCGTGGTGATGATGACCCCGCGGATGTTCTCATCGCGCAGCACCGCATCGTAATCCGTGCTGCTCACCGCGATCCCGTACTTCTGCGCGAGTGAAGTTCCCGTTACACCCGAAGCGCTGACGATCGTCCGCACACTGACCCCGGCATCCTTGAGCGCCGGCAGCACCGTCATTTTGCTGAAATTACCCGCGCCGATGAGCGCAAGCCCGGCGCCACCCGGAGCGAAGCTCGCATTGCCCACGCGGATCTCGCGCTTCGCGTCCGCCTCTTTGTTATAGTCGAGTACGATCCCCAGCCCGCCGCCCAGGCTCCCGTACACCGACTGAAAATCCGCGAGCGGCACACGCTTCGTGATCAGTGGCTCGACGCGCAACGTCCCCGAGGCCATCGCATCGAGGATCGCACGGAAATTCCGGTTCTCCGTCCAGCGCACGTAGCCGATCGGGTAGTCGTGCCCCTTTTCCTCGTACGACTCGTCATAGCGGCCCGGCCCGTAGGAGCAGGAGACCTGAAACGTGAGTTCCTTCTGGTAGAAATCAGCGCGATTCAGCGCCAGCCCGATGACGCCCACGAGGATGATGCGCGCCCGCGTCCGGCACATCTGCGCGCTCTGTGCAATAATGTCATTGGACGACGAAGAGGCCGTGATGATCACCGCGTCCGCCCCGACACCGCCCGTGTTTCCGAGCACATACTTCACCGGGTCGATCTCGCGGCTGTTCACCGCCGTCACGCCCTGCTGCGTGGCGATCTCCAGCTTCGACGGATCGATGTCAAAGGCGATGACCTTGCACCCATGCGACTTGAGTAGCTGTGCCGTGATCTGGCCAATAAGGCCCAGCCCCACGACCACCACCGTCTCGCCAAACTCCGGCTTCGTCAGCCGGATGCCCTGCAGTCCGATCGCACCGATGACGGTGAACGCCGCCAGCTCCGGCGCCACGGTCGGCGGCACCTTCGCGACCAGATTCTCCGGCACGGAAACAATCTCCGCATGAGGTCCGTTCGAGACCACGATATCGCCCACGCCGATCCCGTTTACGCCTGCGCCCAACGCCAGCACCTTGCCCACGTTGCAGTAGCCAAGCGGCAACGGCTCGTTCAGCCGACGGAACACCGCATCAAGCGTCGGCTTCAGACCATCGCTGCGGATCTTCGCCAGCACCTGCTTCACCTTGTCCGGCTGCGACCGCGCCTTTTGAAAGAGCGACGCCTTGGCGAAATTCACCAGCATCTTCTCCGTGCCCGGCGACACGAGGGAGCAGATCGTCTGGATCACGACATGGCCATCCTCTGCGCCGGGAGCAGGCACCTCCGAGAGCGTGATCTCGCCTGTATTTAAATTATTTAGAATCTGGCGCATATTAAACCTGCGTCCCGGCGTTGGCGTCACGGCTCTTCAAAGCGGCGGCGATGAGCGCATCCTTCTCGGTATGGCTCGGGTAACTGATCAGCACCGCGCGAAACTTGCCCTTGAATACAAATAGACTCCCGGCTGCGGAGCCGATGCTGCCAAATTTCGTCATCAACTCCTGCACATGCGCCAGCGTGCCCGCGCCACCGATGACTGTCAGCGGCCGGGTCGTGGCAGCACGCACGAGTCCGACCAGCTCTAGGTCGTAGCCCAGCATCGTGCCGTCCTGATCGATGGAATTGATGACGATCTCACCCACCCCCGCGCGCTCCAGTTGCTTGGCCCACGCCACCGCCTCGAGCCCCGTGGCCTTCTTGCCGTTGTGCGTGAACACCTCGTACCGGGAGCCTTTCTTCCGCACGTCGATCACTCCGACGATGCTTTGCCGTCCTACCTGCTCCGCCGCCTCGCTCACCAGCGCGAGCGACTCGACCGCCGCCGCACTGATCGCAACTTTCTCCACGCCCGAGGCCACGATCCGCTGGATCTGCTCCGCCGTCCTCACCCCGCCGCCGTAGCACAGCGGCATGCGGCACTCCGACGCGAGCGTGGTGATCATCGCGTAGTTGGGCTCCTTCTTCAGCGCGCTCGCGTCGATGTCGATGACCATCAACTCATCCACCTGCTTCTCGTTGAAGATGCGCACGGCATTGATCGGGTCCCCCACGTACTTGGGAGCCTCGAATTTAACCGTCTTAACCAATCCGCCGCCCTTGACGAGCAGGCACGGAATAATGCGTGGCCGTAACATACTATAGTTTGGAGAAGTTCCGCAGCAGGCTCACACCCCACTCGTGGCTCTTTTCGGGATGGAATTGCACGCCATAGATATTGTTCTTCCTCACCGCACACGTGATGCGGCCGTGATAATCAGCCTCCGCCAGCTTCGCCGTCGCGTCGGGCAGGACAAAATGATACGAGTGCAGGAAATAGTACCGGGGATTCGCGATGTCCTTGAAAAGCGTGACCTGCTCCGTCGGCGCCACATCGTTCCACCCCATGTGGGGCAGCGCGCGCCGCTTGAAGGGACCATCGCTCTCCAGCAGCTTCACCTCGCCATCCACCCAGCCGAGGCCGGGCAGCTTCCCCTCGTCGCTCCGCTTCGCCATCATCTGCATGCCGACGCAAATCCCGAGCACCGGCACCTGCTTGCCGACCACGAGCTCGTCGAGGCACTCGCGCATGCCTGAGGCATTGAGCCGCATCATCGCCCAATCGAAGGCCCCGACTCCGGGCAAAATGATCCGCGTGGCCTGCGACAACTCCTGCGCCGTCTTGGCCACCGTG
>JAZKEV010000621.1:23039-24747 GCA_040386765.1 Verrucomicrobiota bacterium | reverse complement strand
CGAAGATCACGTGCATCTCCTCGGGACCATCGGGCTGCTCGGGGGATTTCGGTCCGCCGATGAATTCCGTGTAGACGGTCAAGTCTTGAGCGGTGCCGGAGCGGCCGAGGAGATTGAGCAGGAGGCCGAGGTCGCGATCGCGCGGGACGAGCTTCTCGATGCCGATGAGCGCGATGTGGCACTTGGTCGCGGCGAGGCAGAAGCGGGAGTTGCCCTCGTTGGTCACGAGCACGATGCGACCGCTCTCGGCGGAAACGAAATTGGCGCCCGTCAGGCCCACGTCGGCCTCGAGGTACTTGTGCCGCAGAAAGACGCGCGCGCGCCGCGTGATCGTGGCCGGATCGTCGTTGTACGCGCCGAGGCCCTCGCGCTCGAAGCTCTGCGCGATCTCACGGCGGTTCTTGTGGATGATCGGCCGGACGATGTGGCTCGGGTGATCGTGGTCGATCTGCACGATGAACTCACCGAGGTCCGTCTCGAGCGCCTCCATGCCGTGCTTCTCCAGAAAGTGCGCGAGCTCGATCTCCTCGCTCACCATGGTCTTGGCCTTGACCATCTTGGTCGCGCCGCGGGCGCGCATGATCTTCAGCACGGTCTCGCACGCGCTCTCGGCGGTCGCGGCCCAGTGCACCTGCGCGCCGCTGGCCTTGAGCTTGGCCTCCACCTGAGGGAGCAGCGTATCCAGATTCTCGATCGCGTGCTGCTTGATCTCGCCGGCGAGCTCGCGGAGACGGTCGGGATCGGCAAATTGATCGAAGAGCAGCTTGGTCCGCTTCTCGTGCGTCGTCTTGGTGCTCTGGTAGACGGAGGCGCGCTTGTCCGCCTTCAGGTGAACCGCGAATTGATCGATCTGTTGGAAGCGCACGGTGGAAAGTAGCGAGTAGTGAGTAGCGGGTAGTGAGTAGCAGGTAGTGAGTAGCAGGTAGTGAGTAGGAAAGGCGGACGTGAGGGCGAGGCGCGGCTGGGGGATGCTCGCTACTCGCTACCCACTACTCGCTACTTTTCCCTTCAGCGCATCCCGCAGCAGCTGCGCGAGGTGCATGGTCTTGATCGGTTTGCCCTCTTTGGCGGCGAGGCCGCCCATGTGCATCATGCAGCTCATGTCGCCGGAGACGAAGACATCGGGATGCACTGCGCGGACGTGATCCAGCTTCAGCGAGCCCATGGCGGCCGAGATATTGGGAAACGAGACGGAGAACGTGCCGCCGAAACCGCAGCATTGCTCGCCCTCGCCAAACTCCACCACGCGCACGCCGGGGATCGACTTGAGCAGCGCGAGCGAGGCCTCGCCGCTCGCCGTGCCGCGCGAGTGGCACGAGCGGTGGAAGGCCACGGTGGCATCGTAACGGCCGGGCCAGGTCTTCACGCCGAGGCCATTGACGATGAAGTCGGCCAGCTCCCAGGCGCGGCGGCCGAGCGCGGAGACTTCCGGGAGGTCGGGCTCCTTTTCAAATTCCAGCACCGCGCCGTGAAAGAGCATCGCGGCGCACGAGCCGCTCGGCACCACCACCGGGTCTTCGCCCGCAAAGGTCCGTACCGTGTGCCGCACCACTTTGCGCGAGGCGCTCCAGTCGCCGCCGTTGAAGGCAGGCTGGCCGCAGCAGGTCTGCCCCTCGGGAAACGCCACCTCCACTCCGAGGTGCTCAAGCACCTCCACCGTCGCGGCCGCGACATCGTCGTAGAATGCGTCGCACAGGCAGGTGGCCAT
>JAZKEV010000621.1:0-23029 GCA_040386765.1 Verrucomicrobiota bacterium | reverse complement strand
TGCCAGTGATCGGGGAACGCTCGGTGTTGAGCATGAAGCAGGGTTGCAACGGTGCGTGCCCGTGACCCGCGCTGGCAATCGAAATTCCCGCGCAGGGCGTGGTGAAAAACCGTCAGGTTTTGGAAGGCGAACGACAGCGCGAGGCGCGAAATGAGGCGCGGCGTAGGAGGACGGTGGTAGCGATGGGGTGACGGCACCCCGCCTTCAACTTTTTCGCGAACCACGGCGGCGCTCGCGCGCGGTCTCGAACCTTCGGCATACGTCAAGCTAGTCGGCTGAATGGTCCATTTATGTGACGCGTGCTGCACGATTCTGCGCTTCGCAAGCGGTTACCTGTGAGGAAAAAGCGCAGAGCGTGACTGGCCTCTGCCAGGAAATGAGCCGACTACTCCCGCGGTAGCATTGACTCCGATTTGCATTGCGGAGGACGGGGCGCCGTAGCTCTTTTCGCCCGTCTTTCAACCAGTCAACTTGAGCGCCGCTGCGCTCCTCTCCGCCTCATGTCTCTTCGTCAGCGCAATCACAACTTCTCCGCCGGTCCGGGCGCGGTGCCCGACTGTGTCCTGACACAGGCCAGCCAGGCGCTGGAGTGCCTGCCGGATTTTCCGCTGTCCATCCTCGGGATCAGTCATCGCTCGACGGAATTCACCGATTTGGTGGACGAGTTGGAGGAAAACCTCCGCCAGCTCCTCGGGCTCCCGCCGGAGTATGAGTGCGTCTTCCTGCAGGGTGGCGGCAGCCTGCAGTTCAGCATGATCGCGATGAACTTCCTGCGGGGTCAGTCGCGACCGGCCGCCTACATCGATAGCGGTTATTGGTCGCATCTCGCGGTTGCAGAAGCGCGCCTCGAAGGGCCGGTTGAGGTGGTATGGTCCGGTGAGCCGGAGTCGTACACCCGGTTGCCGACCGATGTGGAGCTGGATGCCAAGCGGGACTTCAGCTACCTCCACTACGCGTCCAACGAGACCGTCGAGGGGCTGCAGTTTTTCCGCGAGCCGGTGTGCAGCGCGGCCACGCCGCGGATCTGCGACATGTCGTCGGACTTCCTGGCCCGCCCGCTCGACGTGGGCCGCTACGCCATGATCTACGCGCACGCCCAGAAGAATCTGGGGCCGTCGGGACTGACCATCTGCGTCATCCACCGCTCCCTCCTCGAACGCTGCCCGGCCGGCTTGCATTCGATGCTCGATTACCGAAACCACATCCGGATGCGCTCGGCGTACAACACGCCGCCCGTCTTCGCCATCTATGTGGTGCTGCTGATGACGCGGTGGTTGCGCAACGAGATTGGCGGCCTAGCCGCGATGGAGCGGATCAACCGGAGCAAGGCCGACGCGCTTTATCGCTCGCTGGCGGTGTATCCAGATTTCTATCACTGCCGCGCGCAGCAGGCGGACCGCTCGTTAATGAATGTCGCTTTCAGCCTCCCCACGACCGCGCTCGAACAACGCTTTGTCGCCGAGTCGGAGGCGGCTGGCTTCTACGGGCTGAAGGGCCACCGCTCCGTCGGCGGCGTGCGTGTCTCGCTTTACAATCCCGTCACCGAAGCCTCGGTCTCGGCGCTCACTGCCTTCATGTCCGCTTTTGCCCAACGTCATGGCTGAGACCCCGCCCACTCTCTCGCCCTCCGAGGCGGCCGCTTCGGTACGGCTGCGCGACTGGCCGGTCTATCGGAACAACATCTCCGATTTCCTGCACAATGCCCAGCGCCGGAAGAATATTTCGACGTGGTGGGAGGTCGACATCACAGAGGTCTCCGACCGCGTGCAGCGCATCCAGCGCGAGACGAGAATCGCCATCTCGCTCAACGCCTACTGGATCTATCACCTCGCCCAAGCCGTCCGCAAGCACCCGGAGATGCAGGCGGTGCGCGTGCCGCTGCGGCGCAAGCTCGCCCAGTTCGATGGCGTCGACGTCGGCACCGTCGTCGAGCAGCGCGTGCCCGGCCTCGGCTCGATCGTCCTGCCCTACACGATCCGCAACGCGGATAAGAAGAGTCTGGCCACCATCTGCGCGGAGCTGCGGGGCGCACGAAAGCTCAACCTGCTCGCCAACGACCCGGCCATCCGCCTGCGCGGCCGTCTGGCTCATTTCCCGCGCCTGCTCCGGCTGCTCTTCTGGAAATGGGTCGATTTCAAACCGGACCGCCGGCGGCGGATTCGCGGCACCGTGGGCGTCACCAATCTCAGCTACCTCGCCGACGATCGCCGCCCGGCCTTCGGCGTGCCGCTCGTCCTCCAGCCGACTAATCTCGCAGTTGGCTCCATCTACAAACGGCTCGTGCCCTGCGAAAAGGATCCGCGCGGCTTCCGCGTGGCGACCATGCTTTGCCTCACCCTCACCGTGGACCACGACGTCGTTGACGGCGCGCCGATGGTGCGCTTCGCCCGCACCTTCACGTATGCGGTCGAGCGCGCCGAAGGACTCGACCAAGCGTTCACCCAGGAACTGAGCCAGTTGTTTGGCAAGGAACCGGCGGATACCGACACCGCCGCCTCATGAAGCCGATTCCAACTTATCGCGGCAAATTCTTCTCCGGCAGCGCGGCAGAGCTCTTTGCCGGCCCAGCCGACTTTTACTCGCGGGTCGCGTGGAGTTTCGACGGCCTCGCGCGTTTTCGCGTATATCTCCGCACGATCTACGCCGTCGCCGCCCCGGAGTTTCTCCACCAGATTCTCGTCACCAAGCAGAAGAACTATCCCAAATCGGCCCTTTACCGGAATGTGGAGCAAACGATCGGAAAGGGACTCGTCTCGCTACAGGGCGAGGACTGGATCAACGACAGACGCATCATCCAGCCCGGCTTCCACAAGAAGTGCATCGTAAGCATGGTGGGCACCATCAACGAGGCCTGCGATCGCATCTTTGCCGAGTGGGAGGCGGCGCCCGTAGATTACCGACCCGTCGTGCCCGCGCTGCGCGAGATCGGGCTACAGGTGATCAGCGAGCCCCTGCTGGGCACCACCCTCGCCTCGGCGCGCAGCGCCCGGCTCTCTGAGACGTTGATGGCCGCCAGCGTGTGCCTGATGCGCAAAAACTGGTCGTTTCTCCAGTTGCCTGCGCACTGGCCCACCCCGCTGAACCGCCGGCTCAACGCGCTGCACAAGGAGATGATTGCGTTTCTCGCCCAGCAGGTGGAACGCCGCCTCGCCGAGGGCGTCGGCACGCGGGGCGACATGCTCGACCTGCTCCTCTCGGCCCACGGCGAGGGCAAGCTGCCTAAGGAGCGCGTGCTCGGCGAGATGCTCACGCTCTTCAGCGCGGGTTACGACACCACCTCCAGCGGCCTGTCCTGGGCAGTCTACTATCTCGCCGCCCACCCGGAGTATCAGGCCCGTCTCCGCGAAGAAGTCCGCCAGGTAGTCGGCGACCGGCCTCCCACGTGGGAGGATCTGGAGCACCTGCCCTTCACCGAGGCCGTATTCAATGAAGCGATACGCCTCAATCCCCCGATCCACACGATCACCCGCACCTGCCTCGAGGAGGACCAGCTCGGCGATTACCTCTTGCCCGCGGGAGCTCTCCTCGTGCTCTCGTTGCATGGCTCCAACCGCTCGCCGCGCCACTGGGATCGTCCCAACCTCTTCAATCCGGATCGTTTTGCCTCCGGCGCTCCCACCGTCGCGAACGAGCTGGCCTGGGTGCCGTTTTCCTCCGGCGCGCGCCGCTGCATCGGCGCGCAATTCGCCACCGTCGAGGCCAAGCTGGTGATCGCCCGCCTCGCCCAAGCCTACCGGCTGGAATTGAAACCGGATTCAAAGGTACGGACCAGCGCCTCCTCTTCGCAACATCCCGAGCAGCTCTTTGTGCGGTTCGCGCGGTGGTGAAAGATGAGTTCCGCCCTTCCTGAGTCCGATCCGGCCCTGCCGACTTTCGACGCCCGGTGGCACTACAGTGCCCTCGATGCAGCCGATAACACCGCCGTGGCCGCTTACGAGGAGAGCCTGTTCGAAGCCTTCGCTCCGATCCTGAAGATCAACCCGCTCGTGCGGAATCTTTGGGATTGGGACGACCCGCAGCGGCGGTTGCGCACCCGCGTGCCGTATGCCGACCAGTTCGTCGCGCTGATGCGCGACGCGCAAACGGGAGCGATCGCCTTCTCGGTCGGCGTCAACCTGCACCCCGGCCGCTTCTGGCAAAGCGGCGCCTATGGCTTCCCCGTGCCGGCGGTCGATGAGCACGCCTGCGAGTTTCTGATCATGGCCAGCGGCGAGGCCAACCGCGCCAACGGCGCCGCCATCATGCGCCACTTCATCCGCGACTATTTTTTCAACGAGCTGCGCCGCCGCGGATTTTGGTGCGCCTATGGCACCTCGGCGGACCACCTGCGGTGGCTCTATCGGCGCGTGGGGGCCGCGATTGCGGCGGAGAACATGGTCGATGGTTTTCGGCGCACGCTCTTTCGGTGGGATCTGAGCAAGGAGTAATGCCGGCTCGCCGTCAGCCTAGACGGTTGTGCCCGCAAAATGAAAAGCCCCACCGGTGAAGGCGGGGCGGGGTTCTGGCGTCCGTAAATTAGCCTAGATGGTTCAGATGACCTGCACCAATGACACGACGGTTGGAAATTTTCGGCTGCAGCTGCTGCCGCCAAACGTAGGTTGTTCGAACGCACGTCGTTCTCTGCTCATTTTCCGTGACGCTCCGGCCCTCCCCGCTTTCCCTCACGGTTCCAATCCTTTCCCCATGCCCCGCACGATCTACTCCGCTGCCCTCGATTTCGGCGCCACCAGTGGCCGCGTCATACTTGGCGCCTGGGCGGCCAACAAGCTCACCCTCACGGAGGTCCATCGCTTCCCCAATTCCTTCCGCACGCTCAACGGGCACGACTATTGGGAGATCGGCACACTGTGGCATGAGGCGCTCACGGGCCTCCGCAAGGCCGTGGCGGCGCTGCCGCGCGGGGCGGCGCTGGCCTCGATCGGCGTGGATTTTTGGGGCGTCGACTTCGCGCTGGTCGACGATGCGGGGCGGCTGGTTTTTCCCGTGCATGCGTATCGCGACCAGCGCTCGCAGGCGGGACTGAAGCGCCTCGCCAATACCCGTGCGGCGCTGGAGCGTATCTACGCGGCGACGGGCATCCCCAATGTCTTCTACAACTCGTCGCTGCATCTGGAGGAGACGGTGGCCAGCTGCCCGGCCATCACCGATCTCGCGACGCGCTGCCTCTTCCTGCCGGACTACTTCAACTTCCTGCTCTCCGGCCGGATGGAGAACGAGCTCACGATCTCAAGCACGTCGCAGCTCCTCGATGTGCACTCCACGGATTGGTCGCGCGAGGCGTTGAAGTATTTCCGGCTGCCGCCGCAGTGGTTTTCGAAGCCGATCCTGGCGGGAACGAAGCTCGGGCGCATCCGGAAGGAGATCGTCGCCGACTCCCCTGCCCTCGCCGCCACCCAAGTCATCGCGGTCCCCGGCCACGATACCGCCTGCGCCTACGATGCGATGCCTGCCGCCCCTGATGGCACCGACCTTTTCCTGAGTTCCGGCACGTGGTCGCTGGTCGGCTTCGAGAGCGATACCCCCGTCCTCGGCGCCGAGGCGCTGGCCGCCCGAATCTCCAATGAGCGCATCGGCGATGGCCGGTACCACCCCCTCACTAATGTCATCGGGCTCTGGCTGCTGGAAGGCACGATGAAGGATTTCGCGACCCGGCCCGAAACCAACAAAGCTTGGGCCGCCCTTATCACCGCCGCCGAAAAGCTCCCCGCCCCGGCTGCCCTGCTCGATGTTACCGATCCGGCGTTTGCCAACCCCCCATCGATGAAGGCAGCCATCGAGGCTCAATTAAAGAAGCGGAAGCTCCGTGCCCCCGCCAACCTCGCCGGGTACATGCGACTGATCTGCGACTCACTCGGACGGGGTCATGCCGATGCCATGCGCAACTTCGAGCGGCTGGCCGGCCGGAAGTTCAAACGCATCCTTATAGTGGGGGGTGGATCGAAAAACCGGCTGCTTTGCCAAGCCACGGCCAACGAGACGGGGGTGCCGGTGGTCAGTTTTGCGCTCGAAGGTACGGCGGTGGGCAATCTTGCCCGGCAGCTCATCGCGCTCGGGGCGGTTAAAGATCTGCCCACCTTTCGGCGGCATTTGGGGGCAAATTTGGCCCAAAAGACCTATTTTCCCCAGAAAAAGGGCTGAATTTCGGGGCAAAAGCGCTTCATTTACTCGACCTTCGGGAAGGTGAGGATGGAGCGTGAGGAAGCTTTTGAGAGGTCTAAAGGACCCCTTTTTACCAAAGACGATTGAATGTTGGCAGGAACCGCCGCCCCTCAAATGTCACGGATATGTGACGCACAACGCGCAAAAGCCGCGTTTTTCTCTATCACGTGGGCTACTTTCTGTTCGGCTCTTAAGGGTGGCCCGACCTCTAAAAATGAGCTGATTTTCTATTTTCTGGCTCATTTTGCCCTGTTTTTCCTCAGTTTAAGCTGGTTTTTCCCCATTTTGGCGTTTCCAGCCACTGGCGAAAAAATCGAGGATTGCTAGGTCGGCCGGAATTCTTTTGAACGACCAACCTTAAAAACCAACTAACCGTCTCCGACCGGCTCAACACATAACAAAGGCACCCTTTTGGACCTAAAACAGATTAAACTCATCATCGAACTCATGAAGCGCTCGGAGCTGACGGAGTTCGCGGTCGAGGAGGAAGGTTTCAAACTCAAGATCCGTCGCGGCACCAATGGGCTGCCCATTGTCAGTACTGCTCGCGGCTCCAACCCGCCTTTCGGCTCCGGCGACACCACTCCGCCGATGGCCGTCCCGGCAGCCACGCCTGTCACTACGGCCCCGGCGGCGGCACAGGAAGAAACGGGTGTTACCTATATTAAGTCCCCGATGGTTGGCACGTTCTACCGCGCCGCTTCGCCAGAGAGCAAACCCTTCGCCGATATCGGTGCCAAGGTCGTCGAAAATTCCGTGGTTTGCATCATCGAAGCCATGAAGATCATGAATGAGATCCAAGCCGAGGCCAAGGGGACCATCCTCGAGGCGCTCGTCGAAAACGGTCAGCCGGTCGAGTACGGCCAGCGTCTCTTCAAGATCAAGCAGGGCTGATGTCGGAAGGAGCTGAGAGCTAAGAGTCTGAAGCCGAGAATTTGGACTCTGCCTGGAAACGCCGGGGTTTCCAGCTCCCGGCTCCAGACTCTTGGCTCTTAGCTATTTATAGCCGTTCTATTTCGCAGTTCGTTTCACCGTCTCATGATTCAAAAAGTCCTTATCGCCAACCGCGGTGAAATCGCGCTTCGCATCGTGCGCGCCTGCCGGGAATTGGGCATCAAGACCCTCGCCGTCTATTCCGAGGCCGATGTCCAGTCGCTCCACGTGCAGCTCGCCGATGAGGCCATCTGCATCGGTGGCAACAAGAGTGCGGATAGCTACTTGCGCGCCGACCGCATCATCAGCGCCGCCGAGATCGGGGATGTGGACGCCATTCACCCGGGCTACGGTTTTCTGTCGGAAAACGCGAAATTCGCCGAGCAATGCGAGTCGTGTAACATCAAGTTTATCGGCCCCAAGTCGAAATCGATCAAGATGATGGGCGACAAGTCCGTCGCCAAGGACACGGTGCGCAAGGCGGGCGTGCCCATCGTCCCCGGCTCGGATGGTCCGGTCGAGACCGAGGCCGAGGCCGTAAAGCTGGCCCGCAAGATCGGCTACCCCGTCATCATCAAGGCGGTGGCCGGCGGCGGCGGTCGCGGCATGCGCATCGCGCACAATGACGTCTCCTTCGCCAAGGAGTACCACGTGGCCCGGGGCGAAGCGGAGAAGGCCTTCGGCAACGGCGCCGTTTACATTGAGAAGTATATCGAGCGCCCCCGGCACATCGAGTTTCAGATCCTGGCCGATTCGCATGGGAAGACCCTCCACCTCGGCGAGCGCGACTGCTCCGTCCAGCGCCGCCACCAGAAGCTGATCGAGGAATCGCCCTCCCCCTTCCTGACGCCGGACCTGCGCAAGAAGATGGGCAAGGCCGCGATCAAGGCCGCCGAAGCCGCTGCGTACGAGAATGCGGGCACCATCGAGTTCCTCGTCGATGCGAAGGGTAACTATTACTTCATCGAGATGAACACGCGCATTCAGGTCGAGCACCCCGTGACCGAAGAGGTCACCGGCATCGACCTGATCAAGCAGCAGATCCGCATCGCGAATGGCGAGAAGCTCGATTTCGACCAGGGCGACATCAAGTTCGAGAAGCACGCCATCGAGTGCCGCATCAATGCCGAGGACCCGGCGCGCAACTTCGCCCCCTCTCCCGGCACCATCGGCCTCTACTACGCCCCGGGCGGTCACGGCGTCCGCGTCGACTCGCACGCGTACAGCGGCTACACAATTCCGCCGTACTACGATTCGATGATCGGCAAGCTGATCTGCTACGGCTCGACGCGCAAAGTGGCGCTGGAGCGTTCCTATCGCGCCCTCAGCGAGTATCTCATCCGCGGCATCAAGACCACGATCCCGCTGCACCGCGCGATCATGGCCGACCCGGTCTTCATCGAAGGCAAGGCCACGACCGCGTATATGGAAGACTTCCTGGGGCGGACGGCGACGGATCTGTTTTCGTAAGGCGGCGGATCGGGGAGACGGAGAATTGCCAATAGCCCGCGAATCACGCGAATTTACGCGGACGATTCGCGATCCACGCCTTGGTTAGTGGTTCCGCCTTCAGGCGGAATCAGGGCACGAAAACCTTCCGCCTAAAGGCGGAACTACAAATCAAGGCGCTCGGCGTTCCTCCCTCAGCTCAACAGCTCGTACGCGGGCAGCGACAGGAACTCGTCGAACTGGTCGCTCTTCGACATGCGCATGAAGAGATCGACCGCGGCCGGGAAGTGCCCGCTGTCGTAGCGCACATCGCCGTACTCGGCGCGGATTTTCTTCAGCTCCTCGGCGAGCAGCGCGTCGTACATGTCAGCGGTGACCTTGCGGCCGTCGTCGAGCGTCGCGCCGTATTTCAGCCACTGCCAGAGCTGTGACCGCGAGATCTCGGACGTCGCGAGGTCTTCCATCAGGTTGTGGATCGGCTCCGCGCCGGAGCCGCCGAGCCAGGCTTCGAGGTAGCGCACGCCCACGTGGAGATTCCACCGTACGCCGTTCTCCGTGATCGGCCCTTGCACCGGCGCGTGCAGCTTGCTGAGGCTGTTGGGCCCGTGCATGTGCTGCGCAAAGGCGTCGAGCGCCGTCTGCACGAGGCCGGGATGCGCGACCCAGGTGCCATCGTGTCCATCCTTGGCTTCGCGCTCCTTGTCCGCGCGCACTTTGGCGAGCGCGGCGGCGTTGGCCTCGGGGTTGTTCTTGATCGGGATCTGCGCGGCCATGCCGCCCATCGCGTAAGCGCCGTGGCTATGGCACACGTTGATGACGTGCAGCGCGTAGGCGCGCATAAAGGGCACCGTCATCGTGATCAGCGTGCGGTCAGGGAAAAGATATTCGGGGCGATTCCGCAGCTTCTTCACGAAGCTGAAAATATAGTCCCAGCGCCCGCAATTCAGGCCGCTGGCGTGCTCACGCAGCTCATAGAGAATCTCCTCCGCCTCGAAGGCGCCGAGAATCGTCTCGATCAGCACCGTCACACGCACGCTGCCGCGCGGGATGCTGAGGGCCGACTGCGCGTGGATGAACACATCGTTCCACAGCCGCGCCTCGAGGTGGCTCTCCATCTTGGGCAGGTAGAAATACGGGCCGCTGCCGCGGGCGAGGAGCTCGCGGGCATTGTGGAAAAAGTAGAAGCCCCAGTCGCACAGCGAGGCTGAGATGCGCTTTCCGCCGAGGAGAATGTGCTTCTCCTCCATGTGCCAGCCGCGCGGGCGGGCGACGATGGTGGCAGTCTTTTCCTTCAGCGCGTACTTCTTCCCCTCGGGCGAGGTGAAGGTGATCGTGCGGCGCACCGCGTCGTGCATGTTGAGCTGGCCCTCGATGACGTTTTCCCACGTCGGCGAGTTGGCATCCTCGAAGTCCGCCATCCAGCATTGCGCGCCGGAGTTGAGCGCGTTGATCGCCATCTTGCGATCCACCGGGCCGGTGATCTCCGTCCGCCGGTCCACCAGGTCCGGGGGCGGCGGCGGCACGCGCCAGTCGCCGCCGCGGATGTGCGCCGTCTCAGGGAGGAAATCCGGAAGCTTGCCGGCGTCGATCTCGCGCTGGCGCTCCACGCGCCGTGACAGGAGCTGCTCCCGCCGCGCGCCAAAGGTCGCGACGAGGTCGGCGACGAAGCGACACGCATCGGGCGTCAGAATCTCCGCGTAACGCGCGTTCATCGGCCCGACAATTTCGAGACCCCCAATCACCTGTGAACTCATGGGCGCGCAGCGTGCTTATCCCATTGTCATGTGTCAGCATGATATTCACCCTCCCCGCTCTAAAGATTTCATGAGCCAATCGGATTTCATGCGCGAAGCGATCAAGGAGGCCGAGACCGGCATGCGCAGCGGTCGCGGCGGCCCTTTCGGCTGCGTGATCGTCCGTAAGGGCGAGGTCATCGCGCGCGGTCACAATCGCGTCACCTCGACCAACGATCCCACCGCTCACGCCGAGGTCACCGCCATCCGTGAAGCGTGCGCCAAGCTCAAGACCTTCCAACTCGAGGACTGCGAACTCTACACGAGTTGCGAGCCCTGTCCCATGTGCCTATCGGCGATCTACTGGGCGCGCATCCCGCAAGTCTACTACGGCAACACCCGGGCTGACGCCGCCGCCATCGGCTTCGACGACGACTTCATTTACCAGCAGATCCCGCTTGAGCCGAGCCAGCGTAAAATCCCCATGCAGCTCCTGCTGCGCGATGAGGCGCAGGCGGCATTTCGCGAGTGGCAGGATAAGGCCGACAAGATTAGGTATTGAGTCGGGGGCACTGCTTGTTCGCCATAGGGGAAGTTCAGCTCCCCTTTTCCAGCGACAGCCTAGTCCCCATGTTTTTTCCGCCCTCCTCCCGCGCGCTCACGCTCACGTTTCTCGCGCTCATCTGCATCGCCCCGCGCCTCGTCGCGGCCGATTCAAAATCAGCCGCTCCCGCGGCGCCGACCGCCGCAGCCGCGGCCAAGCCCGTCATTTCGCCGGCGGTCGAAAACTCGGTGGTGAAGATCTTTGCCACCTCGCGCCTGCCTGACGCGTACAAGCCGTGGGCCAAGCAGGGGCCGCGTGAAGCGACCGGCACCGGCTTCATCATCGAGGGCAAGCGCATCCTGACCAACGCGCACGTCGTCGCCTACGCCAGCCAGGTCCAGGTGCAGGCCAACCAGTCGGGCGACAAGATGTCCGCCACCGTCGAGTCGATCGCACCGGGCATCGACCTCGCGGTGCTCAAGCTCGACGACGAGTCGTTCTTCGATGACCGCGCCCCCATACCTCGCGCCACCAAGCTGCCTGCCGTCAAGGATACGGTGATGGTCTATGGCTTCCCCGCCGGCGGCACCAACCTCTCGATCACCAAGGGCATCGTCTCCCGCATCGAGTTTGCCTCCTACAGCTATCCCACCTCCGGCCTTCGCATCCAGATCGACGCCGCGATCAACCCCGGCAACAGCGGCGGCCCCGCCGTCGCCGACGACAAGATGATCGGCGTCGCCTTCAGCCGGCTGGGCGGCGGCGACAACATCGGCTACATCATCCCCTGCGAGGAGGTGGAGCTCTTCCTCAAGGATACCGCCGACGGCAAATACGACGGGAAACCCGCTCTCTTCGACTCGCTGCAGACCTTCGAAAATCCCGCGCTGCGCCCTTACCTCAAGGTGGGCCGCGGCGTGGAGGGAATGATCGTCACCCAGGCCGACACCGAGGAGATCAAGGACTCTAACTACCCGCTCAAGCCGTGGGACATCATCACGCGGATCGGCGACACCAAGATCGACAACGAGGGCATGGTCCGCGTCGGCGATATCCGCGTGCGCTTCCAATACATGATCCAGAAAGTCGCGAGCAATGGCACGGTGCCGCTCACGATCGTCCGCGCCGGCGATGAGATAAAGGTGGAGATCCCCGTCGCCGCCCGCCGGCCGGCGCTGATCCCCGACCTCGACGGCGCCTACCCCTCGTACTTCATCTACGGTCCGATCGTCTTTTCGAGTGCCACCAATATCTTCGGCGGCAACCCGGCCGCCTTCACGGTCACCCGCAATCCTCTCGGGGTCCGTCGTCTCGACCGCCCTGCCTTCGAAGGCGAAGCCCTCGTGGTCGTCGCGTCGCCCTTCTTCCCGCACAAGCTCTCCAAGGGCTACTCTTCGATGCAGTCCTCCGTCATCGAAAAGGTGAACGGCATCAAAATCAAAAACCTCCCCCATCTCATCGAAACGCTCCGCGACTTGAAGGATGAGTTCGTCGTTTTCGAGGCTGCCGGCCGCCGCTTCGAGACCACGGTTTTTCCCCGCAAGGAGATGGAAGCCGCCACTGAGGACATCCTCAATGACAACGGCGTCCGCGCCCAAGGCACCCCGGAGCTGATGAGCATCTGGAACAAGAAGACCTGAGGTAGGGCGCGTTATCCTTAACGCGCCGCTCAGGACCTTCGTACCCGCTGAGGCGGTTGCTTAAGGATAAGCCGCCTACCTTGGCAAACCGCCGCCTCGCACTTGCCAACTCCGGCAACCCGCTCAAGATTCCCCGATCTATGCATTTCGACAACCTTCAGCCCAGCCTCGCCGCTCCGGTCCCGCGTCTCGACGATGATGATGACGAGGACGAAAAGGAAGATGCACAGGCGAAGAAGAACGCCGCTCCTGTCGCCATGCTCGTCCAGAAGAAGTTTCTGGAGCAGCGGAAGATTTTCCTCTGGGGTGCCGTCACCGACGAGTCCGCCAAGGACCTGACCGAAAAGCTCCTCTACCTCGAGGCCGTCGCCCCGGGCAAAGAGATTTTCTTCTACATCAATTCTCCCGGTGGCTCCATCACCGCGGGCATGGCGGTTTATGACACCATGCAGCTCGTCACGTCGCCGATCACGGTGATCGTGACCGGCATGGCCGCCTCGATGGGCTCGATCCTCCTCTCCGGCGCAAAGAAAGGCCGCCGTCTGCTCTACCCGCACTCTCGCGTCCTCATCCACCAGCCGCTGATTTCCGGCCGCATGATCGGGCCCGCCAGCGACATTAACATTCAGGCCAAGGAAATGGAAAAGCTCCGCCTGGAGCTGAACCACATCCTGGCCGCCGCCTCCGGCCAGCCGATCGAACGCATCAACCGCGACACCGATCGCGATTTCTATCTCAACGCCCAGGAAGCGATCGACTACGGCCTCGCCGATCGGATCGTGGACAAGGTGTGAGGTAGCCGGCTCGCGACTCGGCCAAAGTGATATCGGCATGCAGCCCTGCGCTAAATAAACGCGGGGCTTTTTTGCGCGCGGCCGTGAAAAGCCGAAAGCGAGACGGAGCGCACGAAGCCGTAGGGAAGGCTTTGGTTTGTAGTTCCGCCTTTAGGCGGAAGGTATTCGCCCCCGATTCCGCCTGAAGGCGGAACTACAAACTTGAGCGTGGGAGCAATAAGGCGCAGCGGAGCGGTTGCGAGCGATTACCTTGAAGCGGGAACGGCAATCCACACGAAGCCCCACCCTTCCCGACTCGACGTTACTTCTTCTCCACCGGCGCCGTCAATTCCGCGAGCTCGGCGGACCATTTGCTGGCCAGTGCCACCTCGCGCGCGATCTTTGCCGCCTCGGCCGCCTCGCGCAACCACGCGATCCTCATCTCGCGCGGCAGTTTATCCAGCGTGAGCAGCGTCTGCCAGAGCTCGACGGCCCGCACGCCACGCCCGCACTCCGCGAGCAGTCGCGCGGCACTCGCCGCCAGCGCCCACTCGTCCGGGGAAAAGCGTTTGATCATCGCGGCGAAGCCCAGCGCATTGCCCGCGCCCTCCTTGTCATCCGCCTCGCGCAACCGCGTCGCGAGTGCCATGCCCACCGCGAGCGTCGGCGTCTCGCGCTGGCTGCGGATTGCCAGCGCCTTGGCTTCGTCAGGTTGGTTCGCGGCTTCGAGTTCGTTCATCTGGCGGATCACCGCGTAGGCCGCCAGCGCCGGCGGAAGCTCCGCGCGCTTCTCCATTTGCTGTTCGAGCGACACTGCGAACGGCCGATAAAGCGGATCGCCGATGGCCACGGCCTGCCAGCTCAGCACCGGCAGCGCGAAATAGATCGCTTCGCCCAGCGTCCAGCCGCGGGCCAGCGCACGCAGCAGGAGATTCGGCCGGTGGGTCATTTCCAGATAAGGCTCGTTCACGTTGCCCACCGTCGCCGTCACACCCCGCGCCACCAGCGGCGCCGTCCACCCATGCGTCGTCGAGCGCAGCGAGGTCGCCGAGTAGCTGTGGATGTGCAGCGCAATCGCACCCGGAGGGAAACGAAAACCAGGCAGCCGGAACGGCCCGTCGAGATCGCCCGCGTACCAGCCGAAATACAGCACCGGCGCATCGAACCGCGCTGTCATCGGCATCGTGTTCCCGTCGCGATCTTCCGAAAGGTCGAAGGAGAGATCGCGCAGCTGCCGCGACGTCGCCTCGAGCCATTCGTCCCCCACGCGGTACTTTGCACTGTAGTCGACATACGCCCGCCCCAGCAGGCCCGTCTTCTCCGCCGCCACCGCCAGATCGACCAGCGCATACGCATCCGCCGCCGTCGGCCCATCGAGCCGGCTCACGCGCACGATGTGCCGCTCCGCATCCGCCGGCCGCTCGTTCTGAAACAGCGGGTTCTGCACGAAGGCGTTGATGTTGTAGCCCGGCGCGGGCAGCAGGCTCAGTTCGGCATCGACCGCACCCGAGTTGACGCGAAACTGCGGATGGTTGGTGTAGGGCCGCGCCTCGCTCACGAGATCGGGATCGTGGAGAATTTTCAGCGGCACGCCGCGACACACCACGAGCGCCGCGATCCGATGCCCATAGGGCGCGTATTTGCGGCGGCCGATGGGATCGAAAAGCTCCATCGGAGTCGCATCGAGCCACTTGTCGCGGATGAGCCGGTCCGCCAGCGGGTGCCACAGGAGCGCGATGAACTCGCGCCAGGTGATGGCCTCACTGAGCGGCAGCTTCAGCGCCACGATGTTGGCCGCCGGCACGCCCCGCACCTCCGCGTAGTGGCGCGCGATCCGGAGCGAGTCGGGATCGTCGCTATTCGCGAGCAGGATGACGCGCTCCGCCAGCGGCCCCTCGGCCGCGTGTCCTAGGGAAATGGATACGAACGCAGCGCAGATCCACCCGAACCAGCCGCGCGTGCGGCTCATCGTGCGAGTCTCCAGCCGAGCCCTGTCGCCGCGAGGCACACCACGAAGGACACGATCACATTCGCCGCGGCGAGCAACCACTGGCCGCGCTGCAACTGCTCGAAGGTCTGCCAGCTAAACGCCGAAAACGTGGTAAATCCTCCGCAGATCCCCACCACCCAGAAACTGTGCGCATGCACCCAGGCATCGCCGCCCACGAGCCGGCCCATCAGCCAGCCGATCGCGAGCGACCCCGCCACGTTCACCGTGATCGTCGCCCACGGCAGCGAGCCCGCCGGCACCGCGGCACCCACCAGCGCTCTCGCCACCGAGCCGATGGCGCCACCGAGTGCGACGAAGCCGAGCGCGGTCCACGTCATGCGCGTGCGCGTTACTGCTTCTTCGCGGCCGGCTCCGCGCCCGCGGCTTCGCGGCGTTTGCCGAGTTGCGTGCGCAGATAGGTGTCGACCGGCGCTGAGTGCCACGCCGTCAGCCACGCCCGCGCCAGCATCTGGCCGCCCTTGAGCAGCTGGCTTTCCATGAGAGTGCGCGCCTCGGGGCCGATGGAGTTCTGCCCATTGCCCAGCTGGCCCGCCTTCTCGAGTTTGTAGAGCGGCTCCACCTGCGTGTGCTGCTCGAGGATGTAGTCCATCGCCACCACGAAGAACGGATCGCGTCCATCCTTCTGCGGCGTCAGCGTGAGCGCCTGCACCTTCGTCGCCCGAGGCAGCAGGTCTTCCGCCTTCACCCCGGCTTTGCCGAGGAAGCCGCTGTCGATCCAGCTATGAAAGCCGGGCCAGACAGTGTAGCCATTGGGATTCTCGCCGATCCAGCCATTGTGGTGGTGGGTCGTGTGCAGCGGCTGCGAACAGTCGCCGATGTAGTGGCTCAAGACACCCATTGCGTAGATCGCATCGGCCTCGGCGTTGGCGATTTCCTCCGGTGTACCGCCGACTTCGCGAAACGCCTTCAGATAACTGAACGCCGAGCGGAGCTTGGCAAAATTCTCGGCGATAGCCCACGGCGCGAAGCCTGGCCACTCCTGGGTGTGATCCGCATTTTTCTTGGGATCGATGGAGGGAAATTTCTCTGAGTTCGCCACGTGCCCCGCGGCGTAGATGAGGATGAAGTTATACCGCAGCGAGGGCACCTTCTTCGC
Organism: Verrucomicrobiota bacterium; assembly: GCA_040386765.1. Lineage (GTDB taxonomy): Bacteria > Verrucomicrobiota > Verrucomicrobiia > Opitutales > Opitutaceae > ER46. Next base: position 6,691 of record JAZKEV010000621.1, on the reverse strand, counting down.
ATCGAGGCCCGCCTGCGCGAGGTGCTCGATGTCGAGGAAATGGTCGCTCCAGCTTCCGCCCGACTGCTTCAGCCACGGATCGACGTTGCGCCAGCGATCGGGAATATTCGCGAGATACACGACCCGTTCCGACGCAGCCGCGGAGCGCGCAAACGCCGGGAAATCCTCCGGCAGCGAGGCAAACGCAATGCGGGTCACCGTTTGATGGGCTTCGAAGCCCCAGCCAAATCCAATCGAGGCAAACGCCGGCCACAACGTAACGAGAAGAAGAGCACGTAAACGCATGGCCTGAGTAGATAACTTTCTCCCCCGGGTGCGAGGCCAAGAATGCAGCAATCCTACGGAGGCGCGCTGAAAGCCGGGGATCAAAGCGAAGGAGCCCAGCGTCCCCACCCCATCCGCCTCCCCCAGCCCGCAGGAACACACCTCGCCACCGCCCGTCGGGCAGTGGTTGCGTCCTCGCGCCGAGGGACCCCGCGCCGTGGGTCCCGCCCACTCCTCAACCTCAGCTTTTTCCGATCCCCGACACCCGGAAGCCGATGGCCTTCAATTTCGCGAGGTCCAGGATGTTTCGACCGTCAAAGATGAAGGCCGGCTGCTGCATCGAGGCGAAGATCTGCTGGTAATCCAGCGCCTTGAACTCGTCCCACTCTGTCACGACTGCGATCGCGTGGGCGCCCTTCACGGCTTCGTAGGCGGTCTTCACCACCGTGAGGCGGTCGTTCGTCACGCCCTTCCCCAGCACATCGTGCACGATTTCGTCCGCCGGCACCTTCGGATCGTACACCACCACGCGCGCCTGCTCCGCGAGGAGGTCGCGGCATACGGCGATCGCCGCCGATTCCCGCGTATCGTTGGTGTCCTTTTTAAAGGCAAAGCCCAGCACCGCGATCTTCTTGTCCGCGACCGTATTGAACAACGCCCGGACGATACGCGCGCCAAAGCGCCGCTTCTGCCAGTCGTTCATCTTCACCACGCCTTCCCAATACGTCGCCACTTCCGGCAGGCCGAAGTGCTCGCACAGGTAGACGAGGTTCAGGATATCCTTCTGGAAACAGGAGCCGCCGAAGCCGACGGAGGCCTTCAAAAACTTCGGGCCGATGCGCGAATCCTTGCCGATGGCGTTGGCGACCTCGTCCACATCGGCGCCCGTGGCTTCGCACAGGGCCGAGATCGAGTTGATGGAGGAGATGCGCTGCGCGAGGAAGGCGTTCGCCACCAGCTTCGAGAGCTCCGACGACCAGAGGTTCGTCGTGATGATCCGCTCGCGCGGCACCCAGTTGGCATACACGTCGACGAGCACCTTGATCGCCGCCTCGCCGGTCGGCGTCCGTTCGCCGCCAATCAGCACGCGATCCGGCAAGATCAAGTCCGCCACCGCCGTTCCCTCCGCCAGGAATTCCGGATTCGAGAGCACTTCGAACTTATGCGACTTCGAATTGGCCCCGAGGATGTCCTTGATCGTCTCCGCCGTTTTCACGGGGATGGTCGACTTCTCCACGATGATCTTCGGCCCATTCGCGTGCTCCGCGATCGTCCGCGCCACCGACTCGATGAACCGCAGGTCCGCCGCACGCCCGGCGCCGACGCCGTAGGTTTTCGTCGGCGTATTCACGGCGACAAAGATGATGTCGGCCGCCTTGATGGCTCCGATCACATCGGTCGAGAAAAAGAGATTCTTTCCGCGCGTCTGCCGCACGACCTCGTCGAGGCCCGGCTCGTAAATCGGCAGGGTGTCGGAATTCCACGCGGCGATCCGCGCCGTGTTCATGTCGACGACACGCACCTCGATTTGCGGGGCCTTGAGGGCGATCATCGCCATCGTCGGCCCACCCACGTAACCAGCACCAATGCAGCAGATTTTCATTCGGAGGGGGCCGACACTGCGCAACCGCCCGACGAAATCCAAGAACGGACTTCCCGCTCAGTAAAAACGTCACCCAGCCATGCGCCTACTCAAGCTTGGGCAGCACCAGGTCAGCCTTCGGCAGCTCGATCGCCGGCAACGCTCCCGTCGCGTCCTGCATCTCCTGCTTCAGTGGAGGCGCCCCGCGAAGCAGGCTCGCGCTGAACTCTCCGCGAAAGGCGGTCATACTCTGTACGCGTAGCACCCGATCGGGTGGCTGCCCGAAGGGTTGAAAGGTCACTCGCCACACGTCGGGCCATGCTGCCAACCCGCCCGACGGGTCGCGCGAGGGCTGCAGCGAGATCGTCACGACCGGCCCAAGCGAGGCGACGATACGGCTTATCTGAAAATGCTGGCCCTTCGCCATGCCGCGCGCCGCCGCCCGAGCCTCCCATGCTTCGAGATAAGCATCGAACTCCTCCGGCGATGTGCTCTTCGTGATCATGCGCGCCCCGATCGGGGTGAAGTTCTTCCAGTCTTCGGGAAACGGGGCCGGGACATCCCCCACCGTGTTGTAGACGATGCCAAAGAGTCGCTCCGCATTGAAGAGCAGGTCGAGAGCACCCAGGCTGATTCGCGGTTCGCCGAGGACCTTTGCACCCGGGCGGGGATCGAGCGCCCTGGCCTGCCTGCCCACGAGGCTTTCCGCCTCCGGCTGCCGCTGGCCGAAGTAAAGCTGCGTCCCATCCTCGAGCACGATACCCGCCAGCGCCGGATTCGCCGGGCCAGGGAAGGCGAACTCCTCCCGTGAGCCGCTCGCACCGCGATTGCGCGTGCTGAACTCGTCGCCTGTCACGATGACGCCCTTCAAGGTCCCCTTCGGTAGGTCCGGAAAGTACTTCGACTGGGATTCCGGGAGGAAGCTGAAGAGCCACGTATCGCCGCCAAGCTTGCCCGTGCCCACGAAACGGCGTCGCGGCCCCAGCGTGATTCCCACCTGCCTGCCCATGACGGTGGAGCCGACTTCCTTGATCCAGTAATCGACGTTCTCCTGCTTCCCTGCCGCCTCCGCCTGCTGCCTCCACGCGGCGAGATACGCATCGAAGTCCACTCCCGTCATCTGCGTCTTGATTCGGCGCTCCCCGATGGGAACAAAATTCCTCCACTCCTCGCTGAAAGGGCGGAGCGAGGGCGCCACGTATTGCAGTTGCAAGAGCGTCACCCGCCACAGTCGCCCCGAATCGAACTCGAAGATCGCCGGCGGCGTCATGATTTTTTTATCCACTCCCCGTCGCCCATTATCGGAGTCCAAGGCTTTGTCCTTCGCCTTCGCTTCCACGGCTGAGAGCGGCTCGCCCAACTCGACGGTCGTGCCGTCGAGAAACGAGATCTGCGCCATCGCCGTCGCTACCGTGCCGAGGAAAAGGAAAACGAGCCGTTTCATAGAAGCCGCTTGGTTCGAGCCTCTATACTTACCCGCAACCCCGTACCGGCAGACAATCTATTTCGCGCGTATGGCGAGCCACCGACTCTAGTTGCTCTGTATAAACTCCGTCGCCGCCTCGCCTGGCAGCAGCGGGGTGATGGTCGATGCGACATGCGCCTCACGGAGCAGCGCCTCGATCTGCCGCACGACGTCCGGTTCGGCCGCGGCCACATCTCGCTTTTCGCCCAAGTCGGTCGCGAGGTCGTAAAGCTCCAGCTTCGCGGTGCCGCTGCCGCCGCTCACGCCTCGCTTCACCGCCTTCCAGTTTTTCCAGCGCAGCGCCTGGGAGCCCTTCGCGTCCTGGCTCTCCCAATAGAGGTATGTATGCGTGCGCTGCGCACCCCGGCCACGCAGCGTCGGCACCAAACTAATTCCATCGACGGCAGTCGCCTCCTTCACCTCGCCGAGTTCGGCAAAGGTCGGCAGCATGTCCCACATCGCACTGACGTGTTCGCTCGTCGCACCCGCCGCAATCGTGCCCGGCCAGGCCGCGATGAGCGGCACGCGCAGGCCGCCTTCGTAAAACTGGAACTTGTGGCCGCGCCAAGGGCCGTTGCTCGCGAAGAAGTCGTGTTTATGTCCGCCCTCGTTGTGCGGGCCATTGTCGCTGGAGAAGAAGACCACCGTCTTTTCCTCGAGGCCGAGCTCGCGCAGCGTGGCGACCACCCGGCCCACACTTTCATCCACGCGCTCCAGCATGGAGGCGAAGACCTTCTCCGGCTCCGGCCAGTCGCGCTCCGCATAAGTTTTGGAGACGACACCATCCATCGGCGCATGCACGCCTTGCAGCGAGAGCAGCACGACGAAGGGCCCAGCCCGCTTCTCGCGGATGAAGCCCAGCGCGGCGTCGGTATAGAGATCGTCCATGTAGCGGCCTTGGCGGCCGCCGCCATTCTCCGGGATCGGCGTCTGCACGCCGTTCACAAACACATGGCTTGGCCAGTGCTCCCACCCGCGGTCCGGATACGGATGGCCGATGCAATACGCATAATCGAAGCCGTGATGATGCGGAATATCCTGCGAATCGGCGCGGTCGCCGAGATGCCACTTCCCGCTGATCGCCGTCGCGTAACCAGCCCCGCGCAGCACTTCGGCAAACGTCACGTCGTCCGGACTGAAGCCGTAGCTGTAGACGAAGCGGCGATTATCCCGATGCCGCACATGCCCCGTATGCAACCCCGTCATCAGGCTCGAACGCGACGGGGCGCACGAAGCGTTACCCGCGTAGTAATTTGTAAAGCGCATGCCACGCTTCGCCAGCGCGTCGATGTGTGGCGTCGCGAGTTGCTTCTGCCCGTAGCAGCCGAGGTCCCCGTAACCAAGATCGTCCGCCAGGATGAACACGATGTTGGGCCGCGCGGTCTCCGCGGAAAAGCCCGCAGCACCCGCCGCAATTCCAACCGCCAGCCGACTCAGAACAAGGCACGCGAAGCGAAATAGTTTCATGCAGATTAAAAAGTCCTCATGCAGTCGCACCACCCCACTCGGCTCCCGCTCGAATGCGCACACGCAAGCAACCCCACGCAGCGCCCGCCTCACGCGGACGCTGCCCGGGACCGTCGACTCGCGTCGCCCGCTATTGTTGCAGCACCTGGAGACCATCGATCCCGATCGTGATCGGTGACGTGTAGTTGTTGTTAAAGAGCCGCACCTGGTCGATGAGCTCGAGATCAAGTTGACCAGTGTCGCCGCTCGCGCTGCCGCCATCGGCATAGAACGACGTGATGGGCACTGTAATCGTCTGCCAGCTGCTGCTCGCCTTCGCGGCATTGCCGAGGTCGTAGCTCCACCGCTCGCCCGCCTCTCCCTCACGGAGCTGCAGCTTCAGCGAGGTGTTCGCGAGCCCCGTGTAAGCCGTGTTGCCCTTGAGCTGGAAACGCAGCGTCGTCACGCCATTGAAGGTCCACACCGTGCCGAAGAGCGGCGTGCCCTCGGCCAGCACAAGATACTTCCAGGTGTTGGCGTTGTTGTAGCCCGCGTTGGCGTAGTAGGTGCCATCGGCGCTCAGCGGCGCGGTGTTGCTCGTGGCGATGGTGGGAGTGTTGCCGCTGCCGCCCGCCGTCGGCCACCAATACGGCACCACGGCATTGCCGTCGGCAAAATCGTCCAGGATGCCAGTATAGCCGAAGACTTCGATGCGATCCACTGCGACCGTGATCGCCGAGGTGTAACTATCGTTGAAGAAGCGGATCTGGTCGATGAGCTCGAGGTCGAGCTGGCCCGTATCGCCACTGGCACTACCGCCGGCATCGAGGTAGAAGGCGCTGAACGGCGCTGTGATCGTCTGCCAGCTTCCCACCTTGGCGTAGCTGCCGAGGTCGAAGCTCCAGCGCTCGCCGTTCAGCCCCTCGCGGATCTGCAGCTTGAGCTTGTTGTTCGGCAGCGCGGAGTAGGCCGCATTGCCCTTCAGGTAGAAGCGGATCGCCGTGGCTCCGCGCTCCTGCCAGCGCGCACCGAAGATGCCCTTGTCGAGCACCACGTACTTCCACTGCGCTGCCGCGTTGAATGCGAGATTCGCGTAGTACGAGCCATCGGGGCTCAACGGCGCCGTGTTGCTCGTCGTGATCGAGGGATTATTCCCCGTGCCGCCGGAGGCGACGGCCCATGCGGGCGCGGTGGTATTACCGTCGTCGAATTCGTCGATGAGCAGGCCCGCATCGAGGATCTGCACCTGCGCATCGGCGCTCGTGACGGAGCCGTAGGCATTCGAAACCGTCACCGCATACGTGCCAGCTGTGGCCGCCTGCGCATTCGTGAGCGCCAGCGTCGCCGCCGTCGCCCCGGAGATATTCGTGCCATTGAGCGTCCACTGATAGGAGAACGGCTCGGTGCCCTTGGCCACGACGTGCAGCGCCGCATCGGTGCTGAGCGTAACGTTCTGCGCGCGTGGCTGCGCCTTGATCGTCGGCGCGATATTCGCGGGCTCCGTCCGCACCACGCGCACATAGCGCACGACGACATTAGCGCTGCTGGTCGGCGGCACGTAGATCGCGAGATCGACGCCGTCGCCCAAGGGCGAGCCGACGCCGCCGGGCTGGATCGGCGCATTGCCGGTCGCCAGAGTAAAGGTCGCCGTCTTCCACGTCGGCGTGCCCGGATTGGTCTGCGTGACCGAGCCGAGCGTGATCGGAGCACTGGCGCCCTTCGCGATCTTCACTTCCCACGTCGTCGCAGAGCTATCGAGGTAGGTCACCTTGACCTTCACCGCCTGGCTGCCGAGCGACGAGCGGAAGACCGGATCGAGCTTGAAAACCATGCTCCGATTGCCCGTGCCGATATCCGTGCGCCGGGCGGTGTGTTCATCGTAGTCCAGCCCGTTGTAAACGCCGTCGCCGTTGTTATCGGCATTGGGCTTCAGC
>JAZKEV010000620.1:21860-24187 GCA_040386765.1 Verrucomicrobiota bacterium | reverse complement strand
GCGGACTGGGCTTCTTGGGATGCCTTCAAGCTTACGCAGCCCAATGCCGATGGTTTCACGCTCGAGAAGCGGACCAATGCGCAGAGCGCGTGGATCGCGGCGGGGGCGGGGCGGCGCGCGGCGGGGTTTGTGTTTGCCGGCGACGTGAGCGGCGGCCTCGGCGTGAGCGTGCGGAATTTCTGGCAGTCGTATCCGGCTTCGCTCGAGGTGCGCGGTGCGACGACGGCCGCGGCGGAGGTCACGGCGTGGCTGTGGTCGCCCGATGGCCCGGCGATGGATATGCGGCACTACTCGACGCGGGCGCACGGCCTCGAGGCGGCGTACGAGGATGTGCAGGAAGGTTTCAGCACGGCGCACGGCGTGGCCCGCACGAGCGAGCTGACGCTCTTTGCGTGTGGCGAGGCGCCTTCGCGCGAGGCGACGGCCACACTCGCCCGGGCGGGGGCGGAACCGGCGGCGCTGGTGTGCGCGCCGGAGCACTATCATGCAGCGCGCGCTTTTGGCCTTTGGGGGCTGCCGGATAAAGCGACCCCGGTGAAGCGAGCCATCGAGGACCGGCTCGAGGCCACGCTCAACTTTTACCTGAAGCAGCCGGAGCAGCACCGCTGGTATGGCTTCTGGGACTTCGGGGACGTGATGCATTCCTACGACACCGTGCGGCACGTGTGGCGTTATGATCTCGGCGGGATGGCGTGGGCCAACTCGGAGCTCGGCCCTGACATGTGGCTGTGGTTGAGCTTCCTGCGGACGGGGCGCGCGGACGTGTATCGCATGGCCGAGGCGATGACGCGGCACACGGGCGAGGTGGACGTGTATCACCTGGGGCGCTTCGCGGGGCTGGGCTCGCGGCACAATGTGCGGCACTGGGGCGATGGCGCGAAGGAAGCGCGGATCAGCCAGGCGGCGTATCGGCGTTTCCACTACTACATCACGACCGACGAGCGCTCGGGCGACCTGATGCGCGAGGTGGTGAACGTCGACTACAAGACGGTGGAGTTCGACCCGATGCGGCTCGCGCAGCCGGCGACCGCCGCGGAGAAGGCGCTGGCGCCGACGCGCGTGCGGCTGGGGCCGGACTGGCTGGCCTTCGCGGGCAACTGGATGACCGAGTGGGAACGGACCGGCGATACCCAGTGGCGCAACCGCATCCTCGCGGGGGTGGCGAGCCTCGATGCGATGCCGCTGGGCATGCGGACGGGCAGAAATCTCGTGCTCGGCTACGACCCGGCCACGGCGAAGCTGGTGCCGCTCGATGACGAAGCGGGCGTGTATAATCTCGCGACAATCATGGGCGGGGCGGAAGTGGGCTTCGAGTTGAGCATGATGCTCGACGACGAGCGTTGGCAGCGGCTGTGGCTGCAGTTTTGCCGGCTGTACTCGGCGCCGAAGGACGTGGTGCTGCGGGATCGGGCCGCGGAGGGGAAGAGCGGGACGGAGGGCATGGATGCGCGCTATGTGCGCGACGGGCGGCTGGCGGGGTTTGTGTCCGGCCGGCTGGGCGAGCGTGGAGAGGCGTTCAAGAAAGCGGCGGTGGAGGCGCTGCTGCGGATGGGGCGCGGCGGACGCGGCGGGCCGGGGAGCGGAATCACCGGGGTGGTTAAAAAAGTGGAGGGACCGGCGGCGCTCAATTCGGTGGAGGTAGGTTTGGGGAATACGAATACGGCGGCGCAGACGGGACTGGAGACGATCGCGATGCGGGGGATGGTCGGGGACGCGCTGCCGGCGGAATTTCCGGCGGTGAGCGAAGCGGAGACGAAGGGGCGGAAGAAGCGGTGAGGGGCGTGGGGATGGAAGGAAATCGAGGAAGGAGATCGGCGGATGAGAGGAGAGGCAGAGGATGAGGAGGAGGAACGCTAATCTGCGCTAATTTCTCGGAGGGCGGGAGGGAGGGGCGGGAATGTGCGGGCTTCGCCTGATCGGCGAAGCGCGGGAGTGGTGAAGTGAGGGAACCACGAAAGACACGAAAAGGTGGGACCGCGGATTACGCGGAGGGCGCGGTTACGCTTCGCGAGAGACGGAGGGATTTAGGGCACAGATGGCACCGATGACACAGACAACCGGGATTTCTCCATCTGTGATCATCCGGGTCATCTGTGGCTCAAAATAAAACACCCCTGAGCCGGTGGGCTCAGGGGTGGGTGATCGGGCTGGTTACTGGAGATTAGAGATCGAAGGTCGCGGTGAGGATGAACTGGCGGGGATCGATGATGCGGAAGTTGTTGGGGGTGCCGTCGGGGTTGACGCTGATCGCCTGGAGACGGCCGTTCTCGAAGACGTTGCGAACGTTGAGTTGGAGGCGCGTGCGGATCTTGTCGTTCCAGAAACGC
>JAZKEV010000620.1:14796-21850 GCA_040386765.1 Verrucomicrobiota bacterium | reverse complement strand
TCGACGATGTCTTCGCGCGCGGTCAGCAGCGAGAGATCGGTGTACATGCGCGCCTTGTCGTAGATGGGCTTGTTGGCGTCGAGCTCGCGGACGATGCCGTCGGCGGGATCGGGCGCGCCGGCGAGGTAGCCGATGATGGCCCGATCTTCCCAGCGGACGGCGCCGCCGACATTGAAGTTCTTCACCCAGCGGCGATCCGAGAGATTCGCGAGCTGATAGTTGGTCGTCATGGCGAAGCGGTACTCGCGCGCCTGAGCCTTGGCCTTGCCGACGTTGGCGACGGCGAGCTTGTACTGCGACCACACATTGGTCTGGAACCAGTTGGCGGGGATGTTGGCGTTGTTGCTCGCGACGACGTCAGCGCTGGCGCTGTTGGTCCACCAGAAGACGTCGTCGGCATTGCCGAGGATGGCGTCGGCGCCGGGGGCCTTGATCGAGCGCCAGATGGGCATGCGCTCGTTGACGTAGGCGAGAAGCGTGGGCGAGAGCGCGGAGTCGATTGCCTTTTGCTTGGCTCCGGTGAGCTTGAGCGTCCAGTAGCGGGTGGGATTGAAGTTCAGCTCGAGCTCGTAGCCCTTGGAGCTGGCGTCGTTGATATCGGTGATGGTGCCGCCGTTGCGGATCTGGTCGAGGAACGCGGGCGTGAGGCCGAGGCGACGATAAACTTCGGTCGCGAGCTGGTTCACGTCCGTATAGTTCGGGGCGAGCCAGGTGGCGAGATTGTCCTCGAGGTCGAAGGGATCGTTGCCGGTGCCGATGTCGAAATCGAGGCGGTTGACGCGACCGATGACGGTGCCGAAACGCGTGCGGGCATCCTTCTCGAAGGTCTTGTACTTGTTGACGCGGACGTAGAGCTTGTTGTCGAGGAGGTTGAGGCTGAAGCCGTAGTCCTTGCTGTTGCCGGTGGGATTGGGGAGGTACTGGCCAAGCACGTTCTGGGCGACCACCTCGGGCTTGAAGCTGTCGGACTCGTTGTAGTGGACATGGAACCAGCGGAGCGGCTTGACGACGATGCCCTTGGTGCGAGTGGCGCCCTGACGGGTGATCCAGTTGGTGCCGAAGTCATCGAGCTGGGTGATGTCGTAGAGGCCGCGGTTGATATCGAGGACGGCGGGGCCGCCATTGACGGTGCGGCTCTTGTCCTTGCGGTAGCCGATGGTAGGGATGATGCGATCCTGGAGGAAGTAGCCCTGCCAGATGAGGCCGCGGGTGCGGATCTCGCGCTTCTGCAGGCCTTGGGAGAAATAGACTTCGTCCAGGACGACGTTCTCGTTTACCCACTGGCCGGTGGCGGCATTGAACCAGCGAAGGGTCTGCGGGCCGTTGGGCGCCTCGAGGCGGGCGGGGGCGTAGTCGATGCCCTGGCCTTGGTTATCGCCGAGGTAGTAACGCGGGTAGACGCTGCCCTGCGCGGGGCTGGTGCGGTTAAATCCGGCGGCGCCGGGCACGCCGATCCACGGATGATCGGAGACGATCTTGTCGCGGTAGCGGAGGCCGTTGGGCGAATTGACGATCTCGCGAAACTCGCCGTACGCGGCGAAGTTGTGGCGGCCGAGCCAGCGGAAGGCGTTTTTCTCGCGGGCGAGATCGAGCTGGTAGGCGAGCGTGGCGCGGTAGTTGGTGTTCTCCTCGGGGCGGCGGAAAATCTGGGGCTCGGAACCGCCGACGTAGGGACGGAGGAAGAAGGGATTGGCCGTGCCGTCGAGCAGGCGCTCGTTGACATCGACCAGGAGCGCGGCGGGCGAGCCGTCGGAGGAGCCGATGAAATTGCGGTCCATGCGGTCGATGTCCTCGCGGAAGTAGCCGGCCTGGAGCGCGAGCTTGTGGCGCTCGGTGTCGACGAACCACTGCTCGAGCTCGACCTGATAAATGTCGGCTTTCTGCTTCGACCAGTTGGGCGCGGCGAAGTTGATCGACTCCCAGTCGTAGAGCGCCCGGTTGGATATGCCGGGCTGGATGTAGAGCGGCGGGAGACTCTGGCCGATCTGCGCGTAACGCAGCTCGGAGTTGGCCTGGCCTGGGCTGGGGATGGCGCCGGCCGCGGGAGCATTCGCGCCGCGATTGACCGTGTAGAGCTGGACGCGGCCTCCGTCGATGAACTGGCTGGGACGGACCCAGAAGCTGGTGAACTGCGTGGCGAGTCCGTTGGGAATCGTGCCGGCCTGCTCCTGCGCGACAGTGACGGGAATCAGCTGACCATTGACGCGGGCGCTCGAGGTGACCGGATCCCACGTGGGGCTGCCGGCGGACTTCCAATAAGTGACGTAGTCGCGCGGCGTGACGGCGTTGGGCCGGCTGTTGTAGTTGTGGTACGATTCGTAGGAGGCCCGGATCGTGGTCTTCTTGAACGGCTGCGCGGTGACGTTGAACGTGCCGCGGTTGGTCTTGTCGCGCGACGGCTCGCGCTCGAAGCCCTTGTCCTCGTAGACGCCGGAGACACGGACGGCGAGCTTGTCCTTGAGGAGCGGCTGGTTGATGTCGAAATTGGAGCGCCAGCCGCCGTAGCTATCGACGCGGGCGGAGAAGGTGCGGGTCTCGCCGCGGAGCTTGGCGCGGGCGTTGTTGATGTTGACGGTGCCGGCGGCTTCGCCGAGGCCGAAGATGTTGGAGTTGGGGCCGCGGCTGATTTCGACGGAGTCGATGTTGTACGTGTCGAGCGGGATGGTGCCGGTGGTGGCGAAGTTGCCGCGGGCGATGTTGGCGGCGCCGAGGCCGCGGACGCGGTTCGCTCCCTGCGGATTGGAGCCGGTGTTATCGATGTAGTAGCCGCGGTCGATGTCGAACGAGGTGAACTGCATCGTGCCCTCGGTGCCGGCTTCGTAGAGGAAGATGTCGTTGATATCGACGGCGGCGGTGTCGAGGAGCTGCTGTTTGGTGACGACGGTGATGGAGGAAGCGAGATCCTCGAGCTTGGAGTTGAGGCGGGTGCCGGAGAGAGTGTTGGAGGCGAGATAGCCCTTGTCGCCCGCGGCGCTGACCTGGAAAGGCGAGAGCTCGATGACCTCACCGCGGCCGGAGCTGCTGGTGTCGGTGCCGGTCGCGGCGGTGGCGGAGCGAGCCTCGTCGGCGCGCAGGGCGGACTCCTCCGCGGGGTCGAGGCGGCCGTTGCGGTTGGTGTCGTAGCGGGCGAGCTGGGCGGGGCTGACGGCGGACGCCGGTGCAGTCTGCGCCAGAGCCGAGGCAGCGGTCAGCGAGGCAACGAGGAGCGCGAGGGCGCCCGGCGTGCGGTGGAGCGGGGTGTTGGGTACAGTCATGACAAAAGGGGCTGGCTGGGTAGGCCGAAACATACGTGCGAGGAGTGACGTGCGCAGGGCGGGGAGGCCGAGGCGAGGGGGTGTGGGTCCAAGGTAGCGACGTACGAGGCGCGCGGTCTAGCGGGGCAAAATCGGACGGTAAGATTTTCGCGGGTAACGCCGCGGAAAACGGCCGCATCGGCGCGCTTGGCATCGGGCGGGAACCGTGTGTCTTGGCAGCGTGCAGCGGTCCCTCGTCGAACTCAGCGAAACGGATCTCGCGCAGCAACTCGCTGCGTGGGGCTACAAACCCGTGCACGCGGCGCGGGTGCTGCGGGAGTTTTACGCGCGCGGCGGCGAGCTTGTGGTCGAGGAGCGCGAGGGCATGCGCCTGCCGGCGGAGCTGCTGGAGCGGTTACGCACGGATCTGCCGGTGAGCGCGACGACGCTGGCGCTGCGCCAGGTGGCGGAGGATGGCACGACGAAGCTCCTGTTGCGGCTCGGCGATGCGCGCACGGTCGAGACGGTGCTGATGCCGGATTATCGCGACGATCGCGCGGCGGGCTGCGTGTCGTCGCAGGTGGGGTGCGCGATGGGCTGCGATTTTTGCGCGACGACGAAGACGGGGTTCGAGCGCAATCTCACCGCGGGCGAGATTGTGGAGCAGTTTCTCGCGCTGCGGCGCGAAGCGCGTGCGGCTGGGCGCACGCTGCAGACCATCGTCTTCATGGGCATGGGTGAGCCGTTGCTGAACCTGGAGGCGGTGCTGGAGGCGGTGCGTCGGATCGCGGATAACACCCTTGGCGGCCTCGGCTGGCGGCAGGTGACGATCTCGACCGTCGGAATCGTGCCGGGCATCGATGCGCTCACGAAGACGGGCCTGAACTTTCACCTCGCCGTCTCGCTGCACGCGCCGGACGACGCGACGCGCGCGCAGCTCTTGCCGATGGGAAAGCGCTTTGCGATCGCGGATATTCTCGCGGCGGCGGATCGCTTTCAGGCGAGCCGTGGGCGGCCGGTGACGATCCAATATTGCTTATTGAAGGGGGTGAACGACTCGCTGGAGCAGGCGCGGATGCTCGCGGATGCGCTCGGCGTACGGCGGATGCACGTGAACCTGCTGCGTTATAATCCGACCGGGCTCGGCCTGAAAGGCGTGGCCTACGAGCGCTCGCCGGACGACGTGGCGGAGGCCTTTGCGGCGGAGCTGCGGGGGCGCGGTGTCGTGGCGCATTTCAGGAGATCGCGTGGGCGCGATATCGATGCCGCGTGCGGGCAATTGCGGCGGCGGACGATGGCGAAGGAGATTGAAGGTGGGTAGGGACGCTCGCCATGCTGGTTTGGTGGGCGTAGATCGCCGCACCAGGTTTCAGACATGGTCGAAGACGTGCAGCATTGGATACAGGCCTGGCTCGTGGAGCGCGACGAAGGCGCTGCGCGCGAGTTAATGGCGGCGCTTTATCCCCGCGTGACGCAGATCGTGCGCGGGCACCTGCCCTTTCGAATGGCGGAGGAAGATCTGGTGCAGGAGGTGTTCGTGAAGGTATTTCAAAACCTGCACCGCTACGATGCGCGGCGGCCGCTGGAGAACTGGCTCTCACGGCTGGCGCTCAACGTGTGCCGCGATCATCTGCGGGCACGCGCGAGCCGGCCGGAGCTCCGCTGGGGCGATCTCACCGCGAGCGAGCAGCGGGCCTTCGACGTGGCATCGGACGAGCGCGGAGCGGCGGATGAGATGGCGGCGACGGAAGCGCGTGGGTTGTTGCGCAAGGTCTTGGAAACTCTCCCAGCGGACGACCGCCTCGTATTGACACTGCTGCATCTGGAGGAGCGGTCGGTGGAAGAGATTGCGGAGCTCACGGGCTGGAGCCGGGCGCGGGTGAAAGTGCAGGCCTTCCGCGCGCGAGGAAGACTGCGGAAGGCGATGGCGGGATTGAAGTAGGGCGGAATTTTCAACCCGCCCTGGATCGGGGGACGTCCGGAGGCCCGGGATAGGATGGCGGGATGGATGAATGCCGTGCCCAGGGGCGAGGGGAGCTTCCGTTTCGCTCGAGGATGCGAGAGGGCGGGTTAAAAACCCGCCCTACTTCAAATTCCTGTAACCGCACACGGGGACTTCCGTATGAAGAGGCGTGGACCCTCACGAAAAACGATTTCTCGACCTAGCCCGGCTGGCGCGGAAGGCCCCGTCCGAACCCCGCAATGGCGAACTGCCGCCTGGCCTCGCGACGCGGGTGCTCGCGCAGGTGCGGGCCGGCGACGCGGCGCCGGCTCTGCCGTGGGAGCGTGTGGTTCTGCGCGCGGTGCCGCTGGGGATAGCCGCAGCGGCGGTGTGTTGTTTCTATGCCTGGCCGGCCCTCAAGCCAATGTCGCCGGATGAGCGCGGCCTCGCGGCGATGATCGTAACGCAACAACTCGGACAATGACGACCATCGGCACGGCAAAGATACTACTCTGCCTCGCGGCACTCTTCGGCAGCGGTGCGGTGTGCGGCGTGGCGGTGACGCTCAAGCGGACGAACGACCCGGCGATACGCTCCGAGCTGGAGGCGCGGTGGATCGAGAAGCGCCGCGCCGAGGATGCGCGGCGGCTGAATCTGACGGCTGAGCAGGTCGAGACGTTGAAGTCGCTCTATGCCGCGCTGCAGGCGGACGTGCGCGGAGTGCGGGAGCGCGCGGCGGTGGAGATCGGGGAAGCGGCAAGGCGCCAGGCCCGCGAGATGTGGCCGCACCTCACGCCAGAGCAGCAGGATCAATTTCTCAAGATCGGTGAAGAGCGGTGGAAAAATTGGCAGGCGAAATCCAACCCATGAAGAAACGCTATATCGTGGGCGGCGGCGTGCTGGTGCTCGCGGCCGCGGTGGCCGTGGTCCTCCGCGCGGCGGAGTTGCCGGAGAAGGTGCGGCCCTTTGACCTCGATAAGGACGGCAAGTTGAGCGCGGACGAGTTTTGGGACAGCGCTTTGTTCGCGAAGATGGATACGAACAAGGACGGCTTTGTGACGCCGCTGGAGCTGATCGTGTACTACACGAAGAACCCGCCGCCAAAGACGCAGCCCGCCAAGCAGGGTACCGCGCCCGCGCAGCCGCAGCGCTCGCCGGAGGAGTCGTTTCAATATCTCGATCGCGATGCCGATGGCAGCGTGAGCCTGCAGGAGCTGGAGCAGCTCAACGACGTGGTGCCGATGTTTCGGGACAACTCGGGGATGGCGCGGATCATCTTCAACCAGCTCGACATGAACCGTGACCGCGGGCTGTCGCTGGAGGAATTTCGCGAGATCACGAACATCGGCAAAGTGAAGTCGCAAGCGGGATCGACGGCAACGAAGCAGCCGCATGCCGGCATGTCGGAGACGCTCCCCGCGCCGAAGGAGAAGGCCGTGCCGCTGAAGCCGGAGGAGGTGGCGTTTTTCGAAAAGAACATCCGACCCGTGCTGGTCGATCATTGCTACAAATGCCACTCGGCCGAAGCCGAGAAGGTGAAGGGCGGCCTCGCGCTCGATACACGCGCCGGCCTGCGCGAGGGCGGCGACAGCGGACCCTCGATCGTGCCCGGCGATCTGGAGAAGAGCCTTTTGATCGAGGCGATCCGCTACAAAAATGACGACCTGCAGATGCCGCCGGAGAAGAACGGGGGGAAACTGTCCGACAGCGTGATCGCGAATTTCGAGCAATGGGTGAAGATGGGCGCGCCCGATCCGCGCAGCGAGGAAGCGACGACGGCCCGGGCGGCGAGCATCGAGAAGGGACGCGAGTATTGGGCCTTTAAGCCGGTGGCAAAGGCAACGCCGCCCACGGTGAAAGACGCGGGGTGGCCTCGCTC
>JAZKEV010000620.1:11917-14786 GCA_040386765.1 Verrucomicrobiota bacterium | reverse complement strand
GAAGGGCGTGAAGCCGGTCGGCGACGCGGCACGGCGGGACTGGCTGCGGCGGGTGAATTTCGACCTGATCGGGCTCCCGCCCACGCTGGAGGAGATCGGATCCTTTGTGGCGGACATGTCGCCGAACGCGCAGGCCCGGGTGGTCGACCGCTTGCTCGCCTCGCCGCAGTACGGCGAGCGCTGGGGGCGGCACTGGCTCGATGTGGCGCGCTATGCGGACTCCACGGGCCGCGGCTCCAACATCCTCTACCCCGAGGCGTGGCGGTACCGCGACTACGTGATCGCGGCCTTCAACACCGACAAGCCCTACGATAAATTTGTGCGCGAACAGATCGCGGGCGACCTGCTGCCCGCGGCCAACGATGCGCAACGCGCGGAGCAGATCGTCGCGACGGGGTTTCTCGCGCTCGGGCCGAAGGAGCTCGCGGAGAAGGACCGGCTGCAATTCCAGCTCGATGTCGTCGACGAGCAGCTCGACACGCTGGGGCAGGCGATGCTCGGGCTCACGATCGCCTGTGCGCGCTGCCACGACCACAAGTTCGACCCCATCCCGCAGCGCGACTACTACGCGCTCGCCGGAATCTTTCGCAGCACGGAGACCTGCTACGGCACGGTGGGCGTGATCACCAATGCGCACCCTGCCTCGCTCGTCGAGCTGCCCGCCGGCCAGCCGGTGGTGACAACGCCCGCGCAGACGAAGGAAAAGCTGCTCGCGGACCGGGACCGGCTCGACAAGGAGCTGCGCGCGCTCACGGGCGGCTCGGGGTTGGAGTCATACCAGCTGCCCGCGGAGGCGGAGAAGCTGCGGCCCTTCATCTTCGTTCGCTCGCAGCTCGTGATCGTGAACGGGAAGTTGAAGGAGCTTGGGGCCGACGGAATGCCACGGCCCTTTGCGATGGGTACGCGCGACAAGCCCAACACCGCCGATATGCCCCTCTATCTGCGCGGCGAACCAAGCAAGCCCTCGAAGCCGGTGCCGCGCGGTTTCCTGCAAGTGATGTCGGGCAAAAGCGAACCCATCGGCAAAGGCAGCGGCCGCCGTGAACTGGCCGACTGGGTGGCCTCGCCGGACAATCCGCTGACCGCCCGCGTGATGGCCAATCGCGTGTGGCATCACCTCTTTGGCCAGGGGCTCGTGCCGAGCGTGGACAATTTCGGGCTGATGGGCGGAAAGCCCAGTCACCCCGCGCTGCTTGACTACCTGGCCGCGCGCTTCGTCGAGCAGGGCTGGAGCGTGAAAAAGCTGATTCGCGAGATCGTGCTCTCCCGCAGCTATCAGCTCGCAACGACGTATCACGAAACCAACTATAACGCCGACCCGGATAACACGCTGGTGTGGCGGATGACGCCACGGCGGCTGAATGCCGAGGCCGCGCGCGATGCGATGCTCGCCGTTTCGGGCAAGTTGGACCTGAAGCCGGTCGTAGGCTCGACCCCGGCGCGGGTGGGTAACAACTTCTCCGGCATCGTCGCCAATTACGCCAAGGCCGAGGCGACCTCGGGTGTGCGTTCGATTTACCTCGCGGTCCTGCGGGACCAGGTAAACGACGCGCTCGCGGCTTTCGACTTTGCGAATCCCAACGCCGTCTCCGGCGACCGCGAAGAAACGACGACGCCGTCGCAAACGCTTTTTCTGATGAACAGCCCGATCATGCAGTCCTACGCGGAGGCGTGGGCGAAGCGTCTCGCGGCGCAGCCCGGCGAGGGCGGCGCACGGCTGCGTACGGCTTACCTGCAAGCCTACGGACGCGAACCGACGGCGGGCGAGCTGGCAGCGGCGAAGACGTTTTTCGAGCGTTTTCTCAGCGATGCCGGCGACGATCCGAAGAAGCGCAACGAACTCGGGCCGGTGGCCTTCGTCGCCTTCTGCCAGGCGCTGCTGGCGAGTGCGGAATTCCGAACCCTCAACTAAACCCCCCGGAAACCGGACGCTAATCCGCGCGAATCGTCGCTAATCCAAATCAAGATGATGCTTCGCCGATCGGGCGAAGCCCCTCGCGGGTACAAATCTGCGTCAAGCTCTGAAAAGGATCAGCGCAGATTAGCGTTCCCAAATCTCTTCTCTCCATGTGCCCCAATAGTCTCTCCGCCCCGCTTTCGCGCCGCTCAATGCTGCGCTCGCTTGCCAGCGGCTTCGGTTATCTGGCGTTTGCCGACCTCGCGCAGCGTTCTGCTTTCGCGGCTAGCGTGGCGGGAAATCCGCTCGCCCCGAAGGCCTCGCATTTTCCGGCCACGGCCAAGCGCGTGATTTTCCTCTGCATGAACGGCGCGCCCTCGCATGTGGATCTGCTGGACCCGAAGCCGAAGCTCACGGCGGACCATGGCAAGATCAGCCCCGGTACGCCCGGCGGTCTCGCGAAGCTCATGGGCTCGCCGTGGAAATTCACGAAACACGGCCAGAGCGGCACGGAGTTCAGCGAGTTACTGCCGGAGATGGCGAAGCACGCGGACGAGTTGGCCGTGATCCGCTCGATGCAGACGGATGTGCCCGCGCACGGCCCGGCGAGCATTCAGCTGCACACCGGCAGCGCGCAGTTTGTGCGGCCTTCGATCGGCGCGTGGACGCTCTACGGTCTAGGCACGGAGAGCGAAAACCTCCCCGGTTTCATCAATCTCAGCGCGCCGAACAGCAACGGCGGCGCGCAAAAGTACGGCAGCGGATTTCTGCCTGCGATCTACCAAGGCACGCCGATTGGGCAGCTCGGGCCCTTCGGTCGCACGGTGGGCGACCTCGAGGTGAAGAACATCGCCAACGAAAAACTCTCACGCGGCCAGCAGCGGGCGCAGCTCGACCTGATGCAGGCGCTGAATCGCGAACGGCTCGCGCGCGATGTGGCCAATCCGCAGGTGGAGGGCTTGATCGAGTCGT
>JAZKEV010000620.1:4866-11885 GCA_040386765.1 Verrucomicrobiota bacterium | reverse complement strand
CCGCATGCAATCGGAGGCACCGGCGTTGCTCGATCTCTCGAAGGAGAGCGAGGCCACGAAGAAGCTCTATGGTATCGGCGAGGAGCCGACGGATTTCATGGGCCGGCAGTGCCTGCTGGCGCGAAAGTTTGCGGAGGCGGGCGTGCGCTTCATCGAGGTGAATCATGGCGATTGGGACGATCATCGCGGGCTCACCGAGGCGCTGCCGAAGCATTGCCGCGAGGTGGATAAGCCGGTCGCCGCGCTGCTCACGGACCTGCGCGAGCGCGGCCTGTTGAACGACACGCTCGTGATCTGGGGCGGCGAATTTGGTCGCACGCCGCACGGTCAGAGCGATGGACGTGATCACAACGCGAAGGGTTTTTCCTTATGGATGGCGGGCGGCGGCGTGAAGGGCGGCATCGCCTACGGCGCGACCGACGACTACGGCTACGAGGCAGTGGAAAACCCCGTACACATCCACGATTGGCACGCGACGATCCTCCATCTGCTCGGCCTCGATCACGAGCGGCTGACATATCGGCACGCGGGGCGCGATTTCCGGCTGACGGATGTGAAGGGCAAGGTCGTGAGGGGAGTGCTGGCGTGAGGGCTGGCAGCGGCGGTCGCTGGAGCGCGTCGCGGGATCGACCATGCGGTGCGATAGCTCGGCGGGGACGTCTCCTCCTAGTTTGGGTAGTGACGGCTTTTTGCGCGCAGACGAAGGCGGCGGAGTTTTTTGTCGCGCCGACCGGGAGCGATGGCGCAGCCGGTACGCTCGCGGCGCCGTTTGCCACGGTGCAACGCGCGCAGACCGCGGCGGAGCCTGGCGATACGGTGTGGCTTCGCGGTGGCACGTATAAGATGAGCGAAGCGCAGATCGCACGGACAGTGCGCCCGTATGCGTGCGTGATCTATCTCGACAAAAGTGGCACCGAGGGAAAACCGATCCGCTACTGGGCATACCAGGAGGAGCGGCCCGTCTTCGATCTCTCGGAGGTAAAGCCGGCCGGGCGGCGCGTGACGGCTTTTCGCGTGCAGGCTTCGTGGCTGCACCTGCGTGGGCTCGAGGTCGTGGGCGTGCAGGTGACAATCACCGGGCATACGCAATCGATCTGTTTCGACAATCAAGGCAGCCACAACGTCTACGAACGGCTGAGCATGCACGACGGCATGGCGATCGGCGTCTGGATCGGCAACGGCGCCCACAACCTCGTGCTCAACTGCGACGCGTACCGGAACCACGACCCCGTCTCGGGCAACAAGCGCGGCGGCAACGTCGATGGCTTTGGCTACCACGGGCCGAAAGGCAGCGTGGGTAATGTGTTTCGTGGCTGCCGCGCATGGTTCAACAGCGACGACGGGTTCGACTTCATCAACTCCGCCGAGGCCGCGACGGTGGAAAACTGCTGGGCGTTCTATAACGGGTACGCGCCTGACTTCGCCTCGCTCGCCGATGGCAACGGCTTCAAGGCGGGAGGCCACGCCGGCACGCCGGTCGAGCGGCTGCCGCAGCCGATTCCGCGTCACCTGGTGCGGCGAAGCCTCGCGGTGAAGAACAAAGCGAACGGGTTCTATGCGAACCACCATATCGGCGGCGTGGACTTTGTGCACAACACCGCCCTGCGGAATCGCGTGAACTTCAATCTGCTCGGTCGCGCGGACGATAATAAAACCGACGTTCCCGGCTACGGGCATCGCTTGAAGAACAACCTCGGGCTCGAGGGCGGACGTGAAGTCGCGGAGCTGAATGCGGAGAAATGCGAGGTGGCCGGAAACTATTTCGACGCGGCAGGGAAGGTCGGCGGCGCGGCGCGCGTGGTGACGGCGAAGGATTTTCTAAGCGTGGACGAGGCCGAGTTGGTGAAGCCGCGGCAGTCGAATGGCGATCTGCCGGACGTGCCCTTTCTGCGGCCGGCGCCGGGCAGCGTGGCCATCGATCGAGGAGTGATCCTGGATGGGAGCGGGGAGGCGCCGTTCGCCGGAAAGGCGCCGGATATGGGCGCGTATGAATTCAGAGAAGAGAAACGCTAATCTGCGCTAATTTTTCGGAGCGGGTGGAGGCAGGCGGGAGGGTGCAGGCTTCGCCTGATCGGCGAAGCGCGGGCGCGGTGACGGCAGTGTCATTGCGCGGGGTCGATGCGATCATCCCAAGAGCGAGCGATTTGTACCACCATTACGCTATGAGATGAGCCTAAAGGTAGGGCGGCTTATCCTTAAGCCGCCGCGCCCTCGGCGTGCGAATGTCCTGAGCGGCGCGTTAAGGATAACGCGCCCTACCTTCAGACGTCTCTTTTCGTTTCGTAAATGGTATAACCCTACTTGGTAACGATGTCGTTATTGCGGCTGAGCCCCGACGTCCGGTCGATCTGCGAGGGGCGGTCGAGGGTGTTGTCGACGATCTGGTTTTTGCCGCCGCCGGTGACCTGCAGCGAGGGCGCGGTGTTCGCGGCGCGGTCGTCGCGGATCAGCCAGCCGCTGATGCGGGAGAGGGTGGTGTTCTTCACGCGGAGACCGACGCCGTCGCAATCGAGGATCGACCCGTTAGTGGCGCTGAAGCGCGTGCAGTCTTCGAGGAGGAGGGCGGCTTCGTGGTGATGGACCCCGTTGAGATGCAGGCCGGTGAGCGTGCAGTCGCGCGAGCGGTAGAACGCGACGCCGCCGCGGGCGGAGGTGCGGGTGTATTCGTAGCGGGGATTGCGGTCGAAGGCATTGGGGCCGACGACGACGTTGCTGGAGTCTTCGACGAGGAGATCGTGCGCGAAACCCATCCAGAACGTATTGCCGGTGAGGGTGACGTCGCGGACGCCTTTGAGGTGTACATTGACCTGCACGTCGCTGAGGACGTTGCCCGTGATGGTGACGTTGCCTTCGTTGGTCGGGGTCTTGTTGGTCGTGCCCGTGACGCCGGCGCCGAGGATGCGGATATTGGCGGAGTCGGGGCTGGGGTTGTTGTGCTGGATCGTGCAGCCCGTGATCGCGACTTCGCCGACGCTGCCACCGGCGGAGTCGATGAGGATGTTGGCGGTCGCGGGCGTGTCGGGCGACATGTTGCTCTCGATGTCGCAGTTGCCGATGTGGATGTTGCGCACGTCGCCGCCGCGCACGACCACGCCACCGCCGGCGTTGTAGCTGATGTGCGAGCCGGTGATGTTGCTCTGGTGGAGATTCACGGCGTCGTAGAAGATGCCGATGCCGCGGTTATTGTAGAGATGCACGTCGCTGATGAGGACGTTGCGATTGCGCTCGTGGAGGCGGATGGCATTGCGCGTCTCGCGGATGACGACGCGCTCGATCGTGAGCTGCATGGTGCCGCGCGCGGCGATGCCGTCGGCTTCGGCGTGACGGCCCACGATCTCGAGCCCGATGACGGAGGGCGAGCGCTGGCGATCCCAGACGTTGGGCTTGAACTGGCTCGGCGCAGCGGAGCCGGTGGTGTGCGTGCCGACGAATTGAAACGCCGGACCGGCGCCCGCCATGATCACGCGGACGGTGGCGTCGCCCGCGAGCGTGACGAAGCCGGTCTTGTCGAGGTCGATGGTGACGGTGCGGGTGAGCTTGTAGGTGCCCGTGGTGAACTGCACGGTGCCGCCGGCATCGACGGCTTTCTGGATCGCGGCGGTATCGTCGGCCTGGCCGTCGCCACGGGCACCGAGGGATTTCACGTCGGCGGCGCAGAGCGAAGCGGCGAAGGCGCACGCGAAGAGAGCGAAACGAACAGGGGATAACGGAAACATCGTCCGAGATAGGTGCAAAAAGGCGGGAAAGGCGCAAAAAGTTTCTGCGGCGCGTGGAGCGTGAGGGTTTGACGAAAGGCGTACGGAAGATTGTCGCATGCGGGGATGACGTTCGGGAACACGCCCTGCGGATCCTTGGTGTTAGTGCGATAGCGAAAAAACGTGCCCGCTCGGTCCCGGGCGCGAGGGCATAGGCCGAGCTATGTCCTTGTCGCCCCGAGAGGGTGTGTTTGTGTGCGTACGACCCCTCCCCGGCGGGCGGCGCCCCTTGCCGCTCGTATCACCCCGCCTGCTGCCGGCTGATCGCTTTACCCATGCAAACGACCCCCTCCCCGCGGTTCTTTTTCCCCCGATTCATCCTCGCGGCGCTGCTCCTCACGTTTGGCGCGGGCGGGTTGTTCGCGCAAGGCGGCGTCGGCACGATCCAAGGCCGCGTCAACAACCAGCGCAGCGGCGAGTATCTGGCCAATGCGCGCATCACGGTCGAAGGCACGTCGCTCGAGACCTTCACCGATTCGGACGGCTTTTACCGGCTCACCAATGTCCCGGTGGGCACGGCACGCGTGACGTCGTTCTTCACAGGCCTGGGCTCGCACACGACGACCGTGACCGTGGCCGCCGATGGCGTGGCACAGCACGACATCGTGCTCGGGGCGCCGGAGGCAGGGGCGACGCCGGGGGTGGTGAAGCTCGACGAGTTTCTTGTCTCGACCTCGCGCGAGATGGAAGCTGCGGCGCTGGCGATCAACGAGCAGCGCTTCGCCTCGAATATCAAGAACGTGGTCTCCTCCGAGGAGTTCGGTAACGTGGCAGAGGGCAACGTGGCGGAGTTCCTGAAATTTCTGCCGGGCGTGACGATCGACTACACCGGCGGCAATGCCCGCGACATCTCGCTGAACGGCGTGCCCTCGGACTTCGTGCCGGTGACGGTGGATGGTTTCAGCGTGGCGACGGCGACCTCCGATGGCGGCACGACGCGCGCGGTGCAATCGGACATGATCTCGATCAATAATCTCTCGCGCATCGAGGTCTCGTTCTCGCCGACGCCGGATTCGCAGGGCGCGGCGCTGGCGGGCTCGGTCAACATGGTGCCGCGCAGCTCGTTCGAGCGCTCGAAGCCGGTCTTCAACGCCAGCGCGTACATCCTGATGCGCGACAACGCGCGCGACTTTAAGAAGGTCCCTGGCCCGAAGCCGAGCCCCACGCGCAATGTACACCCCGGCTTCGATTTTTCCTACGTGGCGCCGGTGAGCAAGACCTTCGGTTACACGCTCTCCGGTGGCTACTCGACCAACTACTCGCCGCAGGACAATATCCAGATGACCTGGCGCGGCGCGGGGGCGGTGACCAACGGCGCGGCGTTTCCGCACACCACGCCGGACAAGCCCTACCTCTCGCAATTCCTGATCCAGGATGCGCCCAAGGTGACGACACGCCGCTCGGTCGGCGCGACCGTGGACTACAAGCTGACGCCGAACGACCGCGTGACCTTCGCCTTTCAATACTCGTCGTTCGACGGACGCTTCATCGTCTCGAATGTGAACTTCAACACCGTGCGCGTTGCGCCCGGGTTTACGACGACCTCCACGCAGGGCGCGGCGGGCGCGGGCACGCTGGTTTCGAATCACCAGGAGCGAAATCGCTTCAACCGCACCTACATGCCGACCTTCGTCTGGCGGCACGATGGGCCCATCTGGAAGTCGGACCTCGGTCTCGGGCTCTCGCAGCAGAGCGACTACAACCGCGACACGGATCAGGGTTATTTCCGAATCGTGAATATGCAGCGGACGGCCGTGACGATCGCCTTCGATGACATCTTCTACCTGCGCCCGCGTCAGATCACGGTGAGCGATGGCGCCACGGGAGCGCCGGTCGATCCCTACGATCTTGCCACCTACTCGCTCCAGTCCGGCACGCGGCAGGCCTCGCGCAATTATGACCGGCAACGCACGGCGTACGGCAATCTGCGGCGCGATTTCTATGGGAAGATACCCCTGTCGCTCAAGACGGGCTTCGACCTCCGCGAGTCGGTCCGCGATTTCCGCGGCGGCATCCTGACCTACAACTACAATGGCACCAATCGGAACCCGGAGCAGTTCTTCGACCCGATCTATTCGGAGCGGGTGCTGCCCTATGGCTTTCCCAAGCTCGAGGCGCCAAGCAACCGCAAGGTCTACGAGCACTTCGTGGCCAACCCGACGCTATGGACCGAGAATCTGAACACGAGTCATCGCAATCAGGTCGCGGCCTCGAAGGTGTCGAAGGAGATCGTCTCCGCGCTTTATTTGCGCGGCGACGTGGCGCTGCTCGAGCGCCGGTTGAAGCTGGTGGGCGGTTTGCGCGCCGAGCAGACCAATGTGACGGCCGAAGGGCCGCTGGTGGACCCGTCACTCAACTATCAGCGTAATGCCAATGGAGAGGTCGTGCGCAATCCCAACGGCACGCCGGTGCTGATGAATCCCACGACCTCGCTCGCCTATTCGCAGCTCACGTTTGTCGACCGCGGCCTCAAGCGGGACAAGGAATACCTGCGCTTCTTCCCCAGTCTCAATGCGAGCTACAACATCCGCGAGAACCTGATCGCGCGCGCGGCTTACTACCAGTCGGTGGGGCGTCCGAACTTCATCCAGTACTCGGGCGGTATCACGCTGCCGGATACGGACCTGCCGCCCAATGCGACGACCAACCGCATCGTGATCAACAATCCCAATGTGAAGGCGTGGCAGGCGGAGACCGTTACGGTGCGGCTGGAGCGCTATTTCGAGGGCGTGGGGCTGCTCTCGATCGGGGCGTTTCGCCGCACGTTCGACAACTTCTTCGGCGCGACTACCTTCAACGCCACGCCGGAATTTCTCGCGGCCAACGACCTCGATCCGATCGTCTACGATCCGTATGACGTGCAGAGCCAGTACAACCTCGAGGGCACGGTGCGCACGCAGGGCTTCGATGTCAGCTACAAGCAGGCGCTCACCTTCCTGCCTTCCTGGGCGCGTGGCGTGCAGGTGTTTGCCAATGCCAGCTCACAGCGGCTGCTCGGCGACGAGAATGCGCAGTTCGCGGGCTTCATCCCGCGCAGCGGCAGCTGGGGCATCAGCCTCACACGCCAGAAGTGGAACGTGCGGGTGAATTGGAACTATCGCGGACGTCAGCGGAATGCCGCGGTGACGGGCGTGGGGATCGAGCCGGGCACCTTCAACTACGGCTCGAAGCGCATGTACGTCGACGTGCTCGGCGAGTACTACGTCTGGAAACGCATCGGCCTCTTCTTCAACCTGCGCAATGTCGGCGATGCGACGGAAGACC
>JAZKEV010000620.1:3029-4856 GCA_040386765.1 Verrucomicrobiota bacterium | reverse complement strand
GACCTCGCGATCTACGGGCCGAGCACGCCGGAGCACGCGCAGTTCCGGCAGCGGATCGACTACGCGGCGCTGTGGACGTTTGGCGTGAAGGGGACGTGGTGAGGAAGTACTTTATTATGATGATGCACTTGTTTTGTGGCTCTGCGCGTGAGCGCAGGGATCGGGATTCGAATCGCGAGGTCGTTCCGTCGCTCATGCGGTGGGCTACACTCGGAGCCGCGATGCTCGTCGCGTCGGCGGCCAGCGCCTTGGCCGCGAGCGATACCAAGCGGCCCAACATCATCATCGTGATGGCGGACGACATGGGGTGGGGGCAGACGAGCTACAACGGGCATCCGGTCCTGAAAACGCCGAACCTCGATGCGATGGCGGCGGCGGGATTGCGGTTCGACCGCTTCTACGCGGGCGCGCCGAACTGCTCGCCAACGCGCGCGAGCGTGATGACCGGGCGCTCCAATGACCGCGGGGGCGTGGAAAACCACGGTTATGCCCTGCGGCTGCAGGAGAAGACCCTGCCGCGTGCGCTGCGGGACGCAGGGTACGTGACCGGGCATTTCGGAAAGTGGCACCTCAACGGCTACAGGGGGCCGGGCGCGCCGATCCTTGGCAAGGACACGCACAATCCAGGAGCCTTTGGCTTCGACGAGTGGCTGTCGGTGACGAATTTCTTCGACCGCGATCCGATCCTGAGCCGCAAGGGGAAGTTCGAAGAGTTCAAGGGCGACTCCTCGGAGATCGTCGTGGCGGAAGCGCTGAAGTTCATCGAGAAGAACCGTGGCGGCACGAAGCCGATCTTTACGACCATCTGGTTTGGCTCGCCGCACTCACCGATGGTCGCGAGCGCGGAGGACAAGGCGGCGTTTGGCGCGCTCGAGGCAAACTCGGCCAACCACTACGGCGAACTCGTGGCGATGGACCGCGCGATGGGCACGCTGCGCAAAAAGTTGCGGGATCTCGGCCTCGCGGAAAATACGCTGCTGTGGTTCAACAGCGACAACGGCGGGCTGCCCGAGATCAAGCCGGGCACGGTGGGCGAGCTGCGTGGCTTTAAGAATACGATGTATGAAGGCGGTCTGCGCGTGCCGGGCATCGTGGAGTGGCCGGCGGCGATCAAACCGCGCGTGACGAAGTACCCCGCGGGCACGGTGGATATCTTTCCGACGATCGCGGACATCGTGGGCCTGCCGGCGACGGCGATGCTGAAGGTGGTCGACGGCACGAGCTTGAAGCCGCTCTTTGCGCGCGAGTTGGCGACGCGCGAGAAGCCGCTGCCTTTCCGCCATCAGGGGCGCGGAGTGCTGATCGACAACCGCTACAAGATCGTGAGCCCGGATCTCAAGGGGGCGAAATTCGAACTCTACGACCTCGAAACGGACCCAAAGGAGAGCAAGGACATCACGACGGAAAAGCCGGAGATCGCGCAGCGGATGCGCGCCGCCCTGCTGGCCTTCCACGAGTCGGTAAATGCGAGCGTGGCGGGGAAGGATTATCCCGAGGGCAAGGTCAATGCGGGTGAGCCAGCCTCGCGCGACTGGCTGACGGCGCCGGAATATGCCGAATATCTGCCGCAGCTAAAAGACCGGCCGGAGTACCGGCAGATGGCAACGAAGGGGAAGAAGAAGCAGTCGCCGAATTGATCGGAGGCGCTGCGAGCGAAGGGAGCGTGCAAATTCCCGTCACGTCGGTAGCCACCCGCCAACTCCCGATGCCGTCGTTGCTGGGCAAAATCCTCACGGCGCTCGGTGGCGTGCTGGTGGTCGGTTTGATCGCCATCGCGCGCTCGGCCATCTGGGTGAGGCGCATGTACCAAGCGAAGTCCATGTCGGT
>JAZKEV010000620.1:0-3019 GCA_040386765.1 Verrucomicrobiota bacterium | reverse complement strand
GTGATGAGGCGTCGGAGTGCCGGAAAAGAGGAACGCTTATCTGCGCTAATTTTCGGAGAGCGAGGAGGCGGAGCGAAGGGCGTCGGGTTTCGCCTGATCGGCGAAGCGCGGGGCGTCTTACTTTTCGAGAGATGCTGACGGCGAGCTCGGGACCTCGGTCGCGGTGATGTCGATGACGTTGCCGCGGGCGGGCCGGACTTGGGCGGGCCGGGTGGCGTGGGCGGAGCCGGAGGCGAGCGGAGACTTGGTCCGGAACTTCAGGACGATCAGGCGGGCGACAAAGTAGGCGACGACCGCCACGGCCGCGACGGCGACCGCCACGAAGCCGACCGTCACAGCGAGTGCGGCGACGACGAGGGCGAGGAAGACTTTGAGAAATTGCATGCCTCCAAGACCCGTGGATTGGGGGTAAAGTTGCAATGCGATCCGAGCAGGGTGGAATGGCGGCCGCGTTTTCGAATCGGGTCGTGGATGCTCTTAGCCGCTCGGTGGGGTGATATCGCAGGTGGTACACCCAATACGGGCCGCTGGTATAGCGCTACGCGCATCTCCCGTTTTCCTAGCAGGGCGGGTTAACCTCCGCCCTCCCTCAAGGCCCCGCGCTTCGCCGATCAGGCGAAGCACGCTCGTCCCCGCTGCGCCCTGCACTAAAAAAAATTAGCGCAGATTAGCGTTCCGCCTTCTCCCGACACTTCGTCCAGCCCCTACCTCAGACCCCGAAGCCGGGACGATAGGCATAGCCGGGGCCGATGAGGGAATTCGCGGCGGCGTTGTTGGTAAAGCGCATGGCGACGGGATCCCACTCCAGGCGGGCTCGCGCCTTCACGGCGGCGACGCCGAGGAGCGCGGTTTCGGCGAGCGGGGCGGAGTAGTCGAAGTTGGACCCGCATTGCCTGCCCTCGCGGATTGCGTTGCACCACTCGAGGTGCGGGCCGCCGACAACTCGCGGGATTGTCTTCGCGGGGAGCGAGGGCTGGATCTCGCGCATCCATTTCTCCGGCAGGAGGCGGGCGCTGGCGCTGTGCGAGGAGACCCACAATATGCCCTTGTCGCCGTAGAAAAGGCTGCCGCCGCTGTTGTCGAATTTGAAACCGTCGACGGGCTGGGGCGGGAAGAGGCCGCCGTCGAACCACTTGACTTCGACGGGTGGGCGGGCCCCGCGGGCGGGGAAGCGGTAGGTGAGTGTATTGGAAACTGGATACGTGCCCTTCTTCTGCACGGAGCCGGCAGCCTCGATGCTCGTCGGTGCGCCGAGATCGAGGGCGAAGTTGGCGGCGTCGAGCTGATGGCACGCCCAGTCGCCGAGCGCGCCGCAGCCGTAGTCGGTGTGGCCGCGCCAGGCCTGGTGGCTGCGGCTGCGGAGATACGGCCGCTGCGGCGCGACGCCGAGCCAGAGGTCGTAGTGGAGCGTGGAGGGAATGGGCTCGGGGCCCGTGGTGGCGCCGAGGTCGTCGGGGTACGGCTCGTGCGAGTAGAGGCTGTGGGTGTGATTGGTCCACGCGTGGACGGTGTGGACATTGCCAAGCAGGCCGGCCTGCACCCACTCGCGCGCGAGCCGGATGCCCTCGGCGGAGCGGCCTTGATTGCCCATCTGAGTGAGGACGCCGGCCTTTTTGGCAGCGGCGTGGAGTGCGCGCACCTCGGTGATGCAGCGGCAGAGGGGCTTCTCGATGTAGACGTGTTTCTTGCGGTGGATTGCTTCCATGCCGATGGCGTAGTGCATGTGATCGGGCACAGTGATGACCACGCCATCGATCTGGTCCGAGATCTGTTCGAACATGATCCGCCAGTCGTGAAACCACTTGGCATCGGGGAAGCGTTCTAGGAGGCCTTTGGTCTTGCGCTCCTGCGCGACGCCCTCGCGGCCGCGCGCGTAGTCGACATCGCAGAAGGCGACAATCTGCTGATCCTGCAGCGCGGCGAGCGCTCCCTTCCCACGGCCGCCGACGCCGATCATGGCGAGTTGCAGGCGGGAGTTGGGCGGGGTGGCCTGGCCGCGCAGGCGGTGCGGGAGGATGAGAAGAGAGCTGGCCGCAGCGCTGGTGGAAAGAAATTCGCGACGCGAGAGGGGCATGGAAAAAGCGGGGTTACTTCGATTTCAAACTTATCGCGGCGGTAAATAGGCTCACGAGCTAATTCCGATTTACTTGCGCTCGACGCGGGCGCGAGCACGTGACAGGTTCCTGGGTATCGGTTCGCTGCGGTCCGAGGGCTGCGCGCGAGCTTACCCCACAACCCCCTAGCTCGAAAGAGCACCCCTTACCCTATCATGAGACGATTCACGCTTTTTGTCGTGTTGAATGCCTGGTTGCTGCTTGCCACCCGTGTGCTGGCGCAGGGCCAGGACACCGGCACCATCATCGGTCGCATCTACAATCCGAATACGGGCGAGTACGTGCGCAACGCGGAGGTGCGCGTGCAAGAGAGCGGGGTGAGCACCACCTCCGAAAATGGCGGCGAGTATCGGCTGGGGCCGGTGGCGGCAGGGAAGGTGACGCTGGTGGTTAGCTACACCGGTTCCCGTTCCATGACGGCGATGGTGGACGTGGCGGCCGGAGCGACCGTGACAAAGGACTTCGAGCTCGTGAGCTCGCTGCAAACCGCCGCGGAAGCGGCGGCGCCGGTGACGCTTTCGAAATTCGTGGTGTCCACCGAGCGCGAGGGAAATGCCAAGGCGATCATGGAGCAGCGCAACTCGATGAATATCACCAACACGGTGGCGTCGGATTCGTTTGGCGACAATGCGGAGGGCAACATCGGCGAGTTCCTGAAGCACATGCCTGGCGTGGAACTGGACATCGCCTTTGGCGAGGTGCGCAACATTCGTTTGCGCGGACTTGGCTCCGAGTACACGGCGGTGACGCTCGATGGCGTATCGCTCGCGAGCGCGGATGCGAACAACGGCTCGGCGGCGAATGCGCGGGCCTTCAGTTTCGAGCAGGTGTCGCTGGCGAGCATGGAGTCGATCGAAGTCTCGAAGACGATCAGCGCCGACGTGGACGCGAATGCGCCGGCGGGC
>JAZKEV010000619.1:0-7124 GCA_040386765.1 Verrucomicrobiota bacterium | reverse complement strand
GGCTGGGTGGTCTCGCCCGCGGGGTTTACCGATGAATCGAAGGCCTTTGCCGAGAAGAACGGAATCGTCCTGATCGACGGAGTGCACTTACGGGCGCAGTTGCGCGAACTGCCGCCGCTGATTTTGCCGAAGGTGCTGGGGCGGACCCATGTGTGATACCAGTCGCACCTTGGATTTAGACTTTCCCAAAGTTAACCGGAGTCGTTTTAGCCACAGATTGCACGGATGGACACAGATAAAACTCCATCTGTTTTATCTGTAGCTGAAGTCCAAAAGCATCAGGCGATTGGTATGAGATGAGTGGGGGCCAATCGGCTGCGGTGAACCGTCGCGTGGCATACGCGCGAAAGAATCGGGGTACTCGATGGCGTAAAGCGCGACGGTTCGGCGGGGACGCCTCGCCCTAACTTCTGCCTACCGGCGCAGGCCGAGCCAGCGGGCGAACTCGCCCACCGTGGCGGCGACCTTGTGGCCGCGGCGTATCCGCCGGGACACTACATGCAGCCGCCGGGCGGCGCGGTCGGCCTTGGGATCGACGTGGCCGACGAGCTCGAGGCCGGAGAGGATCGGCAGCGCGTAGTAGCCGCGGACGCGTTTAGCGGGCGGGGTGTAGACTTCCCAAGTGTAGTCGAAGTCCCACAGCATGGCGGTGAGCCGGCGGTCGTAGATCAGCGGATCGAGGGGCGCGAGGAGCCGCGGGAGCGCGAGCGGCGTGGTCGCGGGGGTGGAGGGAGACGTGGTGGGAGATTCTTCCTCGGCGCGTTCCGCCACGCGAATCGTCTCGAGCAGCGGCACATCCTCCTTGAGGCAGTAGACGGTCGGGCAGCCTTCGATGGTGAGCGGCTGGACGGCGTCGGAGACGAGGCGGAGCTCGTCGCGCTTCAGGGTGACGAGCCGGCGCTGGCGGAGCTTGAGCAACGCGAGCCAGCGGGCGGTCTCGGCGGCGGGCGGGGCTGGTTGAGCCAGGACGGAGGGCGGCAACACGCGCTCGGGCAGATCGTAGCGCCGGCGGTTGTTGAAGCGCTGCGCGATCAGGAGGCGGCCGTGGAAAAAGAGTTTCTGCAGCGTGGCTTTGGCGAGTTTTGCGGCGCCCCAGACGCGGCGGGCGCGGCGCTCATCGTCGAAGTCTTCCGAGCCGAGCGGACCGCGCGCGGCGATTTCGGAGAGGAGGTGCTCCGCGAGTTTTTCCTCACGCGGTGTGAGTCGGCCGGACCAGGGGCCGCGACGGCGCGAACGCCGCTGCATTTCGCCCAGCAAGTGCGGCCACGCCTCGAGCGGGAAGGCCACGAGGATGCCTGTGCCGGGCACGTGATGCTCAAAGGCCGGCCGGGCCGCGCTCGCGAGCGGTGGCGTAGCGTCGGCGCCGTGGAGGAAGCGCATCAGGTCGCCCTCGCGGTAGCCAGCAATGCGGTTGCGCAGGATGAGGTCATGCATTCGACCGCAGATGTTGATCGGATCGATCTGGATGTAGCCATGATGCGCGAGCGCAGCGCCGAGATCGCGATGCGGCGCATCGAGGCCCACGGCGGCGCGGGCGAAGCGGCGGGCAGTGGTGCGGCTGACAACGAGGGCGGGAGGCACGCCTCGGATTGAGTGCGCCGCGCGGGAGAAAAACAAGGCCGCGTCGTAAGTCACGACGCGGCGGGCAACGGAGCGAGGAGGACGGGGCGGTTATTCCAGGCGTGGCGTCGAAAAGTGGGCTCCGGCCCCGAGCAGAATTTTTTTGGAATGGACGGAACCGACGGAATGGACGGGTGGCGCGGGGGGCCACGAAGGGGTATAGTAGGGTTAGTCAAACAGGGCGGAACAGGGCCGGGGTGAATTTAAAAGAAAGGAATGAATGATGAATGCAGAGCGAGCGGTACGGGGTAGTGGCGGGAAGCTCCCCTCTATTTCCGGGATAATCCGGGGTAAGCTGGGATCATCCGGGAGAAAAAGCAGGTGTGCGCCTTCGCCAAGGCTACGGCGAAAGGCGCGGAGGTGCACGGCCACCGTGCGTCTGAGGTTCGAACCTCAGGGGCGGCGCGGGAGGGTAGGCACAACGCGCCCTCCCGTAAAAAGTCCTCTTACGTGTTCGCCACTTCGAGGCGGCCGGCGGCGCGGTTCGGCTCGAACCAGTCGCTCGGTTCCGCGTCCGGCGAAAATTCAGGGCACGCTTCGGCCAGCAGGGCACGGAGATTTCCGCGAGCCCGGGCGATGCGGCTCTTGACGGTGCCGACGTTGATGCCGAGCGACTGCGCAATCTCGTCGTACGAGCGATTGAGCAGGTTGCGCAGCGTCAGGATCTCGCGATGGCGAGCATCCAGTTTTTCCATGCACTCGGTGACGAGCGTGGAGAACTCGCCGGTTGCAGCCTCACGAGCCGGGCTCGGGGCGTCTGTGGCGACGAGGTCCGCGAACGTCGCATCGCTCTCATCGCTCAACGCGCAGTCGAGCGAGAGGGTGGCATGGCGGCGGCGGCGGAAGAAATACCAGTAGCGATTGCGCGCGAGGTTCACCGCGATGCGGTGCAGCCAGGTGGCGAGCGAGGAGTCGCCGCGGAAGCGCGCGAGGCCGCGATGGGCGCGGATGAAGGTATCCTGCGCGATCTCCTCGGCATCCGCGCGATTGCGCAGGAGGGCGAGGGCAACGGAGAAGATCTTTTCGCGATAGCGCGTCATGATCTCAACGAAGGCGGGCTCGTCACCGCCATTGAAGCGGCGGATGAGCTCGGCATCATAGGCGGCCTCTTGTTGGGAGACGGCCGCGCGGGCAGCCCGCTCGCTCGACATGCGGGTGTTGTTCCTGGCAACCGGAGCGGAGGGAGAGGAAGCGATCATGTGGAAGACGTAGGGTGGTTTAGGGTGCGCGCGTTGAGCGCCTTACGTTATTGCCCCTTCTATACCTCAGGGCGTGCCAACGCGCTCCGAAGAGGAGCTAACCAACTAGTAAATAGGGTTTTAGATTCTAGCGCGTAGAATCCCCGATGAGCTCTCGCGTAGAAAAATTCGTGCAGGCTGCGCGAGGTGAAGGCGCGGATCGTGCAATGTGCATCGAGCCTGATTGGTGCCTAGAAAGGATCGTAGACCGCACTTTGGCGCTGAAGCAGGAGAGGTTACGAATGAGCGACGGCGGGTTTCCCTCAGGGGCTGGGGCTTGACTGGGAAAATCCCCGGGTCCTTGCTCCCAAAACGGAGTTGCCGCGGGGTGACGCCTCAGGAACCGAAAACCAAGCTACAACAGTTGTTCTCTATGAATATCCCGAATCTGTTCAGGTGCGTGCTGGGCGCGCTGATCGCCCTGGCATTCGCCATGCCCGCGCAAGCGCAGGTGGTGAGCGCCGGCATTACTGGCATGGTACGCGACACGGCGGGGACACCGGTGCCCAACGCGTCGGTGGTCATCGTTCATACGCCGACGAACGCCACGTCGACTGCGATCACGAATCAATTTGGCCGTTTCGCCGTGCGCGGTCTGCCGGTCGGCGGCCCTTTCACGGTCACGGCCAATGCCGACAGTTACTCGCCGGCCACGGCCAACAACGTCCTGACCGAACTCGCGCAGGACGCTGAGGTGAGTCTGACCCTCAAGGGGTCAGTCGTCGTCATGGAGAAGTTCGTCGCCTCCGCTTCGCGGAGCGATCTCGACGCTACAGCCACGGGCTCCGGCACGACGATCGACGCGCTCCGCATCTCGCGGCAGCCGACGGTGAATCGCAGCTTCGCCGACCTGATGCGGACCAACCCCTATGTGACCTCCCGCGCGGGTGGCGATCGCATGACGGCGCTGGGTATGAACAATCGGTTCAACAGCATCTCGGTCGACGGCGCGCGCATCAACGACTCCTTCGGTCTCAACGCGTCCGGCCTCTTCTCGGTCAATAATCCCTTTGCGATGGAAGCGCTGGAAGCCTTCAGCGTCGACCTCTCGCCTTACGATGTATCGCGCAGCGGTTTCACGGGCGCGTCGGTCAACGCCGTGACAAAGAGCGGCACGAACCAGTTCCACGGTTCGGCTTACTACATCACGACCAACGATGACCTCCAGGGTCGCGATCTGATCGGCGCCAATGCCGGTGGCCGCATCTATTCCGATGAAATCACCAAGGGCTTCACTCTCGGTGGCCCGATCATCAAGAACCGTCTCTTTTTCTTCCTGAACTGGGATGACTTCGAGCGCAAGGGCACCTCGGTGACCCCCGTCTTCACGCCGAATGCCGCGGACTTCGCTACGATCAGCACTCGTCTTACCGCCATCTCCGGCCTAGCGGCTGGCAACCCCAACTTCGGCACGATCAGCGGCGGCGCGAATCTCACCACCGAGGAGAAGAAACTCGCGAAGGTGGACTGGAACATCAATGCCGACCATCGTCTCTCCGTCCGCTATAGCGAGACGGTCGGCAGCCAGCCGGCCTTCGGCGGCCTCAACTCGACCGCGTTTTCCGGCGGCGCCGCTCTCACGGGTGCGCCATCCATCGGTCGTATCGCGGCGCTCACATCGAATTTCTACAGCACCGACCGCACGGAAGAAGTCTGGGCCGGCCAGATCTTCAGCAACTGGTCGCCTAATCTGAAAACCCAGATTGGCTATTCGAAGGTCGACAAGCTCCAGGACTCGATTTCCCCAGTAGCCTTCCCCGAAGTCCGCATCTACGGCGTGCCCGGCACCGATGCGAATACGGGCGCGGCAGTGTCCAATGGCGTCATCGTCTTCGGCACGGAAAACAGCCGCCACGGCAACAAGATCGAGGACAAGTCGCAGAGCTACTCGGCGAAGGCGGACTACACGTGGGGCCGCTTTACCTTCACGGCAGGCGCGGATCGCGAAGAAGCGGAGTACGTGAATCTCTTCCGCCAGAGTTCCTATGGCGTGCTGGGCTACACTAATGTCGCGGCCTTTGTCGCCGACCAGCCCTTTGCCTTCACTCGCGCGCTGGTGCAGACGGGCTTCCCGGTCGCTGACATCAGCGAATACGAGCAGACGGCTATCTTCGGCCAGTTGAAGATGGATGTCTCTTCTCGTTTTAATTTCACGGTTGGTCTGCGCTATGACTGGATGGGCAGCCCGATTCCTCCCACGGAGAACGTCGCGTTCCGCACGGCCTTCGGCAGGACCAACGCCGGTACGATCGACGACACGTCGCTGCTCGCCCCGCGCGCCGGCTTTAACTACTCCTTCGACGATGACCGCACGGTGCAGCTCCGCGGTGGCGTCGGCACGATCCTCGGCCGCGCGCCGTGGGTGTGGATCTCCAATGCCTACGGCGGCACGGGTGTGGGCCGTTTCTCGCAGTCGCTAAGCACGCTCAGCACCCCGCCAACCGTTCCGGCTCCGCCGACACTGGCCTCCTATCTCGCGACGGGTTTCGATCCGGCCAATCCGGTCGGTACCTCGGCTAGCGCTCCTCCGGCCTCCGCCGCGGCGATCTCGCTGACGCAGCCTGGCCTGCACCTGCCATCCGTGATCCGCGGTAATCTCGCGATCGACACCAAGCTGCGCGCGCTCGGCGCCAACCTCACCCTCGAGTATATCCACACCGAGGTGAAGGACTCGCTGTTCATCGAGAATATCAACCTCCGGCCGACGACCGTCGGCGCGGATGGCCGTCAGCGCTTCGCGGGCGGCGCAGCCGCGCAGCCGCGCATCGCGGGCTTCCAGAACGTGCTCCTTCTCCGCAATGTGAAGGATGGCGGCTCGCGTTACTTCTCGATCCAAGTCGACAAGCCGTCCACGGCCCAGACCCTCGGCTGGAACTTCGCCTACACCCGCGGCTCCTCCAAGGAGGCGCAGAACATGGGCAGCTCGACGGCAGGTTCCACCTGGCAGTTCAATGCGGTGTTCAACCAAGGCGCCGTCGAAGTGGAGCGTTCCGATTTCGAGATTCGGGACCGCGTGATCTTCGGCCTGCAGAAGCAGTTCAAGTACTGGCGCGATATGAAGACGACCTTCTCGCTCTTCTACGAAGGCCGCACGGGCAGCCCCTATAGCTGGGTCTACTCGAACGACCTCAATGGCGATGGCTTCAACGGCAACGACGTCGTGACCGTGCCCACAGGCGCCAGCGATGCGCGTTTCGACTTCACCAACCTGAGCGCGGCGCAGGTTGCTGGCTACCTCCGCTTCTTCGGGGAAAACGACATGAGCCAATTCTCGGGCTCCTACGCGAAGAAGAATTCCTTCGTGCAGCCCTGGCAGAACCGCCTCGATCTCCGCGTCGAGCAGGAAATCCGCACCGTTGGCCCGGTTAAGATCAAGCTGTTCGCCGACTTCCTGAACTTCGGCTCCTGGTTGAACGACGATGTCTTCAACTACATCGAGACCCTGCCGATCCCGACCAACACCGGTCTCGTGCGCAATGCGCCCGCCGCGACGTACAACGCCGCCGGTCGCATCGTCGTCACCCCGGCCGGCAGCTTCGACGCTGCTAATAACGTGATCGTCCCGGCCAACTCGGCGATTGCCATCAACAACGGCGACAGTCGCTGGAGGATCCAGCTCGGCGTGCACCTGCAGTTCTAATCGTCCGTCGATCAGCCATGTTTCTCCCAACGCCGCGCTTTCCCGAGCGCGGCGATTTTTTTCTGCGATGGGCAAGGCATCTGCTCTCCCGTCGGGTGAGTCCACGCTCGCTTTCTTTCCGCCAACTCGCTGATTTTTCCCCGCGCCCCACGACGGCTGCGTGCTGGATTTCCACCTCCCAGCTGGGCCGAACGTTTTCCTGACGAACCAAGCTCCAACGTAACTATGAAACTGCTCCCACTGATATACCGGGCGTGCGCACTTGGCGCCGCTCTGTTCATCGCCGCCATCGCGCAGGCCCAGAGTATCACGACCTCCTCACTGGATGGCATCGTGCGCAATGACTCGGGCCAGCCGCTCCCCAATACCAAGGTCACGGTCGTCCACACGGCGACGGGCTCCTCCTACGAGGCCACCACGCGTGCCGACGGTACGTTTGCCCTGCGCGGCCTCCGCCCCGGCGGCCCCTACACCGTCACTACGTCGCCGTCCGGCTACGTGCCCTATGAGCAGCGGGAGCTGTTCCTCGATATCGCTCGCGGCGGGAAGGTGGATATCCAGGTGAGGGCTTCGCAGGTTGTCACCATGGAGAAGTTCCAGGTCACCGCATCGCCGGCCGAGGCGCT
>JAZKEV010000618.1:0-9281 GCA_040386765.1 Verrucomicrobiota bacterium | reverse complement strand
ATCGTCGCCACGCCGACGAACGAGCTTTGCAGAATCGAGCCTGCTCACCTCGCGGTGGACACCGTCACCGAGGCGCGACGCATTGCGACCACGGAAATCGCCGACCTTCCCTCCGTGGTCGGCCGCGCCGAGTACTGGGAGCGGGGGTGGAAGCGGCTCCTGCACGAGCTGTGGAAGAGTGACGGAGTCCAAAGCCCAGCTTCGCGGCGCGTTGGTGCACGCTTCCTTAACGCCGGGCGTCGCAGCGTAGATGCGCGTGCGCTCCTCAAGCTGCGGGCGCAGCGAACTGAATAATCGCTATATGACCACCCAGGAGCGAAAGGCCTATTTCGGCCATCTCTGGCCCGACGCGTGTCTCGCCAACGAATGGGACGTGAAGGACGACGCCCAGCGGCGTGCCGTTACCATCGCGTGCATGCGGGCGATCCGCGCGCCGTTGAGCGATAGCACCAGCGCGCTCGGCCGTGACGAGATCACTGC
This sequence comes from Verrucomicrobiota bacterium, assembly GCA_040386765.1. Taxonomy (GTDB): domain Bacteria; phylum Verrucomicrobiota; class Verrucomicrobiia; order Opitutales; family Opitutaceae; genus ER46. The sequence continues at coordinate 8,801 of JAZKEV010000618.1, read as the reverse complement.
GCTGTTCGTTTACCTCCGCCACCTCGGAGATCCGGCAAGCCTGGAGAAGTCGGCGGATTGGGTGAGCTGCCAAGACGATTACAAGACCTTCAACCGCGCGCGCCAGGCGGACTGGCACGAGCGCGAGCTCTACGGCCCCGGCAAAAACAAGCTCGCTCGCAACCGCTTCGGCGGTCGTGCGACGGCAGCTGGTGGCCCGCTCGAGACGCTGGATCCAGAGGAAGTGCGGAAACGCCACCTCACGATGGCGTCGCGGCACCAAAAGAAGAGCAAAGACCTTCGGGCCCGGAAGCTCGTGGATGGCGGGCGCGAGCAACTGAGCCTGGATAAAGAAACCCAACCAGGAGGCCAACATGCGCCGGGCGTGACAGCAAAGCCGGCCACACCACCAACAACAGCCCCAGCGCCGCGTTCGACCGGCGCTGGGGAGCTGGTGGATGTTCCGTTCTGAAATGAGCCGCCTCGACGAATCCGCCTTCCATGCTGGTAAATTGGCCGCGTTTCGAGCGCACGAAGCGGTTCAGCGGGAAAAGCCGCGTTGCCCATATTATCGGAATGGCGCGAGGCGCAGGGCATGGAACGAAGGTTATCAGGAGCAGATCGTCACCCGGCAGGTACAGCAAATGTCCGAATCCGAATTGGCCGCGGCGCGCGCTCCGATCGAGGCTTGGCTGGCCAGAAACCGCCGATGAATGATACCGCGGAGCTCCCACTCGAGCTGCCTGAGCCGGATATATCGCCGGCACAGGTGGAGCAACTCGTGACGGTGCTCCGCGACGGGTGGCGGCAACCACGCCTGGGAGAGACTGCGAAGGAGCAAGCCCGCCGCGAGCATGGCTGGCTCACGGCAAAGGAAATTGCGGCACAGATGGGCGCCGGGATTGGTGATCGCCAGGTGCGCGAGATCGCAAGTGCGGCCGCGCCCGCAGTGGTGAGCTATCCCGGCAGTCCCGGCTACAAGCTCTGGCAGCTCTGCAGCGTCGAGGAAATCAACCACGCGATCGAGGCCTTCGAGAGCCAGGGCAGCGACATGCTGAAGCGCGCGGTGACGTACCGCCGGGCGTATCACAGGCGCTTCCGCGGTTGCCAAACGGGCGAGGCCGCCAATGGTGGCGGCGACCTGATATGAGCACCGCGCACGAGATCCTGTTGAGCCCCGAGGAGCTGTCCGCCGGCTACACCCAGCTCAAGCCGGGCGAGAAGATCGAGATCGGGCATTTCTTCCAGGAGCGAGCAGGAGAGCGCAAGCTGACCGGCGAGGGCATGAAATTCCGGTTCCTGCGGGTGGAGGCTGATACCTTCGTTAACGGCATCGAGCTCGCCGGCATCGAATGGAAACCGAGTTATCCCATCGTGCTCCGCGAGCTGCCGAAGGTGGATCCGTTCGCGGCCGCCGGCGAGGACGCGCAGGAGTTCTTCGTCAGGGCGTCGCGCGATCTAATCCGCGGCGAGATGATCCACATCCGCGTGCTGCCGGACGGCACGCTGGCCAGCGACAAGCTGGACTTCACCGGCTACAACTCGGTGCGTACGCGTTCGATCGCGACGATGGTGCCGACGTCGCCGAACCCACCCGCGACGCCTCAAGCGCCCTTTAAGGGCGAATTAAACCTCTCTTAATGGATGCGCCCGCGAGTCCCAAACCCTTGCTCAAACGGCCATCGAGGGCGCCCCGCGATCCCAAACCCGCCCGGCGGGTCATCGAGGGTGCCCAGCGCGCCCGCCACAGAGGGAAATCAGGGTTGTTCCGACCCATTCAGGGCTATTCAGCCCTAACCCCATACCTCCCGCTCCCATTCAGCTCCCGCCGCCGCTTCGTCCGGGGGCGGGCAAAAATTCCGCGCCTTGCGCATGCTTCATCGTCCTTTCTTTAGATTTCCGCGTCCGCCCAACCATCACCAGCTAGCCACTACTATACCGTGGGCAGTTCCTCCTGTCATCCCGACCGTACCGTCCATTCCGTCCATTCCATGTAAATTTTCTATTTGGGCCGCTTGGTTCAGGCCCACGATGCGGTCATCCTCCACCGCGATTGCGACTTGCGAGCTGTTGGGGAAATGGTGCGAAGCAAAGCCTTACTGTAGCGGCGGTCATAGACCGCCGCTACAATAAGAACCCATTCCGCAAGAGCACGGGGGCGTCGCTCTTGGGCTATTCCGTCAACTCGAGCTTGTGGCCGAAGGGATCGGCCACGACCGCCCGACGACCCCAAGGAGAGTCTTTGGCGGGCGAGATGAGCGTGGCTCCGCCCTCCAACAGGCGCGCGAGCAGCGCATCGAGGCCGGTCACGCGGAAACCGATCCGGGCGTTCGCGGTTGAGTTCGCGGCATCGGTCTGCGGATAGAGTTCGAAGACCAGCGAGCCGGTTTCGGCTGCATAGTGCTCCGGGCCTTTGCCGTGCGCGTGTTTCGTGAACGTAAACCCGAGCAGCGAGTAGAAACGCTGCGCCGCCTCGATATCGGGCGCGCGGAGGACGAGGAGGTTTAGGGCAGGGGCGGGCATCGCATCATCGGTCACCCTATCCGCAGGCCGAGCTCGCGGATCTTCTTGAGGGCCTCGGCGTTGCCCTTGGCGTCGTCGACGGGGTCGTGGGAGTGGTGGGTCACGCGGAATTTCTTCCAGTCGTTGGCCTTCCCGGCATCGCGCATCAAGCCGGAGTAGAGATCACCGATGCGGCGGCCGGAGAAGCCGAAGGGATTCTTGCCCGTGTAGCGGTGGAAGTAGAAATTCACGAACTGCCAGTCGAACGCGACGTTGTCGGAGACAAAGACCGGACGACCTTTCGAGTGCTGCTCCAGCCAGGCGCCGAATTGGAGCATGACCTCCTTCGGATCGTCGAAGGTCGCGTGCTGCTCGCGCGTGTAGCCGCTTACGGCGAGGGCCTCGGGGAGGTAGCGCTCGGAGATGGGCCGGACGCGGCCGCGAAAGGTGGTGGCGAGCGCGTCGTCGAACAGCACCGCCCCGAAGCAGACCATGGAATAATCTGCGGGGATGGGGCCGTCGGCCTCGACGTCGACAAGGAAGAAACTCATGGCGGGTTATACGTTGTAACGGCCGAGAGCGGTTGCGAGGCAAGGCAGGCTATCGGATGCATACCTGGCTGCCTTGAGTCGGCGGGGATTATGCGTGGTCGCCAGTGTCGGGCCGGGAATCGCGCTGTCTGATTTGTTCCAAGCTCGAACGGTAGAGGGCTTCGAGCCTCGGCACGCCGGCGATTCGTGACCAGTTTCGATCGAACCCACGAAAAAAGCAGCTTATGAGGTACTCGCTGTCATGTCCTTCGACGTGGTATTCCATGACGTGCGGCACAACATGGAGGGCGTCGGCCAGCTCCGAGATCAACCGGGCCTTGTCTGTCTCAGGAAGTGACTGCGTGCCTGCGGCCGAGCGAAGGAAAAGAAAAGATTGGCTCAGCACATTGGAGAGTGCTTCGCGAATATCATGGGGAGCAGGGATGGATTTGCGGAGCATCCGGGGTGGGAAGATGTAACGTGGCCAAAAGCCGTCTGTGAATCCATGAATTACGTCGGTCTTCCCTCCGCACCCCTCGTGAGAGCCGCGAGTCCTACAACTCCTCCTTGGGGGGCGTCCTTTGCGCGATGCGCGAACCCCAACGGCTCCCACCCCGGGCGGTCCGGGTGTGGCTGGAATGGGGGCTTGGACCGCTCCCCGGCTGCGAGGGGTGTCCATTGTGAATAACTTCTTTCATGCGGGGGTGGCTATGGGATTTGTGGAGGGGCAGCGGGCGGTCCACGACCGCTCACGCGGTGCTTCCGCAGGCTCTCTGCGTTCGTTTTAGCGGCTCCAAGTCATCAGGCAGTGGCTGGGGTGTCAGGCTGACGAAAATGTGGCAGTATCTGATTTGAAGCCGGTGGCGAATGCATGCCAGACGCGTCCAACGAGATCGATCTCTTCCGCACTAAAACGCGTCTGAGTATTTGGAGTAAATCCGAGAACCCCATCGTGCTTTTGTTGGCTGCAGTGTTATCGCGCGGGAAAGCGGCAGACTGGTTTGGGCCATCGGCGGAATCCTCTTTGTATATAGGGTCGTGATGATGTGCTTTGCGTGATTAATGATTAAACGCAGATAGGCACACCGCAGCGGACCGAAGCGGGAGAAACCACGAAGCCGCTAAGGCCAAGCATGGGTAATTCTGCTTCATTATATCGTTTCGCGATCTTGCGCTTACGCTACGAACGCTTGCTTAAAATCATTGCAACCCCTTCCACTCCGAATGAGTCCAGCGGCATTGCCCAAGTTTGCAATACATTGGTCTTCGACGGACGTGGGAAACAATGCAGGGCAAATTCCCTGCATTTTATCAAATAGCTTCATTACCAGAAATGACTTGTCGAGAGCGGGTAGGGCCTGCATGCCTCGCGAAGCCATCTTCTATGAAAACATTGCGCCTTCCTTTGGTCTTCCTTTTCGGTGTCTTCGCGATGCTCATCCGAGTCGAGGCCCAGACTTTATATGGGATCACGGGGGCTGGCCAGAGTTCGTCCATTTTGTACCAGGTCAATTCGACGACCGGCGCAATCGTCAGCACGATTGGAAATACGGGCCTGGTGGGAATCACTGCCATGCGCTTCAATCCGGCAGATGGGTTGCTTTATGCGGTAACAACGGGCGATCGTGGTGTCACCTCTAACCTCTACAGGATCAATACGACAACTGCGCAACCTACGTTGATCGGCGCTACCGGCCTGACCGGTGGCGTGCCTGACATGGCTTTTAGCAGTAGTGGGACACTGTACGCATGGAACGAAAATGGCGACAGTCTCATCACCATCAGCACGACGACTGGCGGGGTAACGCCTGCCGGTATCAGTGGCATTGACACCTACCAGACAGGACTGGCGTTTTCGCCTGGCGGCACTCTATACCTGAAGAGTGACAGCGATTTTTACAGCCTGAACGTGGGTGCAAGCTCGTCGACCTTCCTGTTCACCTCGGGACAAAGCCTGAGCAACATGCTCGCTTTCAATAATGCGGGGGTGGCCTATTCGGGCCTGCGGACCGGCAGCGCAACCGATCTCTTTACGATTAATATGACCACAGGCGATGCCACCCTGCTGGGGCGTGCAGGTGCGCCCTTCAGCGCCCTCGCGTTCTCAACTTCGGCAATCCCGGAGCCCTCCACCTATGCCGCAATAGCAGGCATGGGAGTGCTGGCGCTGGCAGTCTATCGCCGTCGTAGATCCTAATAAGGGCCGCGAACTGTATGATGGGAGGGTTGTCGTAGCGTGACGACCTCCGGGCAGCTGATGCGCCGAAATCTCTCCACCAAGCGCCTCCACGTGAGCTCCTGAGGTCGATTCGACCTTTCGCGCCCCTGTTGTGCGGCCTTCTTCGCTTCGGTCGCAGTTTCCGCGGTTGGCCAATTCGCGCCTCCGCCCTTCCCGCCACCACCAAGCGGCGGCTGGATAAATGAAGGCTGACCGAGGCATGTGGGACCTGAGGCCGACGCTTGGCGGTTCCTCAGCCGGGGTTTATCATACCGGGGGCACGCGCTGGGGAGTCGGTGCGGGACAGGTAAATGCCGAAGTGCTTCTTTTTGCGTTCCGGTTTCCAAGCCTACCGTTTGGCGGCCATGGGGTCGATGATCGGCGGGGAAGCGGTTGCGGGTTGCGTAAGGAGTCGGAGATCCGGGTCCGATGGCATGGCCTCTCTTGTCGAAGTCTCGGAAGCTATTCTAGTGGGACGGGTTTGGAATTAGGCCACCGACGGGCAAAGCCCGCAATTGACAAGCGTGCGGGAGCGCTGCACAGCTTTCCTTTCCCATGAGCATCCTCCTCGGAATTCTCACTTTCGTACTCATCATCGTCTCGTTCGTCCTCGTGCTGGTCGTCCTCGCCCAGAAGTCGAAGGACGGCGGGATGGGCGCCGCCTTGGGCGGTGGCGCGGCCGAGGCAGCGTTTGGCGCCGACACGGCCAACGTGCTCACGCGGATCACCAAGTACGCCGCCATTCTCTTCTTCCTCCTGGCGTTTGCGCTCTACCTGGGGCGCATCTACGAGCGCAAGACGGCTGGCCTCTCGAGCGGCAACGCGCTCCCGACCATCGCCGCTCCCGCCGCGGTGCCCGTGCCCGCACCTGTTGCTCCGGTGACGACGACGACGGCTCCCGCGACCACGGGCGAGGCGACGGCCCCGGCCGTCACGGTGCCCTCGAGCACTCCGGCCGCGACGACGCCGACGCCGGCTCCCGAGCAGCCGAAGAAGTAAGGACTGCAACCATGGCGTTCTTCGCCGGGAATATCGCGCCCGCCCCATTTCGGCGGGCGTTTTTCTTTTTGAGCCTCGCCGCCCTCACGACGGGCGGAGCGCTCCGCGCCGCGACGCCGCCGGTGAAGCCGCCGGACCTGTCGCAGGCCGGCAAGGCCGATCCCGTGGAGGCCGCGCGCCTCCTCCAGCAATTCCGCCAGTCGGGCATCCCGGATGAGTACTATCTCGAGTTCGAGCTGCGCGCGCTGCCGCGACGGGGCGAGGAGCAGGTCTTCAAGGGCCGGCTGTGGGGCGGGCGCAATACGGTTGGCGCAATCACCCGCATAGAGCTCACCGATGCGGCCAACGGCAAACACCGGCTGCTGCTGCAGAACGGCGAACGCGGTGGGGTGTGGAAATTTGTCGAGGGCAAGGTCGTCGCGCTCGGCGTGGCGGAGCTTTTTCAGCCGCTGCTGCCGGCGGTCGAGGTGACGGCCTTCGATGTGCAGATGCCGTTTCTCTACTGGCCCGATGCCTCGTTGGAGAAACTTACGCGGCTCTACGGACGGCCCACGAATTCCTTTTTCTTCAAGGCGCCGGCGGGATTTTCCGCGCCGCAGGTGGAGGTTGTCGCCGCGCGCGGCTACCTCGACACGCAGTACAATGCCATGCGGCAGACGGAACTGCTCGGGAAGGACAACCGGGTCCTGAAAACATTTTCCCTGCTGAGCTTCAAGACGGTCGATGGGCAGCTGATGCCCAAGTCGGCCGACTACCGCAACGAAGTCACGCGCGACAAGACGCGCTTCGCGGTCACGGCCGCGGCGGTGAAACTCAAATTAGCGCCCGCGGTCTTCGACCCCGCGACGCTGGTGCGCGATGCGGAGCTGCCCGCGCGCGCCAAGATCGTGCCCCTCGATTGAAGCAGCCGGATGCCGCGCCCCGTGCGGTGGTCTTCGACCTCGACGGGACTTTGCTCGATAGTCTGCCCCTCGTGCTCGCGGCGATCTCGCACGCGATCGAGCCCTTTGGCGGGCGGGCGACGATGGATATTTTTGCCACGCTCGGCGGGCCGCCGGAGCGGTTTATGCCGGCGCTGGTGAAGGATCTCAGCCAGGTGCCGACGGCGCTCCGCCGGATGGAACGCTATCACGCGGAGAACACGCACCGCATCCAGCCCTTCGCCGGCGTGGCGGATTTGCTCGATACCCTCAGCGCGCAGGGCGTGAAGAGCGCGATCTGGACGGGCCGCGATCGCAAGTCGGCGGAGGAGCTGCTCGCGCATCATCGATTGACGGGTCACTTCGAGACCGTGGTGTGCGGTGACGACCTGCCGACGCACAAGCCCGATCCGGAAGGCCTGCGCGAGATCATGCGCCGGCTCGAGGTGACGGCCGGGGAGATGCTCTTCGTCGGCGATGCCGATGTCGACGTGCTGGGCGGTGTAGCATGCGGAGTGGATACGATCCTCATCCGCCATCAGCGCGTGATCGAGGCGCACATTTCCGCGCGCACCTGGAAGCTCGTCCTCTCACCCGCCGAGGCGTACGCCTTGGTGCTCGGCCGGGTGCGCGCAGCGAAACTTTCGTAAACGGGCTCGCTCTCTTGTAGGGGTTTCGCGTAAACCCCGCCAACTTGCCGGATACCCCCTAAAATTTTGTTGCCGCCGGGGCTGCGCAAGTGCCTGCTACTTCCGTCGTCAGACCCCTTAGCCCTCGTCGTCTATGGCCAAATCAAATCGCAAGGCTTCCGCCCCGCTCACGTTCGACCTGCCAGAATCGCTTATCGCGAGAATCGAAACCATCCGTCGAGGACACGGCTTCACCTCCGCCAGCGAAGTGGTGCGGACCGCAATCGAAGACTACGACTTCGAGAGCGCCAAGCCGACGAACGATCCGCACCGCCAGATCTCCGTGCGCATCACCACCGAGCAGCGCTCGATGCTGAAGCGTTATGCGCGCACGAAGGACTCCAGCGTGGGCGAGCTCCTGCGCCTCGCGATCGACGCGATGTCCGCCAAGGGCAAGAAGAAGAAGTAAGCGACCCGCGCCTCGTGCGCGAAGTCTCCCAGGAAGCGGCGGACACTCCGCCGCTTTTTTCTTGGGCGCGAGAATCGCCCGCGTAACGCAAAGTCGTAGCGCGGAGCTTTCCCCCGTGCTCGGGAGTGAGTGTCATTGAGAGTGGCGCAGCGTGTTGCATGGCGTAGTCAAGCTCGAGCGAACTCGGTAAACCAGCGCCACAAGAAGTCCGGGGCGAGCCCTACAAGACGCCTGTTTTTTTTGCGCCTTTTGTGCCTCTTTGCGGCTGCACTTTGGTTTAAACCACTCGGGCGAATCCGAGAGCGGGCTGAAGGTCCGGGCTACGTGGTTGGAAGTTAGCAGCGCCGGCCTTTTGGCGGGCTTGCCTTTCCGGCGGCGGGGGCCTTTGGTCGGGGCGATTGTCCATGAGCAACCCTCCCGCGCCATTGTCCACTTGGGCCCGCAATGTCTCGCCTTCGCCGACGCTTGCCGTCGATGCGAGGGCCAAGGCCCTTCAAGCAGCGGGTGAAGACGTCTGTGGTTTCGCCGCCGGCGAACCCGACTTCGACACTCCCG
>JAZKEV010000617.1:0-5095 GCA_040386765.1 Verrucomicrobiota bacterium | reverse complement strand
CTCGTCGAGATCGGCCTCGTGCTCGCGCAACGGCCCTGGCTGCTGCTGCTCGATATCACCATGCCGATGGTGAACGGCTTCGAAGTGCTCGAATGGCTCGCCACTCATAAGGGCGTACCTTCGATGCGCCCCATCATGCTCTCGGGCTCCTATCGGCCCGACGATATCGACCGCGCCACCAAACTCGGGGCCGTCGACTACTTGGTGAAGCCGATCACCGCGCAGCGTCTCGCCGTCATCGCCGCCCGCCAGCTCGCGCCGAGCCTGCAGAAGCATTAAAGGAGAAGGCGTTCGAGCCGTCTCCCTCGCGCAACCCTGAGGCGCTACTATTGGCAACCCTGAGGCGCTACTATTGAGTAGCGTCTCCTTGCGCTGGATACGCCTTCGTCCAGAGGCCTCGCGAAGCCTTGGGAAAAAGTTGTCAAAACTGGGGAATTAAACCCGTTCGCGACTATTACGGACACGTTTTTATCCGCTAAATTTCGTCGCCCTCTTCCGTCCCACTCCGCTGCAACCATCTGCTATCCACATGGTTTAAATCGAGCGGCTAACGGCCATATATTACCGCCAACGACCGCCCTCATTAGGGCGACGCGAACTCGTTACAAGTCGGTGACGCCAATTGAAACAAACCGAGGTGACTGGCGTCATCAGACGGGTCATGGCAACGGATCGCCTCCAAACTCAACGCTTCGAACTGAAGTATCTCGTCTCCGAAGAGACCGCTCGTGCCGTGCGGCAGTTTGTCCGCTGCTACCTGAAGCCCGACGAATTCGCCGCGACCCAGCCGGATAACGCGTATCCCGTTCACTCACTGTACCTCGACTCCCCCGATCTGACCACCTACCACGCGGTGCAGACGGGCGAGAAGAACCGCTTCAAGCTCCGTATCCGCTACTACAGCGACACCGATCAGGTGGTGCATTTCGAGATCAAGCGCCGCACCAACGACATCATTTCCAAGTTCCGCGCCAGCGTGCATCGCGAGTTCGTCAATCCCCTCCTCGCCGGCGCCCCGCCCCAGCTCAAGCATCTCGCCAAGGCCAACGGCAAGCAGCTCGTCGCGCTCCAGGAATTTTGCCGCCTCCTCCACAAGCTCCGCGCGACGCCGCGCTCCCACGTCGCCTACCTGCGCGAAGCGTGGATGAGCCCGGTGAACAATTCGATGCGCGTCACCTTCGATCGCGCCGTGCAGTGCGAGCCGCAGTTTGCCTCCAATCTCAAGACCGGCCTCGGCGACGCGGTGGAGCCCTTCCAGCAGCAGGTCGTGCTCGAGCTGAAGTTTGTCGACCGCATGCCCGACTGGTGCCGCGAGATGGTGCGCGTCTTCGGTCTCGTCCGCGGTGGCGCTCCGAAGTACGCCCAAGGCGTGGCGCTCCTCGGCGAGCATAGCGTCTCCAATCGCGGTATCGGCCTCAAGATTCCGATGCCCGCCGCCCCCGCGGATCGCTTCCCGGGCCGGTACGTTCCTGCTCGCGCGGCGGTTGCTGTTGCGTGACGCCCTTTGAGGCGTTGGAGTCTCGCGGATGAACGCGCTCTTGCAGGGCGATTACGGAATCGCGCCCACAAGTTTTCAGACTGTCCTGCTCGCCATGCTCCTGGCCTTCCTCATGGGCCAGCTCATCGCGTGGGTCTATATGTTTACCCACACGGGCGTGTCGTATTCGCGCTCGTTCGTGGTCTCGCTGATCCTGATGCCGGTGATCGTCGCGCTGGTGCTGATGGTCCTCTCGAACAATCTCGTGACGGCCTTCGGCCTGATGGCGGTCTTCGCCATCGTCCGCTTCCGCAACATCCTCCGCGACACCCTTGATACGTCCTACGTGCTGGCGGTGATCGTGCTGGGCATGGCGTGCGGCACGCAGAAATTCTCCACCGCCATCGTGGGCACCTTCGTGGTGGTCGGATTGATGCTCTATCTATGGTTCACGTCGTTTGGCTCGCGCCATCGTTACGACTTGATCCTCAACCTCCACTGGTCGCGCGGCCCCGGTGATATGCCGTCCCTGGAGCGCCTGCTCGCGCGGCACACCTTCCGCGCCCACTGCGCCAATCGCGCCTTCGACTCCACCAACGAGGGCGCCGATCTTTCCTATCGCCTGCTCCTGCGCGATCCCACCCGCGTGCCTGAGTTGCTCCGCGAACTCGCCATGCTTCCCGGTGTCGAGCAGGTTTCGAGCATGAAGGCTGAAGATGAGTCCGAAGTCTGACATGAGCGATCGCCTGCCCCCCATCCCCACCCCGCGCAGCCAGATCTGGCGGCAGATCCGGCTGCAATACATCCCGGTCATCGTCTTCTTCATCGGACTCGCCGCCGCCGCTTTCATCTGGAGCCGTTGGGTCGCGCCACCCACGCTCGTCGGCGAAGCCGAGGCGATCCGCGCCGAACTGCGTTCCGCCCAGTCCGGCCGCATCGTCGAGCTGAAGGTCGATCTCCTCCAGCCCGTCAAGGCCGGCGATGTCATCGGTCATGTGCTCTTAAATGAGCCCGGAGTGATCGCCTCCTCGCTCGCCGTGATTCGCGCCGAGATGGAGGTCCTGCGCCGAACGTCCAATCTCACCATCGAGCAGCTGGAACTCGATTGGATGAACAAGCGCGTGCAACTCGTCGCCTTGCAGGGACAGCTCCAGCAGGCCGAGGCCAACCTCGCCCGCTCGACCCAGCTGCACCGCGGCAAGCTGATCACCGACGAAGAGTACGAGCAGGCCCGTAACACCCGCGACGCCGTTCAGGCGCAGCTGAAGGCCCAGACCGAGCTCAACGCCCGCATCGATCCCACGCGCCCCCCCAGCGCCAACCAGCCCGATACCCGCGCCGTCACGATGGCCAGCAACGAACTAAGCGCCGCCATCGCCCAAAAGGAGGAACAACTCCGCCTCATCGAGGCCCAGCTCGGCCCCGCCCCGCTGATCGCCCCGATCGATGGCGTCGTGACACTTGTGTACCGGCGCGCCGGCGAAGCCATCAGCGCCGCCGAACCCATTTTGCAGGTTACGGCGCTGCGGTCGGAGCGCATCGTCGGCTTCATCCGCCAGCCCGTGACGCTCGACGCCAAGCCAGGCATGGCGGTCGAGGTCCGCACCCGCTCCATGCAGCGGCAATCGGCGATGACCACCGTCACGCAGGTCGGCCAGCAGCTCGAGCCCGTCACCCCTTCGCTGCTTGCCGCGATGCGCCTGCCGGTCACCACCATTCCGTCCGACTTCGGCCTGCGCATCCACATCGCCCCTCCTCCCGGTCTCCTCCTCCGCCCCGGCGAGACCGTGGATGTGATCATCCACGACTGACGGCGCGATCCCTCCGGAGCGCGGAGCTTTCCGCCCGCGCTTCGAATATCCCAGCTCGTCCCAGCGCGGGCTGACGCTCCGCACTACGGGTTTTTTCGGATCACGCATAGTGGAAAACCTGTCGCCGCGCTTGGTTTGCCACCCCATTTCCGCCGCCAACGACTTGTGACATCCTATGGAGTGTGAAAACGAAGCCATGGCTGTGGGTCATCCTCGCCCCGCTCCTCGTTTTACCCGTGACCGCGCTCGGCGGCACAGCGCTCGGAAGCGCGTTTATTCCGCCAGTCATTCGGCTCGATACGGTACCTGCACCCGAGCCCGAGGCACCGTCGAAATCCGAACCCGGGCCCAGCATCTCGTTTAGCATTCCGCAGTACGAACTCTCCTTGCTCGATCGCGAGACGATCGCGGCGTGCCTCGTGCTCGAGGCCGCCTCGCAAGGCGACTTCGGCATGCGCGCCGTGATGTCCGTCATCCGGAATCGCTCGCGCGGCCTGCCCGAGCTCTTCGCCCTCTCCGTGCTCCGGCCGAAGCAATTCAGCGCCCTCAACACCGTCACCGCGGGTCGCATGCCCCTCGCCCGCGCCATCGCGCGCGCGAAAAACGACGCCATGTGGCCCACTGCGCTCGCGATCGTCGACGACTCGGTCGATGCCTCGTGGCATGACGCGACCGGCGGCGCCACGCACTACACGCGCGCCGTCGAGCGCACGCGCTGGACGCGCAGCCTCGCAAAAACAGTCACGATCGGCGCGCACTCCTTCTACCGGTGATTGTCTTGTGGTGGGGATCTGCATTTATTTGCCTCCCTGTGCTTTCGCACGGGCGCCAGGGTCCCGTCTTTACCGCCCCGCAACGTCACCACGTCACCGTTTCCAACTTCCATCATGAGTGTCCGCAGCCAGTTTCCGGTCGAACAAACCAAGCAGGGAGACTTTCAGCGCCAGGCGGATGAGTTCCGCGACTGGGTCCGCGCCGATGGCTCCACCCGCTTCACCCCCGAGCCCGGCCGCTATCATCTCTACGTCTCGCTCGCCTGCCCTTGGGCGCATCGCACGCTGATCGTGCGGCAGCTTAAGCAGCTCGAGGAGGCGGTGGGCGTCACGGTCGTCGATCCCGTCCGCGATGAGCGCGGCTGGGCCTTTCACGACGGCCCCGGCCACTCGCGCGATACGATCAACAATTTCAAATTTCTCTCCGAGGCGTATCTCGCGACCAACCCTCACTTCCACGGCCGCTGGACGGTCCCGGTGCTCTGGGATCGGCATACCCGCCGGATCGTGAACAATTCCGAGGACGACATCTGCCAGATGTTCAACGACGAGTTTCACGCCACGACGTTTGCCCGGCACACGCCCGACCTCTTCCCCGATGACCTCGCCGACGAGCAGGCGAAGCTCAGCGAGACGATCTACGAAACGGTGAACAACGGCGTCTACCGCGCCGGCTTTGCCTCGCAGCAGCGCGCCTATGAGCGCGCCGTGCGTGCCGCCTTCGAGACGCTCGATTCGCTCGAGGCCCGTCTCGCCCAGCGCCGCTTCCTCCTCGCCGCGCATCCGGTGGAAACCGACTGGCGGCTCTTCTGCACGCTCGTGCGCTTCGACGCGGTCTACCACGGCCACTTCAAGTGCAACCTCCGCCGGATCGTTGACTATCCGAATCTGCAGGGCTATCTGCAGGACCTCTATCAGATCCCCGGCGTCGCCCACACCGTCAATTTCGACCACATCAAGCGGCACTACTACATCACGCACACCGACATCAACCCGACGCGCATCGTCCCCCTCGGCCCGGAGCTCCATCTCTC
>JAZKEV010000616.1:0-6991 GCA_040386765.1 Verrucomicrobiota bacterium | reverse complement strand
ATGGCTTGGCCGTCCCCGCTTTCGATCAGCACGCGCGTGCGCGAACCCGCGCCGGTACTGCCTTCGAGGATGCGGACTTTGTAGTCGCGCAGCTTCACTTCGCGGAGCTGCGGATAGATTTTCTCCAAGCCCAGCCGGAGCGCCTTGTCGAGCGCGCCGATAGGGCCATTTTCCTCGGCCACGGTGTGCACCGTCTCGCCATTCACGCGCAGCTTCACGGTGGCTTCGGACCAGAGCTCGTCGCCGTGACGCTCGATCATCGCGCGATAGCTTTCGACTTCGAAAAACGTCTTCGTCTGCCCCGTGTGCTTCGCCACGAGCAGGCGGAACGACGCGTCCGCCGCCTCGTACTCGTAGCCGCGGAACTCCCGCTCCTTCAGCTCCTCGATCAGCGCCTTCATCTCCGGCCGCTTCTCGTCGAGCTCGAGGCCCATTTCCTTCGCCTTCAGCGCGAGGCTGCTGCGCCCCGCCATGTCGGAGACCAGCACGCGCGTGCGATTCCCCACGAGCGCCGGGTCAATGTGCTCGTAGCTGCGCGCGACCTTCTGCGCCGCATTGGCGTGCAAGCCGCCCTTGTGCGCAAAGGCCGACTGCCCCACGAAGGGCGCCTTCGGGTCGGGCCGCAGGTTCGCGAGCTCGTCGAAGAAGAGCGACAGATCGCGCAACTGGCCGAGATTGCCCGCGCAGTGCGCCGTCTTACCCATCTTGAGAAAGAGATTCGCCATGACCGTCGTGATATTGGCGTTGCCCACGCGCTCGCCGTAGCCGTTGGCGCACCCCTGCACGAGCACCGCGCCGGCCGTCACGCCCGCGAGCGAAAGCGCCACCCCGAGACCGCTGTCGTTGTGGCAATGCACGCCGATCTTATCGCCGCCAAATTCCTTCACCGCACGCGTGACGATCGTCTTGAAATCGTCGACCAGCGTCCCGCCGTTGGTATCGCACAACGAGAGATTGCTCGCGCCGCCGCGGAGCGCCGCCGCGAGCGTCTTGAGCGCGTAGTCAGGGTCGTTCTTGAATCCGTCGAAGAAGTGCTCGGCATCGTAGATCACCTCGCGGCCCTGCGCCACGAGGTAGCGCGTCGAGTCCTCGATCATCGCGAGATTCTCTTCGAGCGTCGTGCGCAGGATCTCGGTCACGTGCAGCGTCCACGTCTTGCCGACGATCGTCGTCACCGGCATCCCGCTATCGAGCAGCGTCTTGAGCTGCGGGTCCTCGCTGGCCTTCGCACCGGCGCGCCGGGTCGAGCCAAAGGCCGCCAGCCGCGCGTGCTTCAGCTTCAGGTGCTTCGCTTCCTGGAAAAACGTGATGTCGCGGGGATTCGAGCCCGGAAAGCCACCTTCAATATAATCCACCCCGAAGTTATCGAGCCGCTCGGCAATGAGGAGTTTGTCCGCAACCGAGAAGCTGATGCCTTCGCCCTGCGTGCCATCGCGCAAGGTAGTGTCGTAGATTTTGACGGCGGTGCTCATGCAAACGGGAGAGCGTTGCGAGCACCCGCACCGCTGGCAAGGGAGCTTTTCAATCTCCCTCGCATCGTCACCTCCCGGCCCCGGCAGCGACACATTCCCGCGCTTCCGCGCGACTTCACTCTCCGCTGGCGGTCACGCGGGCCGCCACTACGTTGCCGCTGTCCATGAGCGAAACTCCCTTGGTCGCCGACTGGCAATGGTCCGTCGAAATCCCCGGTGTCACATCCTCCGAAACCGGCGGCGCACCCCGCGCGTTTCTCTGGGTGCCTCCGGCCAGCGACCGCCTGCGCGCCGTGGTCGTCGGCCAGCACAATATGGAGGAGGAGCCGATTCTGGAGCACCCCATCTTCCGTGCTGCGCTCGCTGCGCAGGATTTCGCCGCGATCTGGATCTCGCCCCCGCTCGACCTCGCCTTCGCTCTCGAGAGCGGCGTCGGGCGCCATTTCGACGCCATGCTCGCCGCCCTCGCGGAAGCCTCGGGCTACGATGAGGTGACAAGCCTCCCCATCGCGCCCCTCGGCCACTCCGCCGCGGCAGGTTTCCCGTGGAATTTCGCCCGCTGGGCGCCGCAGCGCACGCTCGCCGTGCTCTCGATCAGCGGCCAGTGGCCCTACACGGGCGACGCTGAGGCGCCCATTGTCCGCGAGCCCGCGCTTGCCGGCATCCCCGGCCTCGTGACCATCGGCGAGTACGAGTGGGCCGACGAACGCGCCGCACTCGGCCTCAAGCACCGCGCCGCCGATGCGCTGCTTCCGCTCACCATGCTCGCCGAGGCTGGGGCCGGCCACTTCGATGTCTCCGCGGAAAAGGTCGCCTATCTCGCGCTCTATCTCCGCAAGGCCGCCCAGCACCGCCTCCCCGCCGTCGCCGGCGCTCCGCTTCGCAGCATCGATCCCGCCGTCGACGGCTGGCTCGCCGATCGCTGGCGGTTCAACGAGTCGCCGCGCGTCCCCGCCGCACCCGTCGCCGAATACGCCGAGCCCGATGAAGCCTTCTGGTGCTTCGACGAGGAGCACGCCGTCGCCACCGAGAAATTCCGCGCCGATCAGCGCGGCAAACGCGCCGCCCTCCTCGGCTACATACAGCACGGCGCCGTGCTCCCCCAAGTCCCCGGCTCACACGCGCAGGTCACGATCCCCTTCGTCCCTGTCGAGGACGGTCTCACGTTTCATCTCACCGGCACCTTTCTCTCCTCCGTCCCCAAGGGCCGCCCCGAGCGTTGGACCGGCCTGAAGGAAGGCTCGCCCATCGCCCGCCCCGGCGATGCCCTCGCGATCTCTATCGACCGCATCTGCGGCCCGGTGCAAAAACTCTCCGCCGATACCTTCGCCCTTCGCTTCTACCGCATGGGCCTCACCAACGCGAAGCGCACCGCCGAGATCTGGCTCGCCGCCACGCATCCTGGGGACGCGACGTTCAAGCGCAGCGTCCAGCAGGCCGTATTGAGAATTCCATTACGCAACGAGGCAGGCGTCCCACAGCGCCTCACCTTCGCGCCCATCCCCAACCAGCGCGCCGATGCGCTCGCCGGCAAATCGCTGCACCTGCTCGCCAGCACCAACGCCCCCGCCGACACCAGGGCGCGGATAAACTTCTACGTCCGCGAAGGCCCCGCCGCCATCGCGCCCAACGGCACCTCACTCACCTTCACCGCCCTGCCCCGTCGCGCGAAGTTCCCACTGAAGGTCACCGTCGTCGCCTGGCAGTGGGGCCGCAGCCTCGCGCCACTGCTTCGGACGGCGGAACCGGTCGAGCGCACATTCTTCATCACACGCTGAGGGGCGCCCGGAATCGGTCGAATACTCTCCCGCACCCTCTCCGCTCTCTCCCTCGCTCCCTCTCTCGCGTAGGCGTCTCCCGTTTCGTTCGGGCATGCGAGAGGGCGGCTTAAAACCCGCCCTGCTTCAATCCCCGCGCTTCGCCGATCAGGTGAAGCACGCACATCCCCGCACCACCCCTCCGCAAAAAAAGATTAGCGCAGATGAGCGTTCCCCGTCCTTCCCCTTCTTTACCTCCCCCGCCGTCTCCTTCACCCAGCCGACTTCCTCATTCTGCGTTACTGATCCCCGCCGACCCGCGCCAGCGCCGCTTTCTGCCCCGGCACATAGTATTCCACGTAGCCGAGCATCATCTCGTCGAAGGTCTGCGGGCCCCAGCGCACGATTTTCGCCGGGTCGGGATTCGCCGGGTTGCCCGGGCTGTTGTCGAACCACGCGGTGTAAACGAGCTTCGCTCCGCGCGGCAGCGTTACCGGAGCGGCGAGTTTGTACTGCAGCTGCCAGTTGAAATCGTATGCCGGCACCTCCAGCAGCTTCTTCCGCGTGCCATCCGGCAGCACCGCTTCGTAACGCGCCGCTTTTCCGCGCACGTGCATGTGCGGCGAGAAGCTGAGCAGCGTCACCTCGTACGGCAGCGTGATCCCCGCGGTCTCGGGGTGATTCGGCTCGCCCGCCGGGATCTTGATCCGCGGGTTCGCCAGCCCCGTCACGTGGATCGCGTGCCGCGGCGGCTCCGCGGCGAAGACCAGGCCCAGCTTGGTGCGATCCGTCGTCGCTTTGCCATTGGGCGTGTAGTGCATCTGGAAGCTCACGCGCGCACCGGCCGGTATCTTTTTTCCAAATCCCTCCGGGAAGGTCGCATGACTGTTTCCGGGCACGTACGCCGCGAAAAATCCCTCGCGTTCGCTCGCTCCATCGTCCGCGCGCTCCGCTCCAGCCTTCGCCCCCGGAGGATGGATTTTCACGATCACGTGGTGCACCACCTCTCGCGCGGTCGGCTGCACCTCATAGGCCACGACCCACTTGTCCTCTGTAAACCGCGTGTCGACGACGTGCGTCTGGTACGCCATCACGCCCTCGGCCTTCACCGCCACGGCGCGCGGCAACTCCAGCACGACATCCGGCTTGCTGATCTCCCACCCCTTCGGAAAGACCCGCGGCCTCGGCGCGTCCGCCAGACTCCCCTCAGGCTTCGCACCCGCGAGCCACGCCAGCAAGTCCGTCTTGTCCGCCGGCGTGAGCGAGCGGTCGTTTCTCCAGTGCGAAGCCTCGCCCTCCGCTCCCGGTTCCGCAAACCACGGGGGCATCGCGCCCTTGCTCACCTGCCGCCGCATCATGCCGGCGTGTGACTTCACATCCGCATACGTCTCGAGGCTGACAGGTCCCACGCCACCGCTCCGGTGACACTCCAGGCAGTTCTGCTGCACGATCCGCGAAATCCGGTTGTGGTACGTGATCGCATCCTTCGCGACCGCGGCCTCGCCAGCCACGGGTGTCGCGATTTCCAACGCGCAGCCGGGGGATTCCGTCGCCTCGACCGAGGGCACTTTTCCGGCCAGCACCGCACGCAACGCCCCGCGCAAATATTCCTCGCGCGGCACCTCGAGCGCGTAGCCAAAACCATACTGGTCATCCACCGCGCCGCGAAAAACCAGCGTCCGCGCCGGATCGAGCACGAAGACCTCCGTCGTCGTCAACGCGCCCAGCCCCGCCACGAGCTTCCGCTCGCCATCGTGCACATATCGTCCGGCAAAACCATTCTCCTTCGCAGCCTCGCGCATGTCCGCCACCGCATCGGCGGTCATCGGATTCACGAAAAGAAACTTCACGCCGCGCTCGGCAAACTCGCGCTCGATCCGCGCCAGGCTCGGCGCGTACTTGCGCGTGAGCGGACACGTCGTGCTCGTCAGCGCGATCACCAGCGCCGGCGCGTTTTGATAATCGGAAAGTTTTCCCGCGCGGCCTTCGATATCTGTAAACGCGAGGTCCGGCACGAGCCGGCCCACGCCGCGATCCACCGCACGCAGCACACGCGGTCCTTCGCGCGGCGAACTCGCCTCGGCCGTCAGCTGCGGGTTCGCGGTGTGTTTCCCGGCGTCCGCCTTTGGGGCCTCCGAAGCTGGCAGCGTCGCCAGCCCGTCGAGCCGTGCGAGCAGCGCCCGCACGTCGGCGATCGTCACCACGCCCTTGTTCTGCCGGTCCACCCGCTTGAACCATGGCGCATCGCCCGCTTCCTCCCGCGTCACCTTGCCGTCGCCATCGCGATCGAGCGCGCGGAAGCGCTCCTCGAGCAGCGCGCCAAAGCCCCCTGAGTCTGCCGCCGGCAGCGCTGCCGCTGTCGCGCATAACATCCAGATCGCTGCCAATCGCCGGGTCTTCATCGTTTGCGGGGTGGGATAACTTTCCCTTTATAACGCGTTCTCGGTGGCAGCCCAGCCAAACCTCCGCGATCCTTAAGCCAGTGCCGCAACGCGTTTGCACTCAATCGGGAGCGCTTTGCGCTTCTGTCCGCTCCGATCCGGCAAAACGCATGGGGGATTCTCCGGTACAACATTGGTGAATCCCTGTCCGGCTCATAGCTCGACAGTGTCGGAGCCTGACCGGAAATTGACGGAGCGCATTTCCAAGTCCCCCTGCCGTCCAGCCGACGCAGGCAACTTGAGCAACCGTTGCATGACTCGCAAAACCATACGTCCCATCATCCTCCTCGCCGAAGACTCGGACGACGATGCGTTTTTCTTTCGCTGGGCGCTCCAAAAGAACGACCTGAAATGCGAGCTCGTCCGCGCCTATGACGGCATGGAAGCCGTCGATTATCTGAAGAAAGGCGTCGATGCCTCCGGCCGGCGGAATGCCGAGTGCCCCGACTTGGTGTTTCTCGACTTAAAGATGCCGGCGTGTAATGGTTTCGAAGTGCTTGAGTGGATTCGTGCCAACCCCTTTGACCCGCCGCTCGATGTCGCCGTCCTGAGTGGCTCCGAGCACGCTGTCGATTTCGAACGCGCCACGAAACTCGGTGCCACCGCTTACTATGTGAAGCCGATGTCGGCCGCGCATCTGCGCGCCCGCTTCAACGCCTGGCAACAGCAACAGGCTCAGTCCCAGTCTGCTCAGCCCTCCTCTCAATCCACTGCCCAAGGGGTCCGGTCAGGACCCGCATGAGCGACGAGCCCTCACCGGAGCTGCAGCGCGAACTCCTCGACGACTTCTACACCGAATGCGACGAACTGTTCGGGCAGATCCGCGCGCAGCTGGAGCCGCTCGAGCGCGTGGGTGCCGATCTCGCTTCGCCCGCCACGCACGCCGCGCTGGAGACGCTCTTCCGCTGCGTCCACTCGATCAAGGGCAACTGCGGTATCGTCGGTCTCCGATCTGCCGAACAGCTCTCTCACGCCGCGGAAGATGTCCTGCGCCGCTTCACGCGCAGACATGGCACGCCCACGCCTGCTTCGCTGGAACTGGTCGCGCACAGCATCCACCGGCTCGAGCAACTGGTCTCCGCGCATCGCCACGGTCAGACGCCGCCGGAGATCGAAGATCTCGTGGCCTCCCTGCGCCGCACGGCCGATGCAGCCGCTCCTGCTTCCGAAGCGCCCTCCGCACCGCCCTTCCTTTCCGCACCGCCGTTCAGCCCAAGGCCTGCGCCAAGTGCCACCGGTGCCCAGCGCTACCTCGCCACCTTCGCTCCATCGAAGGACCTCGACGCGCGCGGCGTGAATATCTCCAGCGTCCGCACGCGCC
>JAZKEV010000615.1:0-2011 GCA_040386765.1 Verrucomicrobiota bacterium | reverse complement strand
CTTCAAAAAACCATCGCCGATTTCCTCCGTCACGGCGGCTACGATCACCACCTGCGCACCATCCGGCGTGCGTATCAAAATCAACTGCACCTCTTCTCGCAGGCGATCCTTCGCTATTTTCCCGAAGGCACGCGCCTCAGCCGCCCCGCTGGCGGCTTCGTGCTCTGGTGCGAACTCCCTCCTGGCGTGGACACCCTCCGGCTCCACCGCGAGGCCCTGAAACACCTCATCAGCACCGCTCCCGGTCCGCTCTTTTCCGTTAAGGACCGTTACAAAAATTGCCTGCGGATGAACTGCGGCCTCCCGTGGAGCGACGTCATCGAGACCGCTCTCCGCACGCTCGGCGACCTCGCCAAAAAACAACTTCCGCAATAATCGCGCGCAGCCTCACCAGAACCTTCCAACTCTGACGCTCAACTTCGTGTCTTCGCCTTCTTCCTCCGCGCCACCGTCTCGCGCCGCTATCAGCGCCGGCCTCGCCACGATCTACCTCGTGTGGGGCAGCACCTATCTCGCCATTCGCGTCGCCGTGGAGACGATGCCTCCCTTCCTGATGGCCGCCGCGCGCTTCCTCCTCGCCGGCGCCGCGCTCTTCACGTTCCTCAAACTCCGCGGCGCACCGCTCCCCACCGCGCGCCAGTGGGGTCTCAACGCCCTCATCGGCACGTTCCTCCTGCTCGGCGGCAACGGCACCGTCGTCTGGGCGGAACAATTCGTCCCATCCGGACTCACCGCCCTGCTCATCGGCATCGGTCCGCTCTTCATCGTGCTCATCGAATGGGCCTGGCCGGGTGGCCAACGTCCCACGCTGCGCACCGCCATCGCCCTTTTCACCGGCTTCGCCGGTGTCGTCTGGCTCGCCGCTCCGTGGCAAAATCCCGCGCAGGGCGGTCTGCATGTCGGCGGTGTCCTCGCGATCCTCGCCGGCTGTCTGTTCTGGTCATTTGGATCGATTACCTCTCGTCACGCGAAACATGGCGCTGATCCGATGATGGCCTCCGCCCTCCAACTGCTCTGCGGCGGCAGCGCGCTCATGATTGCCGCGTGCGTGCACGGCGACTGGATCGCACTTAATTTCCCCGCCATCAGCGCCCGCTCATGGAGCGCATTTTTCTACCTCGTGATCGTGGGCTCACTCATCGGTTTTTCCACGTTCGTCTGGCTCATGAAAAAGTGCCCTCCCGCGCAGGTCGCGACCTTCGCCTACGTCAATCCCGTCGTTGCCGTCATCCTCGGCTGGCTGATCCTCGGCGAGCCCATCACGTCGCGCACCCTCGTCGCCTCTGCGATCATCGTTTCCGCCGTCGTCATCATTACCCTCGAAAAAAACAAACCAGCCCGCGCCCCAGCCAAGACCTGACTTGGCCGTGCCCTGATCGCGGGTGCGGTGACCAAAACCCTGAGATCACGGCGCATTGACTGCTCCCGCGATGCTTCCGCCGAGCCCGTGCCGACTTCCGGTGGCATTCTTGCCTCGCTCGAACTAGCGCGCAACCTTGGGGTCAAATTCCCTATGTCACCCCGCATTATCTCCCTATTTCGTGCCCTGCCGTTGGTCTTGGTTGCGCTCGGCTTCGCCGGTTGCAGCACCATCGACAGCCGCATCCGTGAAAAATCCTCCGCCTTTGGCGCGCTCGATGCGCCCACACAGGATAAAATCCGCCTCGGCCGCGTCGAGGTCGGCTTCACCACCGATCTCGTTTACATCGCCCTCGGCACGCCTGACGAACGCATCAGCAAAACCTCCGCAGCCAGCACCGATGAGATGTGGATCTATAACAGCTATCACCAAGACTACCTCGGCAGCGCCCACAGCGGCTATCGCCGCTATGTGGTGATCGACGCGCGCACGAAGCAGCCGGTCGTTTTCTACGAGCCCGTTTATACCGCCATCTACCAAGATCGGATAGAAGAGCGCATCCGCATCGCCTTCAAAGCCGGCAAGGTGGACTCCATCGAGCAGGTCAAACGCTGACCTGAACGCCCCGCGTGTGATCGATTCGGGCGCGCC
>JAZKEV010000614.1:0-11546 GCA_040386765.1 Verrucomicrobiota bacterium | reverse complement strand
CACACCACGATGGCCGCGCAAAAGCAAGCGAGTAAACATAGCCGGAAACGGATTAAGCGTCGGATGTTGGACCGCGACGAGATGACCGTACGCGAGCTGGCGAAGCTCGTGGGTCATCCCGAGTCGACTGTCTCCCGCGCGATCAACCACGGAATATATCCCCGCGTTTGTGCGAAGATTATGGAGGCGCTGCATGCCTGAGCCGATCGACAGCTCCTTACTAGGTACGATCGCGGTCGCGTATCGGCATTTCAATGACGCCACGACGACGGAGGCCGAGCGTGAACAAATACTTCGCACGCTCGTCGACCACGGCCGCTCTGCGGAAGCAGAGGCCGCATCCCGTGCGATCCACCACCGCCAAGCCGCGCGCGATCAACAGCTCACGATTGCGGGCCTGCTCGCCCAGATGGATCCACCCTCCGCGAAAAACGGCACGACGTGACGCCATGACCGCGCTAACCGCCAACGTCCGGAAGGCTGCCGCTGACGCCACGCTCCAGTTCGACTGGCTGCTGGGCGACAAGGAGTTCTTCCGCGTGGGCGAGATCGCGGGCCGGCTCGACCTCTCCACGACCAAGGTGGAGGAGATGTTCGCCGACTGGTGCCACCGCTACCCGGCAGGCCTGAGCGCGGAGAAGAAGCGCGAGGAGCGCCGGCTGGTCGCGGCCTCGCAGGGCAAAGAAATCGAGGAGCGCGGCCCCCGCCTGGCGATGCGCGTGCCGCGGGCCTTCGTGGTCCACGCCCTCGTGACCAGCGCGCGCTACACCGCCGCCGACAAGCTCAACGCCATCACGAGCCTCGCCACGCAATTCTCCGCCGAGGAGTGCCTGCAGATCGCCACCGCCTTCATGCAGCAGGCCCAGCTGGGGCCCCGCTGAATCCACTTGTTGATACATGACCATGAATACCGCCACCGCCACAAAGCCAGACCCCGAGGAGCGCACGTTCCTCTGTAACGACGAACTCATCCGTTTTATTAAAAAACACCGCCGGGTGTGCGTGCACCTGCGCACCGAGGCGGGATCCACCGCCACAACGCAGGTGAACACCAAAGAGATCCTTGCCGATATTGAGCGCGGGGACTTCGAGGCTTTCACTTTCTATACCTACGGGCGCACGGTGTGGATCAACGACGAGGCCGCGCCGATCTGGCTGGAGATGCGGCGCCGGATCGCGCGCCTCACGAAGCGCATCGCCTGGGCGGAGTCGCGGATCACCGCCATCAAGGCCAGCGCCTTTGCCACCGAGGCTTACAACGTGAGCACGCTCGCGACGCTCCAGCGCGATATCGAAAGCGACCAACGCACCATTGCCCACGCCCAGGCGTACCTCGCGCAGCGCGCCAGCCAACCTGCGGTCGCCGCCTGAGCCATGCCTGTCCCGTTTCCCTTCATCGCGTTTCCCAGGACCATTCCGCCGAACCACGGCGCCGGGTGCCTGGCGATCCGGGTGATCGAGCCGATCACGCCGCTCGAGCGCGAGCTAACAACGGCCGCGATCGCCAGCGGCCAGCTGCTCGGCGTCACGCCACCGCTCTGGCGGATCATCCTCTGGTTCGACGGCCACATCTACTTCGTCTCCACGGTGCTGCCCGAGCCGCCGACCCTTGCGGCCGTTCTCGATGAGCACCGCAAGTTCCCGTTGTCCTGGTCCGAGCTCGTCGTCCCCACCCAGCCATGACTGCCGCCGATCGCGAAAACATCATGGAGCGGCTCGGGCGCCTGTCGCGCACCGACTTCGAGGCCGCGATCTGGCGCACGCTCGGCGGCCTGGACTACCAGGCCGAAGCCCGGCCGCACGCGCGGATCGGCGAGGTGTTCACGATCCTCGACAGCAACGTGACCAAGTTCGAACACGCGCGCGCCGAAGCAGCGCCAGCCGCCGGATGCGCGGCCCCCGCGCCGGTGCCCTCCCTTTAAGATGCCCAAACCAGCACTCCCGCTCTCAACCGACGTTACTCTCATGACCCCCGGACAAACCAGCGACGCGCTCCGCGTGAAGCTCCGCCAGATCGGCTCGCGGCTTACCGATGAGCAGATCACCTCCGCCTGGTCCCAGACGGAAAAGGCCCGCGTCAATTTCAGCACGGCCGCCACCGCGCTCGGCGTGATGCTCCTCGCGAAGAAGGAATCGCTCGGCCACGGCAAATGGATCCCGTGGTGTGAGAAGTTCGGAGGGAAGCTCGCGGACGCGATGAAGGGTCAAATTGGCAACGCGTTGCCAATTTGGAAGGAAGTCACCCCCCGCACGCTCCGTAACTACAGCTTCCTCGGGGAGCATTTCCTTTCCGATCTCGAGCAGGGCGCCTTCGCCGGCGAGATCCAAGACCACAAGCCCACCATCGAGGGCGTCACCGCCGACGACGTACTAGCACTCGACTCGCTGCCCGCGAAGGCCCGCAAAAGCGTCATTACGCGGATCGAGCAGTTCGTCGCCGGCCGGTCGCTCCGCACGATGTTGTTGGATTTGCGTCGGTCAGAGAACGCGGGCGACGCCGAGCATGCAGCCCACGAGGCCGAGTTGGCGAAGAAGAAGGCCGGTAAGGGCAAGGAGGGCGCGGCCACCGGGACAGGGACCGGCGGCACGGGTGCGCCCGCGGGCCAGCTGGAATTTAAGGAGATGATGGCGCCGATCGGTGCCATCGACACGCTCTTCGAAACGCCCTCCTTCGTGGAGAAAACCGACAAGGGGTTTTGGAACGCAATCGCGGACAAGCTGCAGACGCAGGCCGACCGGGCCCGGAAGCTGGCGGAGGGCATCAAGTGATCGCCCATCCCCCTATCCGCCAGCAGGCGCTCCTGGGCAACGGCCAGCCCATGCTGCTCGATATTCCCGACTGCGACCACGAGGAGTGGTACCGCGACGTGGAGACAGAGGAGCGCGTGCGGATCCGCGAGTTCTTCGCGGTCTTCCGCGAGATGCTCGCCGCCCGCAACCTCAAGGCCGGCGCGGCCTCGGCCGCGTTGAAGCGCCGGCACCTCGGCTGGGGCTGGAGCGCCAAGTCGTTCAAGCAGCTCTTCGCGGTGTATCGCGATGGGGGATACAAGCCGGGCGACCACCGCAAGGTGGGCGCCAGCTATCCCGCCGGCGACTGGCGCGTGCTGCAGCGCACCTACAAGGGCAAGGAGCCGGCACTGCCGGCAGAATTCGTCCGCTGGCTCAACGAGCGCTGGACGGAATTCAAGGGCCGCACCGACATCGTCAACGCGGTGTGGCGGCACGTCGTGTATGACGTCTGGCTCGTGGGCAAGCCCGTGCCGACGTACGGCACCGTGGACGATTGGTGCCGACGCACCGGCCGGGCCCGGCCGCACCCCGCGATCGTCCGCCTCAGCGAATTGCCCGCCGGCTGGAGCGAGGCGACCTTCCGCCGTCGACTGCCGAAGCTGCGCGCGGTGAAGGAGCAGATGGCGCACGGCTATCTCGCCGCCCACAACGCCCAACCCGACCAGCTCCTCACCGATCGCAGCCCGCTGCTGCCGCTGCAGTATATCTTTCTCGACGATTCGCGCCCTGACCTGCGCTGCACCTGGTTCGGGCCTGGCAGCCGCGGCGAGATGGTGTACCCGCTGATGGTCCTCGGGCTCGACGCCTGCAGCGGCGTCGACCTGGCTAACTGCGCCAAGCCCCGCGCGCTCAAAGCGGCCGACGCCGAGACCGAGGGCGATCGCAAAGCCCGCCATGGCGTGACGCAGGACATGGCACTCCGCGTCCTGGTCGAGATCCTGCGCAAGTTCGGCCTGCCGCCGTGGCCCATCACCATCGTGCACGAGAACGCGGCCGCGTGCATCCCGCCGTGGGCGAAGCGCCTGCTCGAGAGCCTCTATGGCGACCGGATCCGCTTCGAGGCGACCGGCATCTTCAAGGAAAAGATGATGGCGCACGGCTTCCGCGACGAGGGCGGCGCACCGTACGACAAGGCCCCCATTGAGGCTTTCTTCCGGCTGCTCATGACCCAGCTCGCGCGGCTGCCCGGCAGCACCGGCCCGCGCTACGATACCGCGCCTGGCGAACTGAAGCAGATCGAGAAATACACCCTCGGGCTGATGGAGAAGGCCGGCGGCCTGCAGGAGGTGTTCGCGAAATTCCAATCGCCGCTCCTGGACTTCAACGAAGCGCACGCCGCCATCGAGGACGCGCTGCGGATCCTCCGCTTCCGCTGCCAGCACAAGCTGCAGGGCTTCGACCGCATCCGCGAATGGCGCCGCTCGCCGGCGGACAGCTACCGGCCCTGGTCCCAATTCCTCGCGCTGCCGGCGGAGGAACAAAACGCGATCGCCGCGGCGCATCCCGACAACCTCCTGTCGCGGATGGAGTGCCCGGCCGAGCGCTTCTGCCGGCTGCTGCAGGGCGTCACCCTCACGCCGGTCGACGGCGACTTGCTCACCTACATCGCCGGCCCGCGGGCGCCGATGACGATCCGCGACGGCAAGGTCATGCTCGAGCGCACCGCGCTCACCGACGATCTTCTTGTCTTCCGCGAGGGCGATCACCCGCTGCTCTCGGGCGAATTCGAGGGCCGCACCCTCGAAGGCGTGCTCGCCCCGGACCTCTCCCACGTCGTGCTCGCCCACGATGGCCGAGTCCTCGGCAGCGTTTTCCGCCAGGGCCGCGTGGTGCGCGGCACGCCGGAGTGGCGCGCGGAGATGGGCCGGATCCATGCGGCCCGCGTCGCCGACCGCGAGCACCTCCGCGGCTACTACCTCGCCGACACCGACGATGCTCTCGCGCAGCTCCGGGCCCACAACGAGGCAAAGGAGGCGGCGGTCGCCGCGCTTCCCGCACCGGCGGCTGCGCCGACGACCACCCAACAGGCACGCCAGCAACGCACACGCCAAGTCCGCCGCGCCCGCATCGACAGCGAACTCGCAGCGGCCGCGCGAGATGCCGCCCAACCCATGCCCGCCAAGGGCTCCCTCTACGGCGATTCCACCGAGCCTTAACCCACTTTTAAGCGGCCGTGGAGCGCGCCGTTACACGCGCCCCACGGCCTAGTCCAGCAACCAGAAATAAACCTGAAGTCCCTGAACATGACCCAAACCAAAACACCGCCCGACACGACCGGCAATGCCGCCGTCGTCGTCACGCCGAAATATCCGGTAGGCCGCTTCCTGCGCGGCAGCGTCAACGATTCCGCCGAGCTCTTCGCCCACTATCCGCCCGGCGCGCGGGAGGACGCGGAATGGCTCCGCCACTTCACGCAGTCGCGCTGCGGCGGCGAGCACGCTATCCTGGGCCGGATCGCCAAAGCGATCGGCCTGAAGGACCGCACCGGCAAGGAGCCGAGCGACCAGTATTGGTATCAGGTCGTCACCGGCAAATACTTCACCCCCGGCGGCAGCGTGGACACGTTCCGCCGCTACGTCGCCGGCCTCCGCGCCCACGCCAAGTCGCTTGAGACCAGCTCCTCCGTGGGCCACGTCGACACCGAGAATTGGAAGATGGTGCGCGACTACATCGACAGCCGCCGCACCTTTTCGCGCACGATCCGCATGGGCGGGATCGAGGGCCTCACGGGCTCGGGCAAGACGTATTGCACGTCCCACTACGCGGCGATCAACAACCACAAGGAGACGATCCGGATCGAGGCTCCCGCCCGCGCTACGCGGTCTCGCGTGGTGCAGAAGATCGCGGAGCTTTACGAGGTGCCGGTCTCCTCCTCGTGCGGCGACAAGGAGGTGGAGATCGAGCGTTTCCTCAAGAGCGCGGCGGTCCGCACGCTCGACACCAACGTCGAGGCGCGGCCGCGCACGATCATCGTCGACAACATCCAGCGTATGCTCCGGCCCAACGTGCAGCCGGACCAGCAGCCAATCTTCAACTATTTCCACGAGCTACAGGACGACACCGGCTGCTGCGTGATCTTCACCTGGGTGCCATCGTTCACGAAGGTGCTCAAGGGCGGCCATCCATTCTGGGCGCAGTTCCTCGGTCGCATGGGCGGGGATGATGAGATACTGCAACTCGACCAAAAGCCGACCAAGGGCGACCTGCTGAAATATGCCCGCGCCTTCGCCGTCCAGGACGATGCCCGCGCGCTGCCGCTCCTTACGCAGTGGGCCTCGACGATCTACGGCCTTCGGCGGCTGATCTTGAAGCTCGAAGGCGCCCGCGCGCTCGCGACCAAACGCCGGCTGAAAGAGATCCCCGTCGACATCCTGGAGGAGCTGAATCTGGAGGCCGTGAAGCCGGCCGCCACCGAGGACGGCGAAGGAGGTGCCTCGTGAAGCCCCGCTCTGTCTCCGCGATCAAACGCGCGCTCTCCGAGCTGATGGATCACGCCGTCATGCTGAAGCTCTTCCTGCCGTCACGCCGCGATCGCTACGTCGATATCCCCTGCCTCACGGATGGGGTGCGCGGCCTCCGCGACGAAGTGAGCGCGATCGAGAAGATGCTGGATATCGAATTCCCGCGGAAGCCCGGCGAGGATGTGCTCTGGCGCCACTTCGAGTTCGAGGTGCCGCCCGACGAGCATCCCGTCCTGGTCTCGATCCGCGCACACCCCGAGGCGGTTTGCGCCCGGTGGTGCGACGCTCGCTGGTACTACCTCAACGGGGTCGAGCTCCATGGTGAGGTCTACGCCTGGACGCCGCTGCCGGCCGCGTGCTACGTGCAGCGCCAACGTCTGATGCTGATGGAAAGGAGGGCATCATGAGCGCCAAACCCATCGACATCACCCGCGTGCGGGAGGAGGCCGCGCACATCGTGCGCGAGCTCGGTGTCGTCATCCACCACTGCGAGGAAGTCCTCGCCCACAAGCCGTCTTGGCCCGCGCAAATCGACAGCGACCTCAACAGCGCCGCCGATGCCTCGCGTATGCTCACCGAGCACGCGACCCGCCTGGAGTTGTATATCGAAGCCCAGGCGGTCGAGGCAGAGAAGGCAGTGAAAGGAGGCAAGTCATGAGCGCCGTCCTTTCCATCGGTGAGGCCAACCACCGCCTCCTCAACTCCGACGCCGAGCTCGGCGCGCTGCAGGTGACGAGCGCCTCGCCTGGCGTCACGGACGCGCTAATCCGCGCGCGCAACGAAATCGCGGAGGCACGCGCGATCCTCGCGGCCGTCCGGCTGACGCTGCTCTCTCACAACGTCGGCGCCGCGCTCGCTCACCACGAGTACATGGCCGTCAAGGTTCGCGACGCCGCGCGCCTGGCGCGGATGATCCCTGGCCGGGGTCTCTACATCCAGGCGGAGGCGCACGAGCAGATGGCCAAGGCGCTGCGCACGCTCGTCGGCCCTGTGGTCGAGACCGTGCCTGCAGAACCGGAAGGAGGCGTGTCGTGAAATTCCGTCCGAAATTCCCGCTGCCGGTCTCCTACTCACGCGCGGAGTACTTCCTCCGCCGCGATTCGGCGGTCGTCGTCCTGGCCTGCGTGTTCTTCGCCGGCGCCATCTGTGGCGGATACATCGTAGGTAAAGTTATGATACGCCAGCAAGCGCGCGCGGCGGCGGAGGCTGCCCGATGAACGACAAGGTCATCGAGGCGCACCTGGTCCGTGCCGAACAGTACGTGCGCCAGGCGAAACGCCTGCTCGAACACGGAGAGCGCTCCGACGCGCGCTGGTACACCCGGCGCGCCGCAAACCTCCTCACCCTCGTAACGCAAGCGCGGCTCGTCCGCGCGGCCGCTCAATTCCCAACCGTCAGCTCCACCACCATCGCCTCTTGAAAATGAAAACCATCGCATCCGCTAATAATACCGAAATCACCCTCGCCGAGCTCGAAGCGCTCGCGGGCGCCTACGTCAAGGCCCGCACCGTCGTCTCCGAACGCGTCGCCGATCTCCAGACCGAGGTCTCTGCGCTCCAACGCCGCCGGGTCGGCGGCATCAAAGCCGCGGCTGCCGAAGCCGCCGATCTCTGCGCCAGGCTCCGCGCTACGATCGAGAAAGCACCGCACCTCTTCGTACGCCCGCGCACGATGTCGCTCCACGGTGTCACGGTCGGCTTCCGCAAGGGCAGCGGCAAACTGGAGTGGGAAGACGACGCGAAAACCGTCGCCCTCATCCGCAAGCATCTCCCCGACCAGGCGGAGCTGCTCATCATCACCGAGGAGAAGCCCTCCGCCGATGCGCTGAAAAACCTCGACGCTAAGGAGCTCGCCAAGATCGGCGTCGCGATGGAAGGCACCGGCGACTTCGTGGTGGTCAAGACCACGGACAGCGCGCTCGAGAAGCTCGTGGCCAAGATCCTGAAGGAAGGTGCGACTGCAGCGGAGGCCGGCCAATGAATGTCCGCGACCCCGAATTCACCGAGCTCCTCGAGGACGCGCTCAACATGGTGGCGCAGCAGCCCTCGCGGATGCTCCACTATATCGAGGACCGCTACAACCTGGAGACCGGCCAGCTGCAGGCCTGGCTCAACGAATTCAACGGCGGCGCACGGGCGCTGAAGCTGGAGCGGATCTACGCCGTGAAGCGCGAGCTGGGTGTCGGCGGCAAGCCGAAGCCCGCCGCCGCGGCGCCGGCCGCGAAGGTGGCGATCGCACCCGTTGAGCCGATGATCCTGCCGCGGCCTCCGGCGCCGGCGCCCGCGCCGGTATCGCCGCCGGTACCAGCGAAGCCCGCTGCACCCGTCACGCCCCCGGCGCCGAAGCCCGCCGCTGCCGTACTGCCGGCGACGGGTCACCCGTGGGAGACGGTCGCGCTGTCGCTTCGCAACAAGGTCTTCCACGGCTGGAGGCCTGTTCTCGAGAGCATCGCGAATGGCAGCGTCACATCCAAGGCGTGCCGTGACCACGACTGCACGCCCGAAGGCCTCGCGTTGTTTTGCCACCGCTGGCTGGGCATGCGCTCCGGCCACTCGCCGGAGATGCTCCGCGCCTTCATCGCGTGGGGCGATGCGAAGTGTAAACCGGCCGAGGCGCCGGTGAAGCTCGCGAAAACTCCGGTAGCCGATAAGAGCGCAGTTAGCGAGCCCCGAGCCCCGAGCCCCGAACGGCCGAGCGACCGAACGGTCGCAACGCTTCGCACGATCAACCGGCACCTCGACGAACTGCTCACGTCGCTGCGCCCGGTACGCTCTTCCGCCTCGAAATCCTCGTACGGCTCGTGCCGGCGGAAACTAACGAGGTGACACCATGATCTCACCCAACGAACCGACCGCCGCCGAACCCGAGGGCCAGGTGATGCAAGACGTCATCACGGGCATGAAGCGTCTGTTCAAATTTGGAGAGCGTGTCGTCGTCACCGTCCAAGCCATCGAATCCGAGATGATCGTGGCCGTGGACGACCGGCACGCGGGCTTCCTGCTCGATCCCCAGGGCCATCCCATCACGCCGATGATCACCGATCGCGTGGTGATCGAGTTTACCAAGGTCCTCCCCGGCAAGGGCGAGTGGCGGATCGTGGAGCGTGCACCGTGAAGACCTTTATTCCACCGCCGCCGCCGATCGCTGCAGCCGACGTGAAGCCGGAGTGGATCGAGACCCGCCGCGACGTGATCGCGCGTTTTAATTTCCCCCTGCGCGCGGGCGCCAACAACACGATCGAGATCCGCTCGCTCACGCCGCCCGAGCAGCTCGCCGCCTGGGATCCGCTGAAGCTCAACCCATGGGTGAAATTCATCCTGCCCGATGGCGCCATGTCCTTCGTCACCGAGGCCGACCGCGACCTCATCCTCCGCCAGCTCACCGCCAGCCAATTCGCCACATCATGACCCAACAAGACCTTCGATTGATTCTCTTCGCCGCCGGCCTGCCCGCCGCGCTCTGGCAGCTTCCCGACTTCCACTACGACACCTGCAGCGAATTATTCGTCGCCCGGAATTGGGACGCCTGGCTCGAGGCGCGCCCGGTCGAGCTCGCCGTCCTGGGCGAGATCGCCGGCAAGCGGGTGCGGCAACGGCCAAAGTGGATCGAGGAGACGAGCGACTGCGACAACCTCGCGATCGGCACCATGGCGTGGGCCCAGGTGGGCAACGCGCTCGCGGGCGCTCAACGCGGGACCGCTCGCGGCGGGCTGGCCTATGGCGTAATTTTCTTCACCGCGGGCCCAGCCCGGCCGGAGAACTTCAACGTCACCGGCGGCCACGCGATCAACTGGTTCGTGGACCACGCGAACACCGTGAAATTCTTCGAGCCGGGCGTCGGCCAGCTCGTCGACCTCAATACCGCGGAAAGGAGTTCAGCATGGTTCGGACTCGCCGCTTAATTCTCGCGGCGATAGCCGCGCTGTTTCTCTCGGGCTGCTCCACGCCGCCCGCCGCGCCTGCCACGGATCCGCGCGATCCGGCGATCTATCGCCCGGTAAACCCTCAATACCCGCTGCCCGATGAAGACTAGGAAATCGAGGAAGACCCAGCCGCAGGAAATGTTTGTGGCGGCCGTGGTCTCCACCGAGTCGCACGTCGTCACGCGCGATGGCAAGGTGTGCACGCTCATCAACGTGTCGGGCTTCCACAAGGGCGGTGTCCTGCAGCCGGGCTCGCCGGCAGTGATGTTCGACAAACCGCGCGATGCGCGCCGGGCCGTGGTGCGCACGATCCGCGCGCGTGAGAAATTGCGCGGCTCCCTGGTCTCGCAGTGGCTTCTGGAGCAGCTGCCGTCGTTTATCGACGGGGAAAAATTCGAGGTCGTGCCGTGTGGCTACCAGCGCGAGCCGGAGCCCACGGTGCCATCGCCGGCGGCCGCAGCGGCGGCGCGGCCGATACCAACCAGGCAGATGGAGATGGAGGGCCACGGATGAGCGACGAGAGGAAATTGCGCGACCTATCGGTTCCGATGTCAGGCGCGGAAAAAAGCCGGCGCGTCGACCTCGGGCTCGAGCTGCTCGCGATGCTCGCGAAACCAGGCGTGGCGCTGACCCACGAAGACATCGCGGCGTGGTGCGGCTGCACCCGCGGCGGGATCTGGGCGCTCGAAAAAGAGGCGATGAAGAAGCTGCGGAATCGCCTGATGTTCGGGAAAGCCCGCCGCGTGGGCACAGAGATCCAATGAAGAGCCAGCGCCCAGCCATCGTGTTCACGAACCTCGGCATGCACTTCGTCGACGCCGGCGCCGAGGTCGTGACGGTGCAGGTGGAGGTGAACGTCCGCGGCCTCCTCGCCGTCCACGCTCGCCGACTGATCAAATCTAAACGCGGCGTCGCGAATGTGAGCTTCGGTACCGTCCGCATGACGCTGGCGTCTACAGACGACAAAGAAAAGGCGGCGCGGGCTCACGCGCTTTCCGTGGAGCTAGCCAGTCTGCAGCAGCAGGTGGCGTCGCTGCAGCTTTCCCTCGCTATCGCGACAAACAACGCGCTCCCGCCCACCTGCAGGGCTGTCACCCCATGAAGCTCGGAAAACTCTACCGGGAGGAAGTGAAGAAGTGGCGGCTCAACGAAGAGCAGCGCGGGCTGCTCATCGCGTTCCTTTTCTGCCTCGAGCTGCGATCGGCCGGGATTGAGTTCGAGACCCACTTTTCCTCGGGCGGAATGTCGCCCCGCATGGAGGCGGCATGCGCCTCAGAGTGAGCAATCATGACTACGACCTACTCAGCCCGCGAAGCACTCCCGCTCTTCGTCCACTACTTCAAACGCCCCGCTTGCCACGCGATGGTAATAAC
>JAZKEV010000613.1:12483-21376 GCA_040386765.1 Verrucomicrobiota bacterium | reverse complement strand
CGAACGCCAGCGCCGTAAAAAGGATTGTCGCCGCGACCTGCGCGATAATCACCCCGGTCCACACGCCGCCCATGCGCAGACCGCCGCCCCCCGCGCTCGACTGGCGCATGCGATCCCACAGCCCCTTCCCCATGACTTTCAATCCCGGCACGACTCCCGCGATCGCCGCGGCCGCCAGGGCCAGGAGGCCCGCATAGAGCACCGTCGTTGCGGAGAGTCCGCCATCGAGCCAGAAAGGCCACCGATCCGGTCCGGCGCTCATCATTTCCGCCGCTCCGCGCAACAGCACTCCCGCCGCGGCGAGTCCCATCGCGGCGGCAATGATGGCCAGCACCAACGCCTCCAGGAAAAGCATACCCACGATTCGGCCGCGCGTCGCGCCCAGCGCGGTCCGAACCAGGAGTTCTTTTTCGCGGGTGGCCGCCCGGGCGAAGATCAGCAACGCGACATTACCGCAGACGACGACCAGAAAAAGAGCCGCCAGGAGGTACAGCGCGTAAATCCCGGCCCGCCCCTGCGCGGGAATCGCGATAACCGATTCTGCATACGGCAGCACCTGCGGCGTGAGGTGCGCGTAAGTTTCGGGCCAGGCCGCTGCCGTCCGCGCGGCAAGCGTCGAGGCTTCCGCCTGCGCCTCGGGCAATGTCACGCCAGGCGCGAGCCGGCCAAAAACCCGCAGCGCCTCGCGGCCGGGTTCGCGGGCCAGTTCTGTCGGACGAAGCGGGATCCATAGCTGATCGTCGACCGGAAAGCGGAAGCCCTCCGGCATCACGCCGACCACCGTCGCGTGGCTATCGCCCACCTTTACTTCGCGCCCGAGAATCGCTCGATCGCCGGCGAAACGCGTTTGCCACAGATCGTAACCGAGCACCACCACCGGCGCCGCCGTCGGAGTCTCATCTGCCTCCACCAACGTGCGTCCAAGAAATGCCGATACGCGGGCCACGCGAAAGGCTGCCGCGCTGATCTGAGTGGCGGTCACCGGCTCGCCGTACGAGCCATGGGCGGCCAGATTGCGTTTCAGCAACCGATACGCACCCACGTCCTGCACCGAGGAAAGATTCTCCCGCCAATTCATGAAATCGTAAGCGTAGGCCGGCCGCTCGGCGCCTTCGGCCCGATCTTGAAATTTCAGTCCGACGAGGCGGTTTCCTCCCGGCAACCCGAGCTCCGGCGCCGTGACGCGCTTGATCACCTCAAAGGTTGCGGTGCCCGCCGCGATGGCGAACGCCATCGCCAAGCTCCCCACGAGGGTGAGTCCGGGATATTTCACCAGCATCCGGACGCCCAGCGTGAGATCCATGGTGCAACCCGACAGCCAGCGGAAAGCGCGCGCATCGCGTTGCAGCTCCTTCGTCTGCTCGACGCCGCCAAACGCGCGTTGGGCCGCCAAACGCGCTTCTTCGGGACTCATCCCCCCCGCCACGAATTTGTCTTCGAGCAATTGAAGGTGCGCATTGATCTCCCGCGAGAGCTCGGCCTCCGCCCGGCCCGGACGGAAAAAACAAACCAGCCGCAGAAAAAAACGTCGGATGAGGTTCATGAAAATTCTGCCGCACCGCTACGCCTGCTGTAAGAGGTCTTCGACGAACCCGGTGAGCCGTCGCCAGCGCTGGGTTTCCTCGGTCAAGGCGCGCCCGCCCGCCTTGGTGAGCGAGTAGACCTTGGCCTCGCGGTTACTTTTCGTGGTTTCCCAGGCGCCCTTGATCCAGCCCTTTTGCTCGAGACGGATGAGCGCGGGGTAGAGCGTGCCCTGGTTCAACAACAAGGGGTGCTTGGACACCTGCGCGAGCCGCGCCGCCAGCGCGTACGCATGCAGCGGCCCCATGGTGCTCAGCGACTGCATCACAATGAGGTCGAGCGTCCCCTGCAGCAGTTCAATCGGTTCGTCTTTACTAGACATGCAAGTGGATGGAAGAATGGTTCACTTGAAAGTCAAGTGGAGAACCCCGCACGCGTCTCGCGGTTACAGAAATCATCCGGCATTCGCGCTTCAGGTGATGTTGAAGTCCGGCACGCGCAGGGTGAGGACATCCTTGGCGTAATGACCCAACTCCAGCATCAGCAGCCTTTCGGTGGAGGGTATCCCGCACCCAACGCCTGTTGGCGCTCACGCTTCTCGCACCTTCATCGGCACGGAATGTGCTCACTCCCATGGGTAACACGTTCACTTATTTCCGTAACACGCCGCTTACCCATCACACCCATGAAACTGCTTCGTCGTCTTGCCTTCCTTGGTGCGCTCGCTTGCGCCGCCTTTGCTCCCGCCACCCTCGCCGCTGCCCCCCTCAAGATCGCTTACAGCGACTGGCCGGGCTGGGTCGCCTGGGAGGTCGCGATTCAAAAGGGCTGGATCAAGCAGGCGGGCGTTGACGCGGAATTTCTCTGGTTCGAGTACGGCCCCTCGATGGAGGCATATACGGCGGGCAAGGTCGATGCGGTCATGGTCACCAACGGCGACGCCTTGGTGACAGGCGCCAATGGCGCCAAAAACGTGATCATCATGCTCACCGACTACTCCAACGGCAATGACATGATCATCGCCAAGCCGGGCATCAAGTCGGTGAAGGAGCTCAAGGGTAAAAAGATCGGCCTCGAGGTCGGCCTCGTCGAGCACCTCATGCTGCTCAACGCCCTCAAGAAAGCCGGTCTCACCGAAGCCGATGTCACCATCGTCAATACGCCCACCGGCCAGACACCCCAAGTCCTCGCCTCCGGCCAGGTCGATGCCGTCGCCGCGTGGCAGCCCAATGCCGGCCAGGCCCTTAAGGCCCTCGCCGGATCGAAAGCCATCTATACCAGCGCCGACGAGCCCGGCCTCATTTACGACACCATCGCCGTCACGCCGCAAAGCCTCGCTCAGCGCCGTGGCGATTGGGTGAAACTCGTTTCGGTGTGGGACAAAGTTGTCGCCTACATCAACAATCCCGCCACCAAGGACGACGCGCTCAAGATCATGGCCGCCCGCTCCGGCACGACTCCCGCCGAGTATGCCGGCTTTATCGGCGGCACCCGCTTCCTCACCCTCGCCGATAGCGCCAAGATCATTGCCAATAAGGCCAAGGGCTTCGGTGCCCTTAACGGCTCCTCCGCCGTCGCAGACGAGTTCAATGTGAAGAACTCCGTCTACAAGACCGCCCAGGATGTCTCCACCTACGTCGACGCCAAGCTCACGGCCGAGGCCATCGCCGCCGCCAAAAAATAATCCCGCTCTCCTCCTCTCACGACGGTCGCTCACGACCGTCGTCCTCTGCCAGCAGCCCGCCACGTGAGTGGCGGGCTCTCCGCGGACTCGCTCGCGCCCTTCATGTCTCGCTCCCGCTGGTTTGCCGTCGGCAAACCCCTTCCGCTTCGCGCGCAGCGCGTCCTCACGCTCTGTTCGTTTCTCCTGCCCCTCGCGGTGTGGGCGCTCGTCAGCTATGTCCCGTTTCTCTGGCACCCGCTCATGCGTATCGCCGATCCCGGGGACGTCGCGTGGTTCAAGGCCGACCTCCTCGTGGAGCGCGCCGTTTTCGCCGACGAGAACCAGAAGCTCCTCGCTCCGCCTACGCCGGCCGAGCCTTCTGCCCCTCAAGGCGCCGCGCCTCCTCCGGCACCCCGCCTCGCCACCGGCGTCCGCGCCAATCCCGTCTTCCTCCCCGCGCCGCACGAAGTCGCCCGGGCGTTGTGGACCGCCTTCACGACCAAGCCCCGGCTCAAGGGCGACAGCTGGCTTCACGAAAGCCTCGGGCAGAGCATCAAGACCATCTTCTGGGGCTTCCTCGCATCATCGGCCATCGGCGTGCCGCTCGGCATCCTCTGCGGTGCTTACGCGCCACTCTCGCGTCTCGGCGAACCTGTCATCGACTTCATCCGCTACATGCCGGCGCCCGCCTTTGGCGCTCTCGCTGTCGCCGTCCTTGGCATCTACGACGCCCCGAAGGTCGCCATCATCGTGGTCGGCACGTTTTTTCAACAGGTCCTCGTCATTGCCAACACCGTCCGTCGCCACGACTCCGCGCTCATCGAGGCCGCGCAGACGCTCGGCGCCCGGCCCCGCCAACTGCTGCTGCGGGTGATCGTGCCGAGCTGCATCGTCGATCTCTACAACGACCAGCGCATCCTGCTCGGCTGGGCGTGGACGTATCTCATCGTCGCCGAGGTCGTCGGTGTGAGCAGCGGGATCACGTTTTTCATCAATCAGCAGGCCAAGTATCGCAACTTCGACAACGTCTATGCCGCCATCGTGATCATCGGCATCATCGGCCTCTCCACCGATCAGGTCCTCGCGTTTCTCGGCAAGCGCATCTTCCCCTGGAGGAAATCCGCATGAGCACGCCCTCCTCGCCCGTGCCCGATCCGGCGGCTAATTTCGCTCTCCCCGATTACCGGAGCCAGTCGCCCGCCGTCGCCGAGCGATTCCGGAAGCTCAAGGACCGCCCCGTCGTCCTCGAAGTCGATCGCCTTACCCGGCACTTTGAAACGCACGGGACCAGTCACACCGCGTTGCGCGACGTTTCATTTCGCGTCCACCGGCGCGAATTTATCTGCGTCATCGGCCCCTCCGGCTGCGGCAAGTCCACGCTCATCCGCATTCTCGCCGGCCTCGAGACGCCCTCCTCGGGGCAGGTTCTGCTCGATGGCCGCGCCGTCTCCGGCCCCGGTCCCGACCGCGGCATGGTCTTTCAAGGCTACACGCTCTTCCCCTGGCTCACCGTCACGCGCAATGTGATGTTCGGCCTCGAGATGAAGGGCCTCGATCTCGTCGGCCTCACTCGTTTCAAAAATGCCTACCCCGCCCAGCTCTCCGGCGGCATGAAGCAGCGCACGGCCATCGCCCGCGCCCTCGCGGCGCAGCCGCGTATTCTTCTCATGGATGAGCCCTTCGGCGCCCTCGATGCGCAGACGCGCTGCCAGATGCAGACGCACCTGCTCGAGATCTGGCGCAATGTGGACGTCACGATCCTCTTCATCACCCACGATCTCGACGAGGCGATCCTCCTCGCCGACCGCATCCTCGTGCTGAAAGCCAACCCCGGCGAGGTCCAGGAACTCATCGAAGTCCCGGTCCCCCGCCCGCGCAGCTCCGCACAATTTACCTCGCCCGAATTCATCGCCACCCGCCACCGCCTCGACACCCTCATCCATCCACCGGTCACCGCCTCGCCCGCGGAAAAACTCCCCATCGTCCGCCTCACCGAGGTCGGCGACGACGTAGAGTAGCCCATCATTGGTCGTTGGACATTCGTTATTCGTCATTCGATAACCACTCGCTCATGCCGAAGGAAAAACCCTCTCTCGCCCGCTTCAGCGTCTCACTCCCCTCGGATCTCCTCGACGAACTCGATGCCATGGTCGCGAGCCGCCGATTCCCGAGCCGCTCGCACGCGATCGCCGAGATGGCCCGCGAACGCCTCGTCGGCCACGCCCAGTCCGTCGGCACCAAGAGCATGGCCGGCACGATCACGCTCGTCTACGATTACCAGAAGCGAAACCTCCAGCGCCGGCTCGCCGATATCCAGCACGAGCACTACCTGATGGTCGTGGCGTCGATGAACGTCCACCTCGAGAATCACCACTACCTTGAGGTTCTCCTCGTCCAAGGCCCCGCCCGCGACCTCCAGAAGCTCGCCGACACGCTCGGCGCCTGCAAAGGCGTAAAGCAATCTCGCCTGCAGCTCACCGCGATCGCGATGCCGCCCTTGCTGTAGCGCTGCCGGCGCCGCCCCGCTTCAGGCGAAAGACAGCACTCCGTTTAAAAAACCTCTGGCATGTCACCTGCTTGGTCTCTATTCACACGTTTCTTTAATTTCGTAACACCACTACTTCCATGTCCGACGACCTCCAGATCGAGTGCGAGCCGGTTGCGCCGGTGTTCAGCCGGACCCTCACCCATGCGGGCATGTGGTCGGGCGTGATCGGCCGGGGAAAGACGCTGCGCCTTACTGACCTCGAGGGGGGAGCCAACGTCGGCCTGCTGCTTTACCATGCGGACGTGCTTAACGAGCGGTACAACATGCCCGATACCCTCAAGGGCCAGCACATCTTTTACCTCCGTGCCCCGTACTGCCTCCACTCCGATATGGGCCGCGTCCTGGCCAGCATCACGTCCGACACCGTGGGCTGGCACGACACCGTTTGCGGCTGCTCCAACGCGGAACTCGTGACGGCAAAGTACGGCATCAATACCTACCAAACCGCGCGCAATGAGTTTCACCGCAATGCGCGCGACTGTTTCCTGATCGAACTCGCCAAATGGGGTCTCGGCAAACGCGACCTCGTTCCCAATCTCAATCTCTTCAGCAAGGTGGTCGCCGATGACGCCGGGCGGCTGACCTTTGTCGAGCAGCACTCCCAGGCGGGCAGCCACGTGGCGCTGCGTTTCGAACTGGATACGCTGGTCGTCCTCAATACCTGCCAGCACCCGCTCGATCCCGACCGGAATTATCACCCGCGCCAGGTGCGCCTCGAAGTCTTTCGCACGCCGCCTCCGACGCTCGCGGACCCCAGCATCGCCATTCGGCCGGAAAACGCCCGCGCATTCGAAAACAACGCTCGTTACCACGCCCTGCGTTACTAAAAGCGCCCCCATGGACCTCTCTCAACAGACTCTCAGCGCGCTCGATCCGAGCTCGGCTGTCTATCGTCACGTGATCCTCGCCGGCGATCCGTGGACGCACCCGATCAAGCGCGGCCAGGTCGTGCGGATTGTCGATCTCGAGGGCAATCAGGCGGCGGACACGTTGTTCTACGACGCGCACGATCCCGCGAATCGCTACAGCCCCTCCGAGACTATCCGCGGGCAGGCGGCGCTCTACCTGAGCACCGGCACGCGTCTCATGTCGATCGATGGCGGTGTGCTCCTGACGATCGTCGCCGACACCTGCGGCCGGCACGATACGCTCGGCGGCGCGTGCTCGCGCGAGAGCAACACCATGCGCTATGCGCACGAAAAAGAATCCATGCACGCCTGCTGTGACAGCTTCATCCGCGGCGTACAGACGTGGCGAGCCGAGCTCGGCAAAGGCGACATCGGGCCGAACATCAATTTCTTCATGAATGTGCCCGTCACCCCTGACGGCCGGCTCACCTTTGCCGACGGAGTCTCCGCCCCCGGCTACTATGTCGAGCTGCGGGCCGAGTGCGACGTGGTCGCGGTGATCTCGAACTGCCCCCAGCTCAACAATCCCTGCAACGCCTACAACCCGACACCGATTGAGGTGTTGATCTGGAATCCCTGAGTAATGCTTTTTTCCAAAGTACTCATCGCAAATCGAGGAGCGATCGCGTGTCGCGTCATTCGCACGCTGCGCCGGCTGAAGATCGCCTCGGTCGCCGTCTATTCCGACGCGGATCGGCACTCACTTCACGTGCAGCAGGCCGACGAAGCGATTCACATCGGTCCCTCACCCGCCGCGCAATCCTACCTCGAGGGCGAGAAGATCATCGCCGCCGCGAAGTCCGTGGGCGCGCAGGCCATCCACCCCGGCTATGGCTTCCTGTCGGAAAACCCGGGCTTCGCGGATGCCTGCGCGGCGGCAGGCATCATCTTCATCGGCCCCACGGGGGACCAGATGCGCGCGTTTGGACTGAAACACGCCGCTCGCGCGATCGCTCAACAGCATCAAGTCCC
Source organism: Verrucomicrobiota bacterium (assembly GCA_040386765.1). Classification (GTDB taxonomy): domain Bacteria; phylum Verrucomicrobiota; class Verrucomicrobiia; order Opitutales; family Opitutaceae; genus ER46. Next base: position 13,764 of record JAZKEV010000613.1, on the reverse strand, counting down.
GTTGCTGCCCGGCTCCGGCCTGCTGCGCGATGAAGCGCACGCCCGCGAGGAAGCCGCTCGCATCGGTTATCCCGTGATGCTCAAGTCCACCGCCGGCGGCGGCGGCATCGGCATGCAGTTGATCCGCACGCCCGACGACCTTTCGTCGGCTTTTGCCGCGGTGGGACGGATCGCGAAGAACAATTTCAAGGACGGAGGCGTTTTCCTGGAAAAGTTCGTCGAACACGCCCGGCACATCGAGGTGCAGATCTTCGGCGACAGCCAGGGCCACGTGGTCGCGATCGGCGAGCGCGATTGCTCCGTGCAACGCCGCAATCAGAAGGTCGTCGAAGAGACGCCGGCGCCGGGCTTGACCGCCGACCAGCGCGCGCGGCTCCTTGCCTCGGCAGCCCGGCTCGGCAACGCCGCCGGCTATCGCAATGCCGGCACCGTCGAGTACGTCTACGATCAGGCGACGGGCGATTTCTATTTCCTGGAGGTCAATACCCGCCTGCAAGTCGAGCATGGCGTGACGGAAGAAGTCACGGGCATCGATCTCGTGGAATGGATGATTCGCGCCGCGAGCGGCGAGTTCGATCTGCGCACCTGGCAGCCCGCGCAGTCCGGTGCCTCGATTCAGGTCCGGGTGTATGCCGAGGATCCCGGAAAGAACTTCCAACCTGCCGCCGGCGTTTTGACCGAGGTGCAGTTCGCTCCTGGAGCCCGCATCGAGACGTGGGTCGAGCGTGGGACGGAGATCACGGGGTTCTACGATCCACTGGTCGCCAAGATCATCGTGCGCGGCGGCGATCGCGCCGAGGCGCTCGCCCGGCTCGATGCCGCGCTGACGGATACGCGTATCCATGGTTTGGAGACCAATCTCGCCTACCTCCAGCAGATCGTGGCCTCGGCCGGTTTCCGTGCCGGGGCGGTCACCACCAAATTTCTCAACAAGCTGCCCTACTCCGCCTCCACGATCGAGGTGCTCGAGGGCGGCACGCAAAGCACGGTGCAGGATTACCCGGGCCGGCTGGGCTATTGGGATGTCGGCGTCCCGCCCTCGGGGCCGATGGATAGCCGGTCCTTCCGGCTGGCGAATCGGCTCGTCGGCAATGCCGATACCGCCGCCGGTCTCGAGCTCACCGTGCAAGGCCCGGCGCTGCGCTTCAATGCCCCGGCGGTCATCGCGCTCACCGGCGCCCACATGCCTGCGACGCTGGAGGGCAAGCTCATCCCCTACTACCGCGCCTTGCGCGTGAAGCGCGGACAAACCCTGCGGCTCGGCTCCGTCGAGGGCCCGGG
>JAZKEV010000613.1:4715-12473 GCA_040386765.1 Verrucomicrobiota bacterium | reverse complement strand
ACCTATCTCGCTATTCGCCACGGCCTCGATGTGCCCGACTATCTCGGGAGCAAAGCGACGTTCACGCTGGGCCTCTTCGGCGGCCACTCCGGCCGCGCCCTGCGCGCGGGCGACGTGTTGCGCGTGAACCACTCCACGCCCGCCGGCGTGACGACCGACGCTTCCCTGCTCCGCGCCCCCGCTTCGGTGCACTCGCCGCTGACCCGCCAGTGGTCCATTGGCGTGCTCTACGGCCCGCATGGCGCCCCCGACTTCTTCACGGCAGAGGATATCGCGACGCTGTTCGCGACTCAGTATGAGGTCCACTACAACTCCGCGCGCACCGGCGTCCGGCTGATCGGCCCCAAACCCCAATGGGCGCGCCGCGACGGCGGCGAGGCCGGCCTGCACCCGTCGAACATTCACGACAACGCATATGCGATCGGCGCAATCGATTTTACCGGCGACATGCCGATTATCCTCGGCCCCGACGGCCCGAGCTGTGGCGGGTTTGTCTGCCCGGCCACCATCGCCCAGGGCGAGCTGTGGAAAATTGGCCAGCTCAAGCCCGGCGACAAGGTACGCTTCGAGCCCCTGACCGCCGAGGAGGCTCGCATCCGCCTCATGGCGCAAGACAGCGAGATCGAATCCCTCGCGCCCGTCCGCCGGCGGCGGGTGAAAGCGCCGACCGCAGCAACCACGCCCCAGGAGCCCGCCGTCCTGCATCGCCGCGCCGCCCGGCCCGACCTTCCCGAGGTGTGCTACCGCCGCGCCGGAGACGCGTATCTATTAATCGAATACGGTCCGCTCGCGCTTGATATCGCGCTGCGCATGCGGGTGCACGCATTGCAAACCTGGCTCGAGTGCCACCGGCTCTTCGGCATCCTCGATCTCACGCCGGGCATCCGCTCCCTGCAGGTGCATTTCGATCCCCGTCTTCTGCCCCTGGAGCGATTGATAGAGATTTTGCTCCGCGCGGAAGCCGAGCTCCCGCCGGTCGACGATATCGAGGTGCCTTCGCGCATCGTTCACCTGCCGCTGTCGTGGGAAGACGAATCCACGCTGCTCGCCATCCGCAAGTACATGCAGATCGTGCGGAAGGATGCCCCGTGGTGCCCGAGCAATATCGAGTTCATCCGCCGCATCAACGGCCTCGGCTCCACCGACGACGTGCACCGGATCGCCTTCGACGCGAGCTATCTCGTGCTGGCGCTGGGCGACGTCTACCTGGGAGCGCCGGTCGCCACGCCGATCGATCCGCGGCACCGGTTGGTCACGACGAAATACAATCCCGCACGCACCTGGACTCCGGAGAACGCCGTCGGCATCGGCGGCGCCTACCTGTGTGTCTACGGCATGGAGGGGCCCGGCGGTTATCAGTTCATCGGGCGCACTTGCCAGATGTGGAATCGCTACAAAACGACGCAGGAGTTTACCGCGAGCCGCCCCTGGCTCCTCCGTTTCTTCGATCAGATCCGTTTCTATCCGGTGTCGAATGCGGAGCTGACCCGTTTCCGCGAGGAGTTCCCGCAGGGCAAGGTCCAGCTCAAGATCGAGGAGACCACTTTTCGCCTGCGCGATTACCAGCAATTCCTCACTGCAAATACGGATTCGATCACGACCTTCAAGTCGCAGCAGCAGGCCGCCTTCGAAGCCGAGCGCAAGCGCTGGGAGGAGTCGGGCCAGTTGAACTTCTCGGCCGAGTCGGAGTCCGCCGCAGTGGTCGACGAATCCGCCATCCCCGAGGGCTGCATCGCCATCCCCGCGCATATTCCGGGAAATATCTGGAAGATCGCCGTCACGCCCGGCGCCACGGTGAAGGCAGGTGACACCCTGGTGATTCTGGAATCGATGAAGATGGAGGTCACGGTAGTGTCCAGCCGTGCGGGCAAAGTCCGCGAGGTGCGCTGTGCCGAAGGACGCCCCGTCAACGCCGGTGAAACGCTGATCGTGCTGGAAATATAATCGAACCTCACCGCTACGGTCTGCGCACACGACCGGGCGCGTCGTTCCGATGCCCGGAATCGACGGGCTCGAAACCTGCTGCCGGCCCGAGCCAGCGCCATCGCTCGCAAAAGCTTTCTCATGTCTTCCGTCATCGCTCCGCTTACTCCTCTGTCCCCCACCACCGATCTCCTCGCGCGTGTCGAGGAAGTCTGGCGTCGCTGCGCTGACTACGAGCGGCGTGATCCCGCGGTCTGGATACACCGCCTCTCGCTCGAGGAGCTGCGCACCCACGCCCGCCGTGTCGCCGCCGCCGGACCCGCCACGCAGCCGCTGTACGGTCTCACCTTCGCGATCAAGGATAACATCGACCTCGCCGGCGTGCCGACCACTGCCGCGTGCCCGGGTTTCGCCTTCACGCCGACCGTTTCCGCCGGAGTCGTCGAGCGCCTGATGGCCGCGGGCGCGATCCCGATCGGCAAGACGAACCTCGATCAATTCGCCACGGGCCTCGTGGGCACGCGTTCGCCCTATGGCGTGCCGCGCAACATCTTCAACGCCGACTACATTTCGGGCGGCTCCAGCAGCGGGTCCGCCGTCGCCGTCGCCGCCGGCCTCGTCGACTTCTCGCTCGGCACGGATACCGCCGGCTCCGGCCGTGTGCCCGCCGCCCTCAACGGGCTCGTCGGCCTCAAACCCACCCGCGGTCGCCTCAGCACGCGCGGCGTTGTGCCCGCGTGCCGCTCGCTCGACTGCGTCTCCATCTTCACCCGCACCGGCGGCGAAGCGGCGCGCATCCTCGCCGCTGCGCAGGGCTACGACGCCGCCGACTCATTTTCCCGCAGCTTGCCGGCTTCCACCGACCCGCTCCCCGCGCGCCCACGCGTCGGCGTTCCTCGGAGCGAGCAGCTCGAGTGGTTTGGCAATGCCGAGTCGCCGACGCTCTTTGCCGCCGCGCTCCAGCGATTGAGCGCCGCCGGAGCCGAAATCGTGGAAGTCGATTTTGCCCCGTTCCTCGAAGCTGCGCGCCTGCTTTACGAGGGCCCGTGGACCGCGGAGCGGTTTGCCGCCGTGGGCGATTTTCTGCTCCGCCATGCGACGGAAAAAGAGGCCGGCATCGACCCCACCGTAGCCGCCATCGTCACCGGGGCTGAGCATCTCACCGCCGTGAACGCCTTTCGTGCGAGCTACCGGCTCGCCGAACTCCGCCGCGCGGCCGATACAATCCTCGCCGGCATCGATCTCCTCGCCGCCCCAACCGCCGGCACGATTTACACCGTGGCCGAGCTCCAGACCGACCCGATCCGGCTCAACTCCAATCTGGGCCGCTACAATAATTTCATGAACCTGCTGGACCTCTGCGGCCTCACGCTGCCGGCGGGAAATTACCGCGCCGGTCCCGGCTTTGGCATCACGCTCTGCGGCCAGGCTTGGCACGATCAGCGCCTCCTCGAGCTCGCGACCCGCTATCTGCAAGAGCCGGCCATGCCTGCCGCACCGGCGGGGCGCGATACCGTGACGCTCGCCGTTTGCGGCGCTCATCTCCGCGGCCAGCCGCTTCACCGGCAGCTCACCGAGCTCGGCGCCCGCTTCGTTGCGGCCACCACCACGTCGCCGCACTACCGGCTCTACGCGCTCGCCAATACCACGCCGCCCAAGCCCGGCCTCGTTCGCGTCACCGAGCCCGCGCCGGGACACGCCATCGCGGTCGAAACGTACACGCTCACGGCGGAAGCATTCGGGCGCTTCGTCGCCGCCGTGCCGGCTCCGCTGGTCATCGGCGAAGCGACGCTCGCGGACGGGTCAACCGTGAAGAGTTTCCTCTGCGAGCCGCGCGCGCTCGTCGGCGCGGAAGACATCACCCATTTCGGCGGGTGGCTGGGCTATCGTCAGTCGCTGACAACGCCACGCTCCTAAAAAAGTCAGGCCGGCCGCTCTTTGGTCCGCCGATGCGCGTTCGTCAGCGCCTGGGCCAGCGCGATCTCCACCTTGTTGCGCGCGGCGCTGATATTCAGGCGCAGCGCTTTGCGCGCCGCCTCGCCGTTCTTCTTCAAGACCGCCTCGAGCACCGCGAGGTGCTCGCCCGCCGTCGCCTGCACCCGATGCGGCGTGGTGATCACCACCAGCCGCACGAAGCGCAGCCGCTCGTTGATATCCTGCAGCGACTCCACGATGTAGGAATTTCCCAGCTCCTTCGCGAAGCCGAGATGAAACTCTTCGTCTGCCCGCACGAGGTCATCGCTCTTCATCGAGGCATCGGCCTTGATGCTCAGCAGCGGCGTCCACTTCGCCCGAATCGATTCCGCCAGCTCCGCCGATATCCCCGTCGAGGCCAGCCGCTCGATCACAAATAACTCCAGCGCCAGCCGGTGATCATAGAGGTGGTGGATTCCCTCCAGGTCCGGCTGCCGCACATAGCAACCCTGGTTCGGAACCTGATCCACGAGCCCCTGCTCCGCGAGGCTGCGCAGCGCTTCCCGCACGGGTACGCGGCTCGCGGCAAATTCCTCGCACAGCAACTTCTCACCGAGGTGCCGCCCCGGCGGGTAGTGCCAGTTCAGGATCCGCGTCCGCAGCGTCTGCAGTATCTGCGGCGCGAGCGGCCGCGGCCCGTCATCCGCGCTCGTCGTCGCCAGCACCGAGACCACCGGTTTCAAGCCGGGCACCGCCGAGGGATGAAGACTGCGCGCCATGCCCGTGCAGCAAGAAGCCCCGTCACTTCAGACGCAACTGCTAAGGAATACGTTAATGTATACGTTAACGTATACGCTGGCACAGGTGCTGCTCATTTCCCGCGTCCGGTCGCACGCCGCCACCGACCACCCACACCACCACGTCCGATTCTCCTCGATGAACATCCACCGCCGCTTCGGCCCGCCCCGCCCCCTGCTTCCGCTCGCGCTCTCTTCCTGCGCGCTCGCCGCCCCGTTTCTCGCCTCCTCGCTCCTCGCCCAGACTGCGCCGCCCGCGGGCGAGCCGATTGTCACCATGGAGCGCTTCATCGCGGCGGCGAAGGCCGACGACATCTACGACGTTCTCCCCGCCCGCGAGAGCTCCAGCGTCTTCGGCGTCCCCCGGCCGCTTATCGATACCCCGCGCTCCGTCACGGTCATCGAGAGTTCACTCACCGATCTGTTCTCCATCCGCACCGTCAACGACTTCGTCGCCGTCACCGCCGGTTCCTTCACGGGAAACTACTTCGGCGTCCCCGGTGCCCTCGATGTGCGCGGCGAGCGCGCCGATAATTTCTTCCGCGGCTTCCGCCGCATCGAGAATCGCGGCAACTTCCCCACGCCGATCGCGAGCACCGATTACACCGAGATTGTGAAGGGTCCGCCACCCCCGATCTACGGCGGCGGCAAGGTTGGCGGTGTCCTCAACTTCATCCCCAAGACCGCCAAGAGCAAAACCGCCAAGTTCATCGACAAGCCCGTCGGCCTCGCCAGCACCACCATCGGCACCTACGGCAAAATGCTCGGCAGCGTCGAGTACGGCACGCCCTTCACCCTCTTCGGCAAGAAGTCCGGCGCCTACGTCTTCGTGCAGGCCGAGGATTCCGACAGCTACTACGACAACATCTATAACAAGAGCCAGCTCGTGCAGCTCGCCGTCGATACGCTCGTCACCCAGGATGTCCTTCTCGAGTACGGCGTCATGGCACAGTGGGCCGATCTCAATCAGAGCCTCGGGTGGAATCGCGTCACGCAGCGCATGATCGATACCGATGGAGAGTACCTCGCCGGCCGCCCCGCGCTCAATCTCGATACCAATGGCGACAGCTTCCTCTCGCCCTCCGAGCTCGCGCCCTACGCTCTCGAGCAGTTCGCCTTCGCCAATCCCTTCCCGTACCTGGCGCTCACGCCCGCGCAGCGCTCCGCCTTTGCGCTCGATCCCGCCACCGTTCGCACCGTCAAGCTCAGCCACCACACGGTGCAGGCGGAGGCGATCGACTTCTCCAAGACGGATTCCCTCACCGCATACTTCGATATCACCAAGACGTTCTCCGACCAGATGTCGCTGAAGAACCAATCGTTCTATGACTACATGAACCACACGAAGTACTCGAGCTACGGCTTCACCGCCGACTACCTCGCGATGGCCTTCGAGAACAAGACCACCCTCACCACCCACACCAAGCTCTCCGCCACCAGCACGCTCGACGGCGTCTTTGGCATCTCCTGGCGCTATTCCGATGGCGACGAGCGTGAGTCGCGCGGTCGCGGCTTCCAGGTCCTCGATCGCCGCGACATCTCCGCCCCGGCGAACGGCAACAATCGCTTCGAAGGCGCTTACAACGGCTCCGGCAATGTCCCCTACAACTGGCGCCAGACCGGCGCGTTCTCCGACCTCGGCGCCTTCGCCCTCGTCGACACCACCTTCGCCAGCAACATCGGCTTCATCGCCTCCGCCCGCTGGGATCGCTACAACGCCCACACCTACGGCACCGATACCAGCGCCGTCTACGGCTACGCCAACGACGCCGATAACGCGCTCACCTACAACGCCAGCCTCACCTACAAGTTCGAGGGCCTCAGCCCCTACATCACGCACGCCACCTCGCGCTACATCGAGCTCGGCCAGGGCGGCATGATCGACCGGCTCAATCTCGGCGGCGATACCTGGCTCCAGGATTCCAAGCTCACCGAAGTCGGTCTCAAGGGCTCCGTCTTCAAGAGCAAGCTCTTCGCCACGCTCGCCTACTACCAGCAGGAGAAGACCGCCTTCAATCCCACCGCCGGCACCTTCGATAAATACAAATCCAAGGGCTTCGAGGTCGAGGGCCGCTACGCTCCCACGCGCTCGCTCAGCTTCACCCTTGCCGCCACGTGGCAGCGCACCGACCTGCAGAATCCGCCTTTCTTCCTTGGCGTGCCGCCCGGCGCGCTCGGCCTCGATCCGGCGCTCACCTACGGCGGCCGCTTCGTCGCCGTCGGCGGCGGCATCGGCGTGAAGTCCCCCATCCAGGCGCCCACCCCGCAGCGCGTCTTCTCCGTCAACAGCACCTACACCTCCCGCGCCGGCTGGGGTGCCTCGCTTGGCGGCACCTACGTTTCGTCATTCTTTTCTGGATACCTCCAGCAGGTGCGGCTCCCCGCCTACTTCGTCACCCGAGGCGCCCTGTTCTACAACCGCGGAGCCTGGTCCTTCCGGCTCAATGCCAACAACATTTTGGATGAGAAGTACTACACCCCGCAGTTCCTCTTCTGGGATGTGTTCGTGAGCCCCAGCGTCGGACCCACCGCCGATCTCACCGTTAGCTACAAGTGGTAACTTCCTAGGTGGGTCCGGCTGTCGAGCCGGAGCGGGTTGCCAGCCCCCGCTTCGCGGCCCCCTCGCACCGGGCCCACCTCCCCCTTTCGTCCGCCTTCCCACACACATGGTCCGCCCCCTGCTAGACTCTTCGGGCATGCCCGAGATCAACGCGCCCGCCATCGTGGCCGAGCTCGCCACCCTCCACGACGCCTACGAACGGGCGCTCGCCGCGCACGACGTCCCTGCGCTCACCGCCTTCTTCTGGGATTCGCCCCACACCGTCCGCTACGGCGTCAATGAGCACCTCTACGGCGCCGAGGCCCTCGCCGCCTATCGCAATTCCGCCCCGCCCGTCTTCACCGATCGAGCCTTGGTCCGTCGCAGCATCCTGGTCCTCGGGGATGATATGGCCTCGATCATGTCCGAGCTATCGCAGAAAATTTTCGGCCAGCCGCGCCACAGCCGCCAGTCCCAGGTGTGGGTCCGGTTCCCTGGCCTCGGCTGGAAGATCGTCTCCGCCCACGTATCCAATGCCCTGACGACGCCCTCGGCCTCCGCCCCGGCCTTCGACGCCTATGTCGA
>JAZKEV010000613.1:2314-4705 GCA_040386765.1 Verrucomicrobiota bacterium | reverse complement strand
GCCGCGGCGCTCAAGCTCCCGCTCGATCCCGCGCACCGCCCCGGCGTCATCCTCCAGTTTCAGCGCATCGCCGCCATCGCCGCACCGCTGCTGGCCTTTCCGCTTCCGCCCGAGACCGAGCCAGCGCCGGTTTACACCGCCTGAGACATCCTCGCGCATGATCTCCGATTTTTCCTCTCTCTCAGCGCTCGAACTCGCTGCCTCGGTCCGCGCTCGCCGCGTCACGGCGCGCGCGATCGTCGAGCTCACCCTCGATCGGATCCACCTCACCCATCCGCAGCTCAATGCCTTTACCACGGTCACCGCCGCCCGCGCCCGCGCCGAGGCCGCCGCCGTGGATGATGCCATCGCTTCCGGCCGCGATCCCGGCCCGCTCGCCGGCGTACCCTACGCCGTCAAGAATCTCTTCGATCTCGCCGGCGTCGTCACCATCGCCGGCTCCAAGATCAATCGTGCCAACCCCTCGGCCGCCGAGGATGCCACCTGCGTCGAGCGCCTCCGCCGCTCCGGCGCCGTCTGCGTCGGCGCGCTCAATATGGGCGAGTACGCTTACGACTTCGTCACCGACAACGCGCATGACGGCTCCACACACAATCCGCACGATCTCGCCCGCTCCGCGGGCGGCTCCTCCGGCGGCTGCGGCGCCGCCGTCGCGGCCGGGCTCGTACCCTTCTCCATCGGCACCGATACCAATGGATCTATCCGTGTTCCGTCTTCGTTCTGCGGCATTTGGGGCCTGAAGCCCACCTACGGCCGCCTCTCGCGGGCCGGCAGTTTTCCCTTTGTCGACAGCCTCGATCACATCGGCCCCTTCGCGCGCACGGTCGCCGATCTCGCCGCCGCTTACGATCTCATGCAAGGCCCCGATCCGCGCGACCACGCCTGCGCTCAGCGCCCGGTGGAGCCCGCCGCGCCCGAGCTCGAGGGCGGCCTCGGCGGCCTACGGGTGGCGATCCTCAACGGCTACTTCCAGAAAAACTGCCCCCCACAAGCTCACTCCGCTGTCGCCGCCGTCGCCCATGCGCTCGCGCCCGCCTACGATGGCCGCCGCATCGATCTTCCGCACGCCGCCGAGGCCCGCGCCGCCGCGTTTCTCATTACTGCGACCGAGGCCGGCGCCTTCCACCTTGAGCGCTCGCGCACGCAAGCCGCCGACTACGATCCCAAGATCCGCGACCGCTACCTCGCCGGCGCGCTCATCCCCGCGAGCTGGTACCTGCACGCGCAAAAATTCCGCGAATGGTTCCGCGCGCGCGCCGTCGAGATTTTCCGCGACGTCGATGTGCTCCTCGCGCCCGCCACCCCCGTTCCGGCCACGCTCCTCGGCCAGGAGATGATGACCCTGGAGGGTGTCGAGATGCCCGTCCGCCCCAATCTCGGGCTCTTCACGCAGCCGATCAGCTTCATCGGCCTCCCCGTCGTCGCCGCCCCCGTCCACACCACCGGTCCGCAGCCCATCGGCGTCCAGCTCATCGCCGCTCCGTGGCACGAGGCCGCACTCCTCCGGGTCGCCCGCGCCCTCGAGCGCTCCGGCGTCTGCACCGCTCCCGTCGCCCGCCTCGCCACATGAGCGCTGGCACGGTCACTGGGATTCCTGCCGAGCCCTACCCCTTCGCGCTCGATCCGGGCGCGTGCGCGCTCGTGGTCATCGACATGCAGCGCGATTTTCTCGAGCCGGGCGGCTTCGGCGCCGCGCTGGGCAACGATGTCTCGCGCCTCCGCTCCGTGATCGCCCCCCTCGCCCGCCTGCTCGCCGCCTGCCGCGCTGCCGGTATCCAGATCATTCATACGCGCGAAGGCCACCGGCCCGATCTGGCCGACCTCCCGGCTTCGAAAAAAGTCCGCGCCCGCGGCTCGCTTACCATTGGAGACCCCGGGCCCATGGGCCGCATCCTCGTCCGTGGTGAGTGCGGCCACGCCATCATCCCCGAGCTCGCGCCGCTCGCCGGCGAGGTCGTGATCGACAAGCCCGGCAAGGGCGCCTTCTACGCCACCGAGCTGCACGAGCTTCTGATCCAGCTCGGCCTCCGCCAGCTCATCGTCACCGGCGTCACCACCGAGGTCTGCGTCCACACCACCGTTCGCGAGGCCAACGACCGTGGCTACGACTGCCTCATTCCCGCCGATTGCGTCGGCTCGTACTTCCCCGATTTCCACGCCGCCGCGCTGAAGATGATCAGCGCCCAGTCCGGCATCTTCGGCTGGGTCTCCCACTCCGAGCACCTCCTCTCCGCCCTCTCTTCTCCCGTGCGCCTATAGGCGCCTTTCCAGTTTCACTCGCCCTCCGATCTCCTGCGCTTTTTTACGGCTAAAAATTCCACCCATGACCTCCGCCACGCTTCCCTTTCCCCGCGCCAAGCTCTGGGTTCCCGGCGACTGGAACGCCTTCTT
>JAZKEV010000613.1:0-2304 GCA_040386765.1 Verrucomicrobiota bacterium | reverse complement strand
CTCACCGGGCTCCTCCGCTTCGTGCTCGGCTTTCCGGATGAGCTGGTCTTCGGCCGCATCCTTCCCGCCGTGGGCCTGATGCTGTTTCTCTCCTCCGGCTACTACGGCTGGCTCGCCTACGATCTCATGCGCCGCACCGGCCGCACTGACGTCTGCGCGATGCCCTCCGGCCCGGGCGTCGGCCACATGTTCATCTGCGTGCTCGTCGTCATGCTGCCGATCAAGCTCCAGACCGGCGACCCCATCAAGGCGTGGGAGGCCGGGCTCACGTGGGTTTTCATCCAGAGCATCGTGCTCATCTTCGGCGGCTTCATCGGCACATGGGTCCGCAAGGTCACCCCGCGCGCCGCGCTGCTCGCCGCGCTCACGGGCATCTCGATCACGTTCATCTCCATGCGCCCCGCCATGCAGATGTTCAGCACGCCGCTCATCGGGCTCCTCTGTCTCGCAATCCTGCTCGTCAACTGGTTCGGCGGCGTCCGCTACTTCCGCGGCCTCCCGGCCGGTCTCGTCGCGCTCGCCGCCGGCACGCTCATCGCGTGGGGCTCGCAGCTCTTCGGTTTCAACTACGGCGGCCTCACCCTCCAGAAGCTCACGGAGTCGTTCACGCATTTCGGGTTCAGCATTCCGATCCCGGCGATCGGCCACACGTTCTCCGGCTTCGAATACCTCGGCGTCCTCCTTATCACCGCGATCCCCTTCGGCCTCTACGATCTCGTCGAGGCAATCGACAACGTCGAGAGCGCCGCCGCTGCAGGCGACGAGTTCTCCACGAAACGCGTCCTCATGGCCGATGGCATCGTGAGCATGATCGGCTGCCTCATGGGCAATCCCTTCATCCTCGCCGTCTACATCGGCCACGCCGGTTGGAAGTCGATGGGCGGCCGCTGTGGCTACTCTTTTGCCACCGGCATCATGGCCCTCGTCCTCTGCTGGTTCGGCATCGTCTCCGTCATGCTCGCCGCGATTCCCGTCGTCGCGATCCTGCCGATCCTCCTCTACATTGGCATGCTCATCGGCTCGCAGGCCTTCCGCGAGAGTCCGCTCCGCCACGCGCCCGCGATCATCCTCGGCGTGATCCCGCATCTCGCCCACTGGGCCGAGGGCTTCGTGAAAAGCTCCCTCGCCGCCGCCGGCGTGAAGGAGGTCACGCCCGAGATCACCGCCCGCCTCGCCAACGAGGGCGTGCTGCTCCATGGCCTTCAGGTGCTCGGCAACGGCGGCGTCCTCTCCGGCATCGTCCTCGCCGCCTCCACCGTCTTCATCATCGATCGGCAGCTCTGGCGCGCCGCCGCTTTTGCTGCCGCGGGCTCCGTCCTCACCTTCTTCGGCTTCATGCACGCCGAGCGTATCGGCCTCGCCCAATCGCTCGAAGTCGCCGCCGCCTACCTCGTCGTCGCCGCGTTCCTGGCCGGCTGCGCCAAGTTCGCCCGCCCTGCTCCGCCGCCGCCCGCCAAATCCGACCACGTCGCGCACGAACTGGCCCACGTCGAGAATTGAACCAGCGCCCCAACCGCGGTCTCCGCAGCTATAGTCGCTGCCTCGTGCCGCATGTCGCGTCGCGAACCTCCCGTCGGCGGCTTCTCCGGCGCTGAAGAGAGGATCGACCAACCCCATCCCCTCGCCGTTATGGCAACCCTGACTCCTACACCCTTCGCTGGCTCCGGACGCTGCCCTGCGCACCCGCGGACGAGTGGTCCGCCCTCCCTCAAGCGCGATCCTCCCTCGGCCGTTCGAGCATGCTTAACGCTCCGCCTTTCCGTCCCGCATCGTCCACACCGTCAGCCCATTCAACTCACTCTTCCGGTTCGGCCACACCACCGAGAGCGCGTACGCGAGCAGCACGAAGAAGATGTTCACCACCGCGCCGACCCAATAGCTGTGCACGCCTAGCCGCCATGCCTCCGGCAGCAGCTTCATCACGCCGAGCCCCAGATAGATGTTGAGCGCGACGGAGGCCGCCAGGGCGATATTGGCCGCGGTTGCGCCCACGCGGGTTGTGAAAAAGCCCACCATGTACACACCGGTGATCGCGCCGCCGAGCACGCTGAAGACGATCAGGCTCACGTCGTTCATGCTCTCCTTCTCCAGACGCGAGAAGAAGAGCGCACCGCCCATCGCCAGCACGATGGCACTTCCGGTCGCGATCCGTGCGGCCTGCAGGTAGAAGCGATCGCTCCGGCCTTTCGCGAGGTAGGGCTTGAGCAGGTCGACCACCGTGACGGTCGCGATGGAGTTTACCCCGGAATCGAGCGCACTCATCGCCGCGGCCAGCACCGCCGCGATCACGATGCCTGCCAGCCC
>JAZKEV010000612.1:9383-9665 GCA_040386765.1 Verrucomicrobiota bacterium | reverse complement strand
TGGGGCACGCGGCTGGCCGCACCGGGCGACTGCCCGGACCCCGAGGCACTCTTTCTCGACGAGATCGACCCGCCCACCGCCCTCGCGATCTTCGGCGCGGGCGACGACGCGCAGCCGCTGGTGCGGCTGGCCAAGGAGCTCGGCTGGCATGTCACGGTCGCGGACCCGCGCGCGGCCTTTGCGACCGCCGCGCGTTTTCCGACGGCCGATGCGATAGTCGCGGGCTCCGCGGATACGCTGGTGGCAAAAGTGGCTCCCGGGCCCGATGCCTTCGCCACGGTG
>JAZKEV010000612.1:0-9373 GCA_040386765.1 Verrucomicrobiota bacterium | reverse complement strand
CGTCTCGCCTACCTCGGCCTGCTCGGTCCGCGGAAGCGCGCGGAGAAAATCCTAGGCGATCTCGAACAGGCCGGCACGCCGATCACGTCCGCGCAACGCGCGCGGCTGCACGCGCCCGTGGGCCTCGATCTCGGCGCCGATTCGCCCGAACAAGTCGCCCTCTCGATCCTCGCCGAGATGCAGGCCACGCTTACGCAACGCGACGGCCGCCCCCTGCGCGAACGCACGCGCCCCATCCATGCATAACGGCGTGAGTGCGTCCGCCTCCCCTTTTCGCTTCGGCATCGCGATCCTCGCCGCTGGAGAATCGCGGCGGATGGGCACGCCGAAGCAGCTGATTCCACTCGACGGCAAGCCCCTGCTCGTCCGCGCCGTCGAGGCCGCACTCGCCTCGCCGGCCTGGCCGGTAGTCGTGGTGCTCGGCGCAAACGCAGAGAAAATCCGTCCCATCCTCGCGCGCCTGCCGGTGCTCGTGACCGAGAACCCCGCGTGGTCCGAAGGCATGGCCTCCTCGATCCGCGCGGGCGTCACGACCCTCCAGCAATTCTCCCGCAGCCTCGACGGTGCGCTGATCGCCCTCTGCGACCAGCCAGCATTTTCCGCGGAGACGATCTCGCGCCTCGTCGCCGCGCAACAGACAACCGGCCGCAGCATCGTCGCCGCGCGCTACGCCGGCCGGCACGGCGCACCGGCGTTCTTTCTGCGCGAACATTTTCCCACGCTCACCGCCCTCACCGGCGAAGAAGGCGCCCGCGCGCTGCTCAACGGCGACCCCACGCGTGTCGCCGCTGTCGACTTGCCCGAGCTCGCCCTCGATCTCGACACCCCCGCCGATGTGGCGGCACTGAGAGATCGTCAGAGTTGTAGCGGCGGTCTATGACCGCCGACGAACGTGACAACACCCGCATCCGCAAATTTTCCGAGGTAGAGCGAACCGTCCCCGCCGAGCCGTCGCGCCGCACGGGGAAGAATTTCTTTAGCCGCAAAAAGGCGCAAAGACCGTCCTGCGATCTCAGCTTGCAAGGCGCCTATAGGCGCACGGGAGATTCTCGTCGGCATGCAGAATAATTCGCGCCTTTTTGTGGCTATTTCTTCTCCTGCCACGCGCAAAGCGCGACGGCTCGGCGGGGACGGTTCGCCCTACCTCACCGCCCAACTGGGAGCGGTAATGAGTATTACAATCCAAGGCGGCTAAAAGCCACCCCACCTACCCCTGCAACTTCGCTTTGATCGTACGGGCGCGCGCGAGCGCAGTCTCGCTATCGACATCGCGCACCGTAAAGTGCCCCATCTTCCGCCCCGGCCGCGGCTCGGCCTTGCCGTAGAGGTGCAACTTCGCGCGCGGTTCGCTGAGCACGGCGTTCCAGTCGGGGTCGCCGACGACGCGGCCTTCGTTCCACTTCCACGCGTCGCCGAGGATATTCACCATCACGGTCGGCTCGCGCACCGCCACGCCGCCGAGCGGCAGCCCGCACACCGCGCGGATGTGCTGCTCAAACTGGCTCGTTTCGCAGCCGTCGATCGACCAGTGCCCGCTGTTGTGCGGGCGCGGCGCGAGCTCGTTGACCAGCACCTCGCCGCCGGTCGTGACAAACAACTCAACCGCGAGCAGCCCCACCACGCCCAGCTTCTCCGCGATCGCCGCCGCGAGGACCTCGGCATCGCGCGTCACGCTCGCGCTCACGCGCGCCGGCACGATGGAGAAATCGAGGATGTGGTGCGTGTGGATATTTTCTGCCACCGGAAACGCCCGCACCTCACCCGTCGTCGACCGCGCGACGATCACCGACACCTCGCAGGAAAATTCCACCCAGCGCTCCACTACACAACGCCGGCCGCGAAAGATCGCGCGCGCCTTCTCCAGATCGCTCGCATCGTTGAGCTTCATCTGGCCCTTCCCGTCGTAGCCGAAGTCCGCGGTCTTCACGACGCAGGGCAGTCCTACCTCCTCGACTGCGGGAGCGATCTCGCCATCGAGCGCCTCGGCGTAGCGGACATGCGGAAACCCATTCGTCTTCAGCCACGCTTTTTCGCGCTGCCGGTTCTGTGTCGTGTGCAGCACGCCCGCCTTCGGATGCAGCGCGACGATCGGCGCGATCGCCTCCAGCGGCGCGGCCGGAATATTTTCAAACTCGTAGGTCACCACCGCGCACTCGCGCGCGAAGGCCGCGAGCGCCGCCGTGTCTTCGTAGCTCGCATTGACCTCCTTGTTGGCCACCGCGCCCGCCGGACACGGCCCCGCCGGCTCGAAGACATGCATCCGGTACCCGAGCGTCTGCGCAGCCTGCCCGAGCATCCGCCCAAGCTGTCCGCCCCCAAGGATGCCGATGGTGTTGCCGGGAAAAATCATGAAGAGCGGACAGTTGAGAGCCGGGACCCGAAAGCGGCAAGCCCGCTCCGTGACAGCCCGGCGCGGAGCCATAAGTTGTGTAGGTTTCCAAAAACCTTCAACAGAATCAACGGAGCATCCGGATGCGTCCCTCTCCGCCCGCCGCCTTCCAAGTCTGCGTTTAGCAGACCCCTTTTTCCTACCGCGCAGGCGATTAGCCGGAGCCGCTGAAACTCGATTTCACGGGAGTGAAATCCTTTAGCGGTTCTCAATTCAGAATCCCTCCGCCTTTCGTGTCTTTCGTGTGTTTCGTGGTTCAAAAATGATTGGTTCTCCTATGCGTCTCGAGACTCTCAGCTCCAAACTCTACGCCACCGCCTCCACCGCACCCGCATCTGCGCCCGCGCCACCCTCACGTGCCGCCCTCCAAGCCGCGCGCTTGGCCAGCTCCGCCTCCAGATAAGCATAACCCAACCCGGCGACCTTCTGGATTTCGATCTTCAACCGCAGTTCCTCCTCCACCGTGCGCTTCGGGATGCTATCGGGATTATCCGCGGAATAGCCCGGAAATAGCCGGGCAAACCCCGCCTCCAGCTTGGCCGTATCCCGGCCGAAGTGCTTCGCCATCTTAATCCCCTTCAGCATCACCCCCTCCGGACTGAGCTGTAGAAAATGCGGCAGCGCCGGTTCGCCGCTATCGGTACTCTCCGCCACCGCCTCCGTCCCTGCGGCCATCGTGACCACCGTGTCGGCCGGCTCGACCGCCACCGACTCCATAGCCGCCTCGCCCGCTTTCCGCCCGGACCTGTCTGTCACCTTTCCCTTAGCCGGCGCACCCACGCTCCCTGACCTCACCTCCGGCGGTCGCGCCCGATCCCGTTTTTCCCCGGAATAGCCCGGAAATACCCGAGCCGCCCCGCCGCCCGCCTGCCCCGTCTCGCCGAGCCCGTGCGCCCCCGTGCGCGGTTTATCCGCTGTCTCCGCCGGCCTGTCCGCCACCGTGGCCGGCTTCGTCTGCCCGGCCACGCCCGCCCGCTGCTTTTCCCACTCCAGCCGCTCCCGCGCCAGCGCCATCCGTTCCATGGTGTACTTCATCCTCAGCAACCGCTCCGCCTTCCGCACGTCCGGCTCGCGCTCGCTCAACGCCGCAAACGCCAGCATCTCGATCAGCTTCAGGATCGCCGCCGCGAAATTCCCCTCCGGCATCTCCCCGATCTCCTCCGCCGACTCGACGTATTCCCAAAGCTGCCGCGTCAGCACATGCCGCTGCCAGAAGCACCCTACCGCGCTCTTCCCCACCTTCACGCCAAACTCGCTCTGCACCAGCCCCGCCACCTCCACATAAGTCCTGTTCTCCTCCTCGAGCCACCCGAGCAGCCGCTTCTTCTGCTCCGCCGTCAACTGCTCCAGCTTCGCATCCGTCCGCACCTTTCGTCCTGTAATCATAAGGGAGTTTCCTTTCTTAAAAATGACCGGGTTAAAAACCCCTCATCCTATCGCTTCCCCCGCCGCCCGTCACCCCGTCCATTCCGTCCATACCGTCCATTCCCAAAAAATGTGCTGAAAGGGTCCGCGCGTTATACTTATCACGGATCGAAAAGAGCCGACGTACCCAGAGAGTACAAAGACACCGGGTCCACGGAGGACCGCGAGGTGATCGGCTCCGTGATCTCTCTCCCTTCCTCCGTGACCTCTGTGTCACCTCCGTTTCGCCGGTACTAATGGTCGAAAGCTCCCACCGATCCTCTTCCGCCTCGACGCCCGCAACCCCCGCCGAGAGAGTTCGTCTTCCCCTTCCTCCCCCTATGAACGCTCTTACCCGTTTCCTCTCCGCGCTGGCTCTTGCCGGCGTGCTCTCCCTCGCGCAGGCCCAGACGCCCGCCGCCCCCAAGGTCGATGCCTCCGCCGCCATCGAGAAGACCGACACCACCGGCCGCTTCCGGTCCATGCACGATTCGTTCCTGAAACGCGGCAAGTCCGGCCCCATCGGCGTGCTCTTCCTCGGCGACTCGATCACGGCGGGCTGGAGTGGCGCAGGCCGCGGCCACATCTGGGAAACCTACTACGGCAAATGGCAGCCGGCTAATTTCGGTATCGGCGGCGACCAGACCCAGCACGTCATCTGGCGCATCGAGAACGGCGAGCTCGATGGCATCAGCCCCAAGGTCGTCGTCCTCATGCTCGGCACCAACAACACCGGCACGCACACCGCCGATGAGATCGCCGCCGCCGACGCGAAGATCGTCTCCATGATCCGCGCCAAGCTGCCCGAGGCCAAGGTGCTCGTCCTCGCCGTCTTCCCCCGCGGTCCCCGCAAGGACAAGGATGGCAAGATCCCCGAGACCACCATCGCCGACGCCGCCAAGCGCCAGTCCATCATCGACGGCGTCAATGCCCAGCTCGCCAAGCTCGCCGACGGCAAGAAGGTGCACTTCCTCGACATCAACGCCGCCTTCCTCGGCCAGGATGGCAAGATTCCCTTCTCCATCATGCCCGACCAGTTGCACCCCAACGCCGCCGGCTACCAGCTCTGGGCCGACGCCATGCAGCCCACGCTCACGAAGCTGATGCAGTGATTTGAGTCCACGACTTCATCGAAGTTCCCAAACGCCGACCGCGCCCCCGCAGTCGGCGTTTTCATTTTCCCAATCCCGCACTCCGCTGCCTTAATTGTAGGAGCGGGTTTACCCCGCGACCCTCAGGACTCCCTCCAGCCGGTCAGCCACCCACGCAGGCGAATCACGGCTGCACGGATGGCTCTGGTCTAAAACTAATTCCCGCCCCACTCCGCCACCCGCCTCGACCTCGCCAGCCTCTCACTCCTTCCCAAAACTCAACAGCTCGATCTCAAAAACCAACGTCGCATTCCGCCCAATCTTCGGCGGCTGCCCACGGGTGCCGTAGGCGAGCTCGCCCGGGATCACCACCATGCGCTTCTCGCCCTTCTTCATGAGCTGGAGCACCTGGTCCCAACCCTCGATCACCGCCTCGCGGCGGATGCGAAACGTGAAAGGCTTGTCCGGCTCCGTCGCCTGGTCGAAAATCTTCCCGTCGAGCAGCCGGCCCACGTAGAGCACGTTGACCTTGTCGCCCGGCTTCGGCGACTCGCCCTCGCCCTGGCGGAGGATGATGTAGCGGATGCCCGTCGTCGTCTTCTTCGCCTCCGGCCACGTCTTCTCGACGTATTCACGGTCGGCAGGCGGCAATTTTTCGCGCTGCGCCTGCGCCAGCGGCGTCAGTGCGCCAGCCAGCATTCCCAACACCACGGCAAATTTGATCACAGATTTCACAGGTCGCACGAATAAGGCTTTCCGGCATCCGTGGCATCCGTGTAATGCAGGGTCAAAACCTATTTATGTCCGGCCGCCCCACCGTCGTCATCCTTTGCCCCAAAGACTTCAAGTTCACCGACTCAGAAGCCACCGTCGAAACGCCTTTCTTTCCAGGCGTCGCCGACCTGAAAACGGTCTGGTTCGATTATAACGCTCCCTTTCCCGAGGAAGCCGTCGCGGCCCACGCCCTCATCCTCTGGCATGGCCCGCTCGTCACCGCCGAGATCATCGCGCGCATGAAGAACTGCCGCGCCATCATCCGCAATGGCGTGGGCTTCGACACCGTGGACATCGCCGCCGCCGCCAAGGCCGGCATCCCCGTGTGCAACGTGCCGGACTACGGCACCGAGGAGGTCGCCGACCACGCGATCGCGCTCACGCTCGCCCTCTACCGCCAGCTCTTCCCGCTCGATGCCGAGGCCAAGCGGCTCGGCTGGAAGATCACCACCTCGCACAAGATGCGCCGCCTCAGCACGCAGACCTTCGGCGTGTTTGGCCTCGGCCGCATCGGCACCGCCGCCGCGCTCCGGGCCAAGGCCCTCGGCTTCAAGACCGTCTTCTACGATCCCTACGTGCCGAGCGGCACGCACAAGGCCATCGGCGTCCCCCGCATCGATACCCTCGAGGAATTCCTCAAGACCTGCGACACGATCTCCGTCCACTCGCCGCTCACGCCCGAGACGCGCGGCATCATCGGCGCGAAGGAAATCGCCCTGATGAAGCCCGGTTCCTTCCTCGTGAACACCGCGCGCGGCGACATCGTGCAGAAAGCTCCGCTCTTCGCCGCGCTGCACAGCGGTCACATCGCCGGCGCCGGCCTCGACGTCGTGGAAGCCGAGCCGCTTCGCACCAAGGAGGAGACGGAAGTACCCAATCTCATCGTCACCTGCCACGCCGCCTTCTGCAGCCCCGAAGGCATGGTCGAGATGCGCAGCTCCTCCGCCAAAATCGCCCGCGCCGCCGTCCTCGGCCAGCCAGTGTGGAACAAGGTGAATTAAGGTAGGGCGGGTCTACGACCCGCCCGGAGGAAGGAGAAGGGAGAAAGAAACGGATCGTGTAGCCCGCCGTATAAGCGGCGGGACCGCACCGCCCACACTCACAGTAGATCTCGGCGCTCCCAAATCAGACTGCTAGCAACGTCCGATTCTTTCTCCTTTCTCCCTCCTCCCTTCTCCCTCCTCCCCCTCGGGTCAACGACCCGCGCTGATCGCCGGATGCTTCGCAATCAACGAGAGCGCCTGCCCCAGCAACGTCTTCCCCGGCTCCATCCGGTGCCACGGCGATGCCCCCGACGGATGCGGCAGCGGCACGCAGTCCACTTTCTGCCCGCGATAATCGATGGAAAAACTCTTGCCGATCGTCTCCGCCAGCGGCGCAGTCCCGAGAAATTGCCCGATCGCGAGCTTCCCCACCGGCAGCACGAGCTCGGGCTTCAAGAGTGCAAACTCCTTCTCCATCCACTCCGCGCAGTTCATGATCTCATCCGGCGCCGGCACGCGGTCACCACCCTCCGGCCGCTTGCCGGGAAAACAGCGGCACACCGCCGCGAAATAAATCCGGTCGCGCACCTCGTCCTCCGTCCAGCCGAGCGCGCCATTAAACCACTTGAAAAGCGTCTTCCCCGCCGTCCACGCAAAAGGCCGCCCCAGCTTGGGCTCCTTGTCGCCGGGCGCCTGCCCGACGAGGATCACCTTGCTCGCCACCGGCCGCCCCACGACCACCGGCTTGTGCATCCGCGAACAACGGCGGCACGCACTCAGGGCAGTGAGGTGTTTCTGGACAGCAGCAAGGGAGGGCATGGCACTCAGAGTGCCCAGTTCAACGCGTCAATCGCCACCGTGGCAAAAACTCTTTGCCCGCAAAAAAGCACAAAGGCCTCGTCCGCCCAACGCAGGTCTCCCGTGCGCCTATAGGCGCATCGCAAGCTGCAATCGCCCTCCGCTTCTTGCGCCTCTTTGTGGCCATTCCATCTGGCTGCTTTGAGAGCGGCCAGAAGTAGCGAGGAGCTTTAGCCCGCGCTCCAAATACCCTGAGTGTTTCGAGCGCAGGCCAAAGCTCCGCTACTAAACTAAAAGCGGCTGCCCTATTGAGCAACCGCTTCGGCCTTAGCGCCGGCTCTTAAAACGCCGGAACCCACCGCCATGCCGGATCGTCCCCGGCAGGCTGCCCCGCGGCCGATTCGGCGCGGGCTGCGGCGGACGCGCCGACATCGCCTTGTACGGAAAGCCTTCGAGCTTCAGCTCCGGAATCTTCTGGCCGATGAACCGCTCGATATCGCGGACATCCTGCGCGTTCTCCGGCGTGACGAGCGTGTACGCGTCGCCGACCGCCTGGGCACGGCCCGTGCGGCCGATGCGGTGCACGTAATCCTCGGGATTCTCCGGCACATCGTAATTGATCACGTGCGTCACACCCGCGACATCGATGCCGCGCGCGGCGATATCGGTCGCGACCATGATCTCGTACTTGCCGCTCTTGAAGCCGGCGAGCGCCTCGATGCGCTGGTTCTGCGAGCGGTTCGCGTGCAGCACCGCCACGCTGTGATTGGCCGTCTTCAGGCGGCGCGCGATCTTGTCGGCGCCATGCTTCGTGCGGGAGAAGACCAGCAC
Source organism: Verrucomicrobiota bacterium (assembly GCA_040386765.1). Classification (GTDB taxonomy): domain Bacteria; phylum Verrucomicrobiota; class Verrucomicrobiia; order Opitutales; family Opitutaceae; genus ER46. Next base: position 1,103 of record JAZKEV010000612.1, on the reverse strand, counting down.
GCTGTCGAAATCCTCTTTTTCCAAGAGCGCCAGCAGGAGCTCGAACTTCTGCTCGAACGACACCGGAAATACCGCGTGATTGATCGAGGTGTTTACCGAGCGGCTCACGCCGATCTCGACCTTCGTCGGATTGCGCAGGGCAAACGATGCGACCGCCGCGATCTCGGGCGGCACGGTGGCGGAGAAAAACAGCGTCTGCCGAGTCTTCGGGCAGCGGCTGATGATGTCCTTCACCACGGGCAGGAAACCCATGTCCAGCATGCGATCGACTTCGTCGAGCACGAGGATCTGGAGATCGCGGAGCGAAATGGCGCCCTCTTTCAAATAGTCCATCAAGCGGCCGGGCGTGGCCACGATGATATCGACGCCGCGCCGCAGTTCCTGGCGCTGCAGGCCGTAGCCCACGCCGCCGAAGATCGCGACCGGCCGCAAATCGGTAAACCGCGCGAAACCGCGGAAGGAAGTATCCACTTGGGCCGCGAGTTCGCGCGTCGGCTCGAGCACGAGCACGCGCGGATTCGCACCCGGGCGATGCGCGCCCAGCTTGGAAAGGATCGGCAGCGCAAAGGCCGCGGTCTTGCCGGTGCCCGTCTGGGCTGAACCGATGAGGTCACCGCCTCCGAGCACGACCGGAATGGCGCGCAACTGAATGGGCGTCGGGTCGGTGTAGCCGGCGGCTTGCACGCCGCGCAGAACGGATTCGGAGAGATTGAGAGCTTTAAAAGGCATATTAACTAAAAGGCGCGCCCGCGAATCACACGAATCGACGCGAATCCCCAATAGGGAAGATGTTCGGACAATGGATCGTTTTCAAACCCTCCCCTGCGTGACTTCATTCGCGTAACATACGCGTGATTCGCGGGCGGTCTGAGATCCTATAAAACAAAAAGGACGAAGCTCCTTCAGGAGCTCCGTCCCGCAAAATTTTCGCTTCTTAAGAAGCGGAAGGATTAGTAACGACGATCGCCACGGTCGCCGCCGCGGTCGCGACCGCCGCCGCCACCGCCGCCACCACCGTAGCCGCCACGGCCACCGCCGCCGCCGCCGCCGCCGAAACCACGGCCGCCGCCGCCGCCACCGCCGAAGCCGCCACCCGGGCGCTC
>JAZKEV010000611.1:5677-7364 GCA_040386765.1 Verrucomicrobiota bacterium | reverse complement strand
GTGCATTCTGTCGCGCCCCATGCGCCTCGTGCTTTCCAGCCGGTTCATTTTCATCGCCTTAATTGGCCTGCTGCACACGGCCACTTTGAGCCGGGCCCAGCTCGCCCCCATCACGGCTGTTTCCAATCTGGATCAACCCAGCCCCGAGCCGAACCAGGCCCCGGTGGGCATGGGGCCGCTTTTCAACTTCAGCCTGGCGACAAGCTTTACCACGGGCGACACCGGCGGCGATCTGTACGCTGCGGTGCTCCACATAAAGAGCATGTGGCTCCCGGAAGGGGTCGAGATGTTCGGGCCCTTGTTTCTGGGGCTGTACGGCGGCTTTGCCGAGGAGCCGGTGACTTTCATGACGGATCTGGTCCTGGACGTCCCGCCGTTCGAAGATGGCAACTACATGTTTTATGGCTCGGCTGCCTTGATTCCCAACCACCAATACTGGCTCGTCGCATCCACCAACGAGTGGGGCAACTACTTGCTGGGGACCGTGAACTCGTTGACCACGGACCCGACCTCTCTGCCCGGCTGGTCCGTGGGCAACATGCACATGCAGTCCAATGGTGGCACCTGGGGCAGCGGCCCGGAAGGCTCGGCGGCCCTGCACTTCGCCATCCTGCTCTCGCCCGAAACGCAGAACCCGAACCCGCTGACACCGGTTCCGGAACCCTCCACCTACGCCGCATGCGGTGCTCTGCTCCTGGTGGGCGTAATCGTGCGCCGACGCGTGAAACGATCCAAGCTCGCCGCCCTTCCCGCAGCCGTCGCCTGACGCCCCAAAGCGCGAGCTTAAGTCTCACGTTAGACTTAAGCTCCGGCTGGCTGTCCTCGTTTCCTTCGCTCAGTTTTCACCTCCTAGCGAGTTCGGTATGGGTCGCCACCCATACTTTTATCTTGCAGTATGGCTCCCCACCCATACTCTCCGTCTCGCTATGAAAATGACGATGAACATCGACGAGGATGTCCTCGCCCGCGTCATGAAAGTCACGGGCGCCAAGACCAAGACCCAGGCCGTGGAGATGGCCCTAGCCGAGATGGCGCGCCGCCATAAGATGAAGGAGCTCTTCAGCCAGGGCCTCGGCCTGACGCCCGATGAACTGCGGGCCGAGTTCGCCCCTACGCCAGCCGATCTGCTCGACAGCCACGGTCTGCTGGTGGCCGAGGATAAGCAGGCGCCCTATGGCAAATCTCGTCCTGCCCGATAGTAATTTCTACATCAACTCGGCGCGCGCTGGGCTCGATCCTTTCATCGCGCTCGGCGCGCATTCCGAGCAGTGGGAATTCGCGACCTGCGGCATGGTGGTGCTGGAGGTCTGCCGTGGACGCTCCAATCCCGTGATCCTGCAAAAATTTCGCGAGCGCTTCGGGATCATGTCCTTCCTTCCCACCGGCACCTCCACGTGGGAGCGCGCCACCCAGCTCGCCTGGACCCTCGATCGTCGCGGCATCGTTCTCCCCTCGCCCGACCTGATCATCGCCGCCTGCGCGTTGCAGTCCCAAGCCGCCGTCCTCACCGCCGACGCGCATTTCTCCCAGATCCCCGGACTTACCGTCCTCGCCTCGCTCGACAAATCGCCCACATAAGAGGCGGGCCGGCCTCTAAGCGGCGGCGACGCGCTTCTTCCCCGCGCCGGGGAACTCCTGCCCGCCCCCGCGTTCCATGACCCTACCATGGCCGCTTCACAAGGATCCA
>JAZKEV010000611.1:1488-5667 GCA_040386765.1 Verrucomicrobiota bacterium | reverse complement strand
TGATTGCCGCCCTCGCCAGCTTCTTCATCGCGGGCCTCGGTCAACTCATCCAAGGCCGTCCGCTGAAGGCCGCGCTCATGTTCGTCCTCGCCGTCGCACTCTGGTGGATCTGGATGGGCTGGATTATCCATCTCTGGTCGATCCTCGACGCCGCCCTCTACAAGCGCCCTGCCACCTGAGCCCGCCTGATGCGTCCGCGCTCCTTCCTTTTCTCGCCCGAATCCGCGCGACGCAGACCTCCTTCGTCGGATTTCAAGGCGCGGCTACGAGTAGAGCAACGCGTCACGCGCGCACGCGCCTTGTAATGCCCACCGGCTTCGCCACGCCGATTCCACCCCAGGCTCTCGTGCCCGAAGCCGCCGCGCGCCTCCGCCGGCTCCGGGCGCTCGCCTGGTTTCTCGATCGCTCCATTTCCATCGGCAAATGGCGCGTGGGTTTCGATCCCCTCATCGGTCTCATCCCCGGTGTCGGCGATTGGGTCGGCGCGATGCTCTCCTTCTACGTCCTCTACGAAGGCGCCCGCCTCGGCCTGCCCATCTCGGTCCTCACCCGCATGGCGGGTAATATTTTGGTCGAGGCCGTCATCGGCGCCGTCCCAATCCTCGGCGACCTCTTCGACTTCGCGTGGCAGGCCAACACCCGCAACCTCGCCCTCGTGGAGGGCCACTATCACGCCGACTTTTCCACGCGTCCGCTCCGCCGCATCGGCTTCGCGCTCGCGGTCTTCTTCCTCGCGCTCCTCGCCTTCTTCGTCGGCCTCTTTTTCGTTCTCTTCAAGCTCGTCGAAATGCTCTTCGCGTAGCGCGGAGCTTCGGCACTACCTCACACATAGGTGACACTTTATCCATAAAACGGATACGCAGCCTTACTTCTCTTGCGAAGGTCTTTCCCAGAGTGAAAAACGCAACTTGGTGCCTGGAGATCACCCCTACGAGGGAGGGCAACCCTCCCTCGACCCTCCCGTTGCTTTAGAAGGAAAATGTTTCCATGCGTGAACTGCATAACGGCCCTCTTTCACCTCTGAAAAGTGTCACCTATGTCTGCTTCAATGCCTTCGGCCCGCGCTCGGCCTACCCTCATCTTCTAAGCACGAGGAAGACACGGTATGAAAAATGATACGCAAGCGAGGTAGGCCGCCTGCTCGCAGGCGCTCGTCCGACTACTCACCAGCGCCGCGTGCAGCTATTCACCGTCCACTCCCCCCCCATCCCCACGCCCCGCAAAAAAAAGCCGCGGCGCCAAAGGCGCCGCGGCTTCGCAAAATATGGAGCGCTCGCGTGCGCTAGCTCAGACTCAGAAGCGCCCTTCGACCGTAAAGGTCATCGTCGTGCCGTTGACGAGGAAGGTCTCCATCTGGTCCCGGATGCTACGATAGTAGATCTGCGGCTCGTTGAAGACATTCTGTACGCCGACGCCGAGGATCAGGCGGGGATTGATCTCATAGCGGGCGCTCGCGTTCACGAGCTTGCGCGAATGCATGTAGCGATTGCGCGAGGGGTTCGCGACGTTGTACAGGTCGCGGATGTGCTCGGCCGTGTAGTTGTAGCTCACGGAGGTGCTGAACTTCTTATACGACCACGAGAGCGACGCGTTCATCGTGCGTGGGATGAAGCCCCGGACGTCTTTGTCCTTAAAATACTGGCCCGGCATGCCGTAGTCGCCATGGGCGCTGATTTCGGTCCAGTTGAAGTTCAGGCGCGTCGTGCGCAGCAAACCCGGAAGGAAGCGGAACTGCTGCAAATACGAGAGCTCCCAGCCCTGCGTGTAGGCGGTGCCGACATTGGCGTTGCCGATGATGGTGTAGCCGCCGTAGTTGCCATCGAAGCCGTTGTCCAACCCGAAGGGCACGGTGCCGATCTCAAAGTCAGTGGCAATCACGTCCTCGAGCTTCTTGTGGAAGAAGCCCACGGTCAGGCTGCTCGAGTTCTGGAAGTAGTACTCGAGGGAGAGATCCCAGTTGGTCGCGCGCGTGGGCTTCAGTTCGGGGTTGCCGATCGTCAGGCGCCCATCGGGGTTGTTGGGGTCTGTCGTGCTCGGAACGGCAAAGGATAGCGCTCGCACATAGTTGGCGAGCGAGGGGCGGGCAAACCCGGTCGTCCACGAGGCGCGGGCCTTCATGTTGGCCGTGACGTCGTAGTGCGTGTGGATGCTTGGGAAGTTCTGCCCATAGGAGCCCTTGGGGCTGTAATCCTCGCTATCGCGTTCAGCGGAGCCGACCGGGTCGGCGAGCTGCTGCGCCGCAGTGGAGAGCACAGTCTTGCGGCGGCTGGCCCAGGCCTCGGTATCGGTCACCTCGCGACGGATGCCACCAAGGAAGCCAAACCGGCCGACACGGCCCTGCGTCATCAGATAGTAGCCGGTGATGACCTCCGTCACCTTGTTGGAGGCGATGCGACGGTTGTTCTCGTAGTAGTAAAGATCCTCCTGCCACAGCGCGGGATTGGTGGGCTGGCCGTTCTTGATGAATTCCGCGGCCTCCCACATCGGGATGCGGCGGCCGCTCTTCACCTCATCCTGCAGGAGGATCGAGGGATCGTGCGGCAGCGCCTCGCGGCCGATATAGTTCCAACGGCGATTGACGCGGTAGAGCTCCACATCGTGATCGCGCACCGAGCCGCCGGTCTTCAGGAAGGCCGTGAAGGAATCGATCGGCAGGCGGTACCTCACGTTGAAGTTGGCCTCACGGATGAGGTCGACGTCGAGACTGCCCGCGGCGGTCGCAAGACCGTCGGTGGAGCGGGGGCGATAATTGGCGGGATTGGTAAAATCGAGACCGCCGTTTTGGATGAAGCGCGGATAGAGATCCGACTGCGTGCGGTCGAGGATCCAGCCCACGCCGACCTCGCCATTGGGGCCGGTGACGACGTCGATCGGATTCGTGGCGCTGCCCGCGACATTGTTAACCCGGCCGCGGGGGCCGACGAAGGGCACGCCGCCAAGGCGGGTATTGAGCGCGCCCTCGTTACCGAGGTAGCGATAGCGGGTGCGGCTATAAAGACCACGCCAGTCGGTCTCGAACGGCCCCCAAGTGTGCTCGCCACCGAAGTCCATGTGGCGGAGGCGCTGGTTGCGATTGATCAGCGTGGAGGTGAGGTCGATCGCGCCACCCGCCGGGGCGGTGGTGGCGACGGAGTTGACTGCGTTGGGGAGCGCGCGCACCACCGTGATGCGATCGTTGAAAGCGCCCGGCACGATGCCGGTCGTGGCACTCGGCACCGTGTTCACGGCCCCCGTAAAGGCGCGCGTGAGGTACTGGCGGCGCATCGGCTCCGGCGCGTCGTTGTAAATGAGGTTCAGCTTGAAGAGGTTATTCCGATCGAGGCGGTAGTCCCACTTGGTGCTGATCGACCGCTGCATGCGGTTGTTGTAGTTATCCTGGGTGCGGTAGTCCCACAGGTAGGCCGGCTGCGCATTGGTATGCTGGAAATCGCGGATCGTGCGGAAAAAACCGAAGGCGTTTTCCGAGTAGAAGCCGTTGACCGAGACGGCGAGATTCTCCACGTCGCTGCCGAAGATCGCGAACTTTTCCTGGTAGCCGACATTGAAGAGCCCATGCGTGCGGCGCTTCTCGCGCAACGGCACCTGCTCCGTGAAAGAGGGTGCGGTGCGCACGCTGCCGGCGTAGGTGAGGCGGCGCTTTTCCTTCATGTTAAGCGGCGAACGCGTCTTGAAGTTCACCCCGCCTCCGAGCGAGTCGACCGAGCGGTCCGGCGTCTGGCCCTTGGTCAGCTCGAGCGACTCGAACATGTTGCCGGTGAAGGCCGTCATGCGCGTCGAGCGACCCTGCGCGCTGAAGGAGGACATGCCGCCGCCGTCGATCGAGATCGAGGTCATGCCGGCGCCCATGCCGCGCACACTGATCTGCTCGACCACTTCGTCGCCCGGATCGGCAAAGGTCACACCCGGCAGGCGGATCGCGAGCTCCGTCGCATTCATATTGGGCAGGTCGGAAAGCGCGTCCATCGACGCGACATTCTTCAAATTGTCCGCATTGCGCTGCTGCTGCATCGCGGCCGAGAGGCCCTCCTTCTCGCTCGCGACGCGGAAGGTATCCAGCATGAAGACCGCGCTGCTGAGGACGAAGTCGCGCTTCACCGCCTGGCCGGGCGCGACATTCACCACCTCGCGCTGGGTATCCAAGCTGTTGTACGTCACCACCACCTCATGCGCGCCCGGAGG
>JAZKEV010000611.1:1003-1478 GCA_040386765.1 Verrucomicrobiota bacterium | reverse complement strand
CTCGCCTACGTCCGCGGGCCCGCGGGGATCATCGTCTCCCTCGCCGAGGAGCTCCTTGATGAGATAGCGGCCGGTGTTGTCGACAACCGCGCCGAGATTGAGCGCGGGGATGTCAACGCGCGCGCCAATCAGGCCGTTGCCGGTGCTCTTGTTGGTCACGCTGCCGCTGACCACGCCGGTCGAGGCGGTCGCAGTATTGTCCGCGGCCCGTGTATACACGGGCAAGGCCGCCGTCGCCGAAACGGCGAGCAGTGCAGCCTGAAGCATGCGTTTCGGCGAGGAGACGCCGGGACGCGAAGGTATGGGTTTGGGTGTCATGATCGGGCTAGGTAAGAACAGCGCACGACGCGCACTGGAGGGAGCGCTTCGCACGACAGGGTATGAAAACTAACAGGGAAAAACGGCACGCGCAGACGTGCCGACGCCTGCGACCATTCAGATGCCCCCCGCCGGGTTCAATCGGAATGTTTAAGCG
>JAZKEV010000611.1:0-980 GCA_040386765.1 Verrucomicrobiota bacterium | reverse complement strand
CAGGCTCTGCATCCACTGCCACACGGCCTCGAATTGCTTCTCCGCGTCGCCTCCGAAGTGCGCATCGCTCACGGCGTGGTCGCGATCTTTTGTATACCGCGGCATGATGGTCGTCGGCGCGATCCGCTGCGGCCAGTGCATCCAGCGTTGATAATAATCATAGCGCAGCCGGTTCGGGGCATCCCGGAGGTTCGGCCCCTGCCCCTCAAAGACTTGCAGTGCCTTGCGCGAGCCCGCGTCGTGACAGGCTACGCACGAATAACCCTCGGTTCCCGCGATCTTTGCGCCGAGCGCCACCCGGTCCGCTGCCGGAGCGGGCACCTTCGCCACCTCGGCCAGCGGCGCGCCCTGCCGCGCCGCGATGCCCTGCGCGAGGACTTGCGCCCGGCTCGCAAACGCCGGCATCCGCGCCTCCAGCCAGCCGCGCGTCTTCGTCGGGTGCTTGCCCGCGAGCAAGGCCTCAAGCCACGCGCGGTCGAACTTCTCGCCCGCGAATGCGATCTCCGGCACCTTGCTGTTGCCCGAGTGGCACTCCACGCAGTTCAGCTGTTTCATCTGGCTCGTGGCGTATTCCCACGGCGCAAAACGCCGCAGCGACTGGATACCCACGTCGCGATCCGCATTTCGAAAGGCATGCAACAGGTTCTTCTGCTCGGTCGTCAGCCGCAGATCGGGCGCGCGTCCGCGATTCTCCGCGACACAACCACGCACCGACCAGTCGCCGCGCGACATCGCCTCGAAGGCCGGCGCCTGCGGCGCCGCCGCTGTCACCCCCGGTGAAGCGTGGCATGCCACGCACGAGGCGGCTACGACGGCCTGCCCGGCGGTTGCGTTGCCGCGCATCGCAACGGCCGCATTGGCCGCAGCGGGCTGCTTTGAGCGCACATACGCCGCGATCTTCGTCGCCTCGCCCCGCGTCAGCCGCACGTCCGGGAAACTCGTGTAGGCGTGATGCGCCGCCGGCTGCGTGAGGAAATCCA
>JAZKEV010000610.1:0-9728 GCA_040386765.1 Verrucomicrobiota bacterium | reverse complement strand
CCACTCGGGAAACTGGGGCGGCGTGCTGGAGAACCCGGCCACCGTGCTGAGCCACGCGGTCGCCTCGCTGGCCGATGCGCAGGGCCGCATCCTCGTCGATGCGCTGCGGCCGCCCCCAGTGAACGACGCGGTGCGCAGGACGTGGCCTCGATGGGGGAAGCCGAATTGCGGAGAAACGCGACCGCATCGTTGGGCAGGACGCTGGAGAAGTTGCCGAGGCCGAACGAAAAGGGCCGTGCGTGCGGGGCGGGGGCGTAGTGGAGATCGTAGCAATTTTCGTGGAGGAACTCGCGGAAGCCTTCGTCGTCGGCGCCGCCGTACTGCTGGAGCAGCTCGGCCCGTGTCGCCGGCAGGTCCACGCGGCGCAGCGCCTCCTCGTTGCGCAGGCCTTCGCTCGCCGGCCCGTGATAGGTGCAGAGCCACGTGTCGGCTTCGATGGGCGCGCTATCGGCGTGAAAAGAAAAGACATCCGTCTTTACCGGGCCCGGTTCCTCGTCGCGCGGATAACCGTGGATGCAGTTGAGCACGGGGGCGCGGTCGTGCTCCCGGAGGAGGCGTTGGTCCTCGAGCATCTGCTCGATGGCCTGCCGGCCCGCGGCGCCCACGGGCAGCGTGCGCAAGCGGGCGTCGTCGAGCGTGACGATCCCTTCGCCGGAGCCGAGGTGCGCGACGACTTCGGCGAAATCGCCGGCCAGCGTGCGCTCCCAGCACAGGGCATTCACGCCGCCGGAAAAGCGCGTCGCGAGCAATTCCTCGAAACTGTGCACGCGCTGGACGCGGGCATAGTCGGACGGCAGAGTGAAAGGCAGCATGGTGAGGGCCGAAATTCCTGCCCGTGGTTGGCCCGGATGTCGCGGATAAACTCGCCGGAGCGTGGCGCGCGCGGCGGTATTCACCGAACTGGGAGTAAATTGCGGCTTTCCCGGGGATGTTTGCGCGGGCGCCACCGCCGCGCTGTCGGGTCTTGAACCCATAGGGCTCTCGAAGGGGAACAGAACGTCATGCGGGGCTACAGTCGGGGGCTCATGAAAACAAACACCCCCACTGTAAACGCTTTGTCCTGGCTCCGTGTTGCGACCGCGGTCGCTGCCGCCGGACTGGCCACGGGCGCCATGGCGCAGACGACCGTGCGCGAGAACACGGTGCGTGGCCGCGAGGTCCGCGTCGAATTGAAGCATGGCGATCGCGCCTTCCTCGAAAAGGCCGCCAAGGCCAGCCATGAGGAGATCGAGATCTCGCGTGTCGCCGCGAGCCGCACTTCAAATCCCGAGGTGCGCCGCTACGCCCAGATGCTCGTTTCGGACCACGACGACGCCCGCGAAGGCATCGCGGCGCTTGCCTCCTTGAAGGGCGTGAACCTGCCCGCGAAGGATCCCGTGGCCGACCGCTGGGTGAAGCGTGACGGCAAGAGCTTCGACCGCGAGTACATCGACAAGATGATCTCGACCCACGAAGAGACGGTGAAGCTTTTCGACAAGCAGGCGAAGGAAGGTGAAGATGCCGAGACCGTCGCTTATGCGCGCAAGCATCTCCCGAAGCTGCAGGCGCACCTCCAGCAGGGTCTCGATCTGAAGCGCGTGCTGAAGGCGCAGGATTGATCCGCGGTTCTCACTCCGTAGCTCACAGCCCCAGAGGGCTGACTTAACTCCCCGACGACCTCGTTCGCACGCGCGACGAGGTCGTTTTTATTTTAGGGCGGGAGTAAAATGCCGCGGGCGTTCCAGCGTGTGCTCAACCGCGCCACGCTCTATCGCGCCAGCGCCGCCGCTGGGTCGAAGAGTTCGACGCGCTTGAATTCCGTGCGCGTGGCCTCGAAGGAGCGCGAGAATTTCACGAGCAGCACGCGCACGCCGCCGCCCGCTTTCAGCCGCACCGGCTGGGGCGCGAGTGCGGGATCGAGTGTCTGGAAGCCCAGGTCCAGGCCCGCCTCAGTGACCTGCACCACGCCGCCCAGGCGGAACGAATCGCGCAGTTTCACCGCGATCGTTTCGAAGGCGCGGTGCGTTTTGTTCACGCGGAAGAGCGCTTGGAATTTCTCGGCGGGGAAGCCGCCGTTGTCGGCGCGGAGCGGCAGCTCGAAGACCACCGAGGCGGTTTCTTCCTGGAAGATGCGCACATCCTTCAGGTCGACGACACTCGTGAGCGGAGGCAGATCGCCCAGCGCCTTCGGCATATCGCCGCCGTCGTCGCGCCACCGCTCCACGTCGGCGGGTGCCGGCGCCCTGCCATCGATGCTGAGCAGCACGCAGCGCTCGGCCTCGGGCCGTGAGGGATCGACGCGCGTCACGAGCAGGCGCTTGTCCTCGAGGCCGCGCGATGCCTCGGTGTACGCCCACTGATCGTGCTCCACCCCGAGCTTACGGTAGGCGTCGGCGAAGAGCGCCTGCTGCGCCTCGGTTGCGGGCCGGAGCTTCAGAAACGGTTCGGCGAGGGCGCGTGGGACGGCGGCGGCAGGCGTGCCGGCCTTCGCGGCGAGCACGGCGAAGATCGCATTCGCATCATAGCCCGGCTTCACCTCAAACGGCCAGCGGGCGGAAACTTTCTCGACCTTGGTCGTCCAGAGATCGAACTCGTGATCGAAACCGGCGCGGGCTTCGTCGAGCGATATCTCGCCTTTGTCCTTCCGCGTCCAGCGCCAGGCCCGCTCCAGCACCCCCGAGGGCGACGTGAGATAAGCCCGGCGGCCGGTGGCGCGCGAAAACGCCTCCAGCACCACATCGGTGCGACCGCGAAACTGCGTGACGAAGATCCGGTGCTCGTCGCCCTGCTTGTTCGTGGCGAGACGCCACTCGTAGCCGGTGGGTTCAAAGGGGAGCGATGTGTTTTTACCGAGGATTTTTTGGAAGAAGCCATCGTGAACCATGGTCCACGTGCCATTGTCGAGCACGGCGCGGCTGCGCTCCGCCAGCGGACCGGGCTCGGGTACCGTGGCAGGCACTCGTCCCACCGGCGGCTGCCAGACGGACGCGCCCCAGTGTGGGGGCGGGGTCGGCAGCACCAGCTTTACGGTGCGGACCGCCTTCGTCGCCGGGTTTTCCACCTCGAGGGTCCACGTGACATCCTTCTTTCCCGCCGCGACCTCCTCCCATTTTTTCGCCTGGGTCTGGTACCACGCGCGGAATTTCGCGGCCGAATAGGCGCTTCCGACCGTGGATCTGCCCTCGGACTTGAGAATGCGCTCGCCCGGCTGGAGGCCGGCCCTGGCTGCCGCGGTGTTGGGCAGGACCGCCGTGATCAGCAGGCTGAACTTCGCGAAGAAAATGGTTACGGAGTTTGCCCCGGAGTGGGGCGTTTCCATCACGCGCAGTCCGAAATCCTCGATCCGGTCGGCCTTCACATTGTAGACGGCCAGGGAGGCGATGTCGTCGGAGGCGGCGGTCTCGTCGACGGCTGCAGCGGGAGCGTTGGCCGTGGAAGGCGCGGGGGGCTGTGCCGCCGCGCCGACGAGGAGCGGACCGACGAAAGCCGCCAGCGCGAGGGCGAAGCGCGGAAAGCCGAGGCGCCGGCAGGCGCGCCGGCGTGGGGTGCCCGAAAGCGCTGCAAGAGTCATAACGTCGAAGCGGGGGTGAAGTGGAGGAGGGGAGTGAGAGGCGCTCCTCCCGGCGAATGTTCCGGGCAAGCGGTCTCTATATACAAAGTGACCGGGCGCCGCGGGCCGCCTCCGCTTCATCGGCGCTTTCCCCAGAGCCGGACCCCGCGGCATCGGAGGCGGTGCATGGAAATCCCCTCGTGTTCGCGGCGGAGTGTGCGTTAGGTGGTCGACATGCCCCACGACCCCCATGCGGAGTTCGACCACAACGTCCTTGAGATGATCGAACATAGCCCGATAGGAGCGGTGCCCCGCACGCCGGCTTATGTGGATGCGGTGGAGCGGTTGCGCGGATCGCACCAGATCTATCCCGATGCGGAGCACCGGGATGGTTTCGTCACCGTGCGCTCGCTGTCCGCGCGGCCATGTTTCCATGCGAACAATCTCGACGCGTTGATCGCTGGCGCCATCGACGCCTCGGCGCTGGAGACCAACGCGAGCATCTTCGATCGCTATGTGGCCTCCTTGCCGGCGGGGCTCCGCGCGAAGGCCGAGGGCTATCGGCTGGTGGTGGCGGGCCGCCCCGCCCATCACCGCAAGCACGGCGGCGTGGTGGCGCACGATCCGGTACACACGCTCTTTCTCGTGCCCGGCGCCGGCGCCAATCCGGGTATCCCTGGAAACTATCTGCACGGTTCTCTCCTTCAGCTCGGTGCCGACCCCGCGTCAGGCGGATGGTCCGTGCACGTGCACGATCGGGAAGACGGCGCCTCGGTCTGCGACACGCCGACGCTCCAGGATGGACTCGCAAAGCTGCAGGAAGTGATCGCCTCCGCGCCCTTTCACTTGAACGAACTCGGGGCGCTGGGTTTTCGTTCGATCTGAGGGGCGCCTTGGGCTCGTCAGGAATCCCGTAGCGATTCACGAAAGGGATTAATCTCACGCAGCGAAAGCACTGCAATGCGTCCGCAGCGAAAACTCACATCGTGGCCGCAACCGCCCCATGTCACGCCAATGGGGCTCGCTGCATCGCCAGTCTTCGCGAGCGACATTCCCAGAATCGCATTCTGATGGGCCCATCCCTTGATCTCCACGGCGTCCACACTCTCGAACATTAATTCCAGCAGCGCTTGCTTCCGTTCCGGGTCATCGGGCGCTTTGCCAAGGTCGGAGATCGCAAACGTCGCCCGCAAATCCGCGGTCGTAACGACGCGCACCGGCACTCTCTCCAATGAGAGCGTGATAACTTCCATATCATGAAAAGTCGGCCAATGGCCTAGGTAGGCCACCACCCGCTCGTGGCCGGCAATTGTCGCAATCACCATCGGGTCAGCGTGGAAGGGAGCGGGCATGTTTTTGGGCAACGTTAGCGAGGCTTCTTGAGCCTCCTGCGCCACACCGGGGCCGGTAGGAAGGCGGGGAGGGTCGAGAGCTGGGAAGAATCAGGCTTGGAACAGCAGGAAGGCGAGCTTGCGCGCTCCGGCACTCGCTCGCGCGTGCCCTACGTTTCGCTTGTGCGATTTGGGGAAGGATTGGTCTGTGGTTCCTCGCCGTATGTGTTAGCGTGCCGATACTCGGATGATTCTGTCCGAGATGAACCATTTTGACCGAAAGAAAAACAGAGGTCCGCGTCAGCCACGCCCGGGGTTATCTCGCGCTGGGGATGAGCGCGGCTGCTGCGGCTGAACTCGACCGGGTGAAGTCGGCGGACGCCCATCGCCTCGACGTGCTCGAGGTGCGGCTCGATCTTCACACCCAACTGCGCGCGTGGGAGCAGGCCTCCGGCGTCGGCGAGCTTCTCGCCCGCCTGTTCCCCGACTATGAAGGCGGCTGGATCGGCTGGGCCTATGCCCTCCGTGAGATGCAACACATCACCGAGGCTCGCGCCGTGCTGCTGGAGGCCGAGCCGAAACACGGCCTGAAGTCGGCCGTCCTGCACTTTAACCTCGCTTGTTACTACGCCCTCCTCGGCGACGTAACCGTCGCCCGCCAACGCTTGCGTCGCGCCTGTCAGCTCGATGCCAGCTTCAAGCAAGCCGCGAAGGACGACCCCGACTTGAAGTCCCTGTGGGTTTAGCCCGCGGTCGGCAGACTAGCCTTGCCGTGCGAAAGGGAGCCGCGTCGCGGTGAGGGTGCGGTCACAGGGACGCGAGCCGCGATGGAAAATTACATTCCAAGGAATAGCGGGTTGGGCTCACTGGATTGTCATGCTCCAGTATGCACCGCCTGCCGGCTCTTTTCGGAGTGTTCACCGTCTCCCTCCACGCGGCTCCTGTGAAAAACGGAGCGTAAATCAGGCTTCCGATTTTCCCGGATGGCACGTACGTCTGTCTCTTTCTCCGAGCACTCATTGAAGGTCGAAAAGTCCAACCTATATATAGCCAGCTCCCCGCCTGCCGCTCTGCGGGTCACGGAGGCCGGGGGTGAGTGCGCTTCGAAAGGCCTCAGCGCCGACGAGATTCCCCTCGTATTTTGTATCTGATGAGCCTTTCCGCATCGCCAGTGTCACCGGGTGAAGGCCTGGGCCGTTTTCGACTGAATACATGGCAGGCTCCGCTCTGGGGCATACTTTTAGTCTGCGCCGCGATTCTCTTCCTCCGGAAGCCCGACTCTTTCACGAATCCGCAGTTTTGGGGGGAAGACGGACCTCTCTTCTATCGGGACGCTCTCATGCTGGGAGGCAGCGCACTGACCGCGCCCTATGCGAGCTACCTCCACACATTGCCGCGCTTCGTCGCGGCTCTGGCGACGTGGGCCGATCCCAGATGGGCCCCCGCGATCTTCGCGGCGATTGCGTTTCTCTTCACCTTGTACTGCGCCGCGCTCACCCAGTCGGCGCGCTGCCCTCTCCCGCGCCATCCCGCGTTCGCGCTCGCGGTTGTGCTGGTGCCCGATGCGTCCGAGGTCCTGCTGAATATCACCAACCTCCAGTGGATTAACTTTGCCTCCTTCGTTCTGATATTGATCTCGGCCGATGGGAGGCGGTGGTGGCAGCAGGTCCACGATTGCCTCCTGGCAGCCCTGATCGGACTGAGCGGTCCCTTCAGCATCCTCATCGCACCCCTATTCATCTGGCGGGCGCTGCAGCGGCGAACGTGGGCCAGCAGCGTGCTCTGTGCCGTCGTCGTGATCGCGGCGGGGATTCAAGCGTGGACGGTTTTGCGCAATCCGACGGTGGCGCAGGCCACGCCGATTGCCCTCGTAGGGTTGCTGGCCGTGCCTGGCATGAGGATCGCGGGGTCGTTGCTCTGGGGGTACTTTGTCCCGGATGACTTTCCGCGTTGGATCGAGGTCATCCTCGGGATCGCATCGCTCGCGCTCGTTGCCGCGCTCGCCTTGAGAAAAGGTCCTCTCCGGACGGAGAGGATCGGCCTCGCCTTTGCGTTCGCGGGCCTCCTGGCGAGCAGCCTGTACCGGTGCCGCTATGTCCTGCCGGATCTCTGTCATGCCAGCTTCGGCTCGCGTTATTTTTTTCCGCTGCAGCTCTTCGCTCTCTGGCTGATCCTGGTCGCGGCGGCCGACCCGCGGCGGAGCGTGGCACGACTATGCGCTGGCCTGATCATATGGATCGGCTTGATCAATCTCCCTCGGCTCAAGGAGCCGGCGTACGTCGACCTGCATTGGGAAGACTACGCGCAGAGAATTCGCCGGGGAATGCCGGGCACCATCCCGGTGAATCCGCAGCCTTGGAAAATCGTGCTGCCGGCACGAGACGTGCCCTGGACCGACGAGGCACCGCCGGATGAGTCGCAGCGCCACAAGGTCCCGTTGAGGAACGTCGCCACCCGGGCGACGATCAGGCCCGACGAGCCCATGCACGTCGGATTCTTGGTGGGGGGGACATCGCCCCACAGCATTTTGCTCCGTGTGGTGGGCCCGAGCCTCACGCATTTTGGCGTGACTGACCCGCTCCAGCGCCCGGTGCTGCAGGTCCGCTCGGAAAAAGGTGAATCACTCGAAACGAAGGACGCCAAGGGCGGCGCCTCCCGGGCTGCGAAGGCGGCCCAGGTCGTCGGTGCATTTCCTCTCCCGAAGGAGACCGCGGATGTGGCAATCGTCCTCGACCTCGAACCCGGACTCTATTCGGCAATGATCGCGGGCGAAAAGCCCTCCGACGCCGGGCAGGTTTTATTTGAAGTCTACGTGGTGGATTGAGACGACGCTGGATGCCTGGTCAGGCTTTTGCCGGGCTTATTCCACGCCTCGCGAAGTCGCTCGATAAGCCGCTTTCAAAAGCTAGGCGCGGGACTTCGGCACCTCGTCCTTCTCCAGCGTCTTTTTGAAGCCCACATTTCCTTCCACGTGGAAGACGATGATGCCCTCCGGCTTCATGAAGCCAGGGGATGCCGCACTGCCGCGGGTGCGAAGATCGCCGAGCAGCTTCGAGATCGGCGCCTGGTCAAACATCCCGCGCCACAGCACCGGCACGAGCCCGCAGCAAGCGGGCAGCACCTCCTGCGTTTTGAAGACGCGCGGGTCTTCGGTCGGAATTTGCTTCGGCTCGGTGCCAGGCAGCGCCCAACGCGAAACATTAAACAGGCTCCAGCGCTTTTCGCCTTTGGTGAGTCCGTAGCCGCGTGGCTCAGCTGCCGCTGTGATCAAATCCTGGCTCTGGTCGGCAACGACCGGTGAGAGAGCGATGCTGCGCGCTTTGACCCGAAGAGCCCCAAGCTCGTATGAGCCTGGCTTGGAGCGCCAGGTGCTCGCCTCGGCTCCCTTCCATCTGAACGAGCTCGGCGCGCCGGGCTTTCGCTCGATAAAGCGGCGTCTCGCTGGGCCGCGATCTTACAGGAAGGGCAGGGCAGGTGTGCCGTCGGACGATGCTGTTACCGAACGCTCAATTATCGCGCAGAGCAAGAATGGGCGCGCTGCGCTTGAAAACGGCCCAGCGAGTAAATCCCTTCTGCGTCCACGTGCCTGCCAGCGCTGACCGGTTGACATTAAATGTCCCGTCAAACCCTCCTCCTTTGCTGGTCTCGAAGCGCACGTGCCCATCGTGGTCCGTCACAGTGGTGATCGGAATGCGTTCGTTTTCCTGGTCAAGCGATACGAGCACAGACTCTGGCCTCGCGAGCTCGCCCCCTTGAAATTCGAGCGTGACGCGCAATCCCCCGATCAATCCCTCCCAGCGCCCTTGCAATCCGCTGCCGGGAGCGCGCTCGTCTCGGACAAATTCGCTGACCAGCGCCTCAGCCACCTCGTGGCCCGCCTCCCACTGGCGAGTGCGATTGCAGGCGATGAGCACGGCGAAATCGAGCTCCGGCACGATGTAGGCCGTGGAGTGCCAGCGCGTATCGTCGCCTTGATTCCACAGCAGGCGCCCGCTGTCGCCGGGTCGGTTTCCCTTGGCCCAAGGCTTGGTCGTCACCACCCAGTTTCCAGCATAGCGACCGCCGCCCCAGCCGCGCGGCACTTGGTTGCGCGGATCCGGTTCGTAGAGGATGGCGAAGGAGTCATCGCGCAGCAGCGCGGCATGGCGTGCCGGATTGGCGGGATGTCCGCGGAGGACGAGAGTGATGAACTTGGCCCAGTCCGGCGCCGACATGTGCACCAAGCCCGCCGGTGCTGCAGCGCGTGGCACCGAGGCGAAGATACTCGCCGGGTCGATCGGCGTATCGCTTTGCCCTCGCCCAAAAAGGGGCGCGTGAAACGGGTAGCCGTGCCCCCACGGCTGATCCACGCGATGCGGTGAGGCCGGCGCGCCAATGCCCACGCTGGACATTCCGAGCGGCGCGAAGAGCCGCTCCCGCATCAGATCCTCCCACGCGCGACCGGTGACTCTCTCCATGGCGGCGGCCGCGATGACATAGGCGGCGCTGGTGTAGGCGAGCTTCGTATCCGGCGGATTTTGCGGCGGACGCGCCAGCAAGTGCTCCACGATATCCAGCCGTTGTCGCGTGGGGCTGGCGGTGGAAAGCAGCGTGCGCGCGATCAAGAGCCCGAGAGGATCGCTCGCGAGTCCGCTGCGATGATCAATCAACTGGCGCAGGGTGACATCGCGCCAGCCGGGCTTCATGCCCCGCAAGGTGTCGCCGAAGAGTTCGAAGAGGGTGGAGTCCCAGCGCAGCTTTCCGTCTTCGATGAGCGCCGCGAGCAGGACCGCCGTCATCGGTTTGCCGTTGGAGGCGATTTCAAATTTGTCCGTAAGCAGGACCGGCTCGGCGGCTCCCTTCTTCCTCACGCCCGCCGCTCCCTGGGC
>JAZKEV010000609.1:0-3068 GCA_040386765.1 Verrucomicrobiota bacterium | reverse complement strand
GTTTGCCGGGCAGGGCAGCGTGACTGGCGGCACTTTGCGGCTCAATTCCACGGGGGCGACCACGGGGCTCTTCGTCAATGGCAACGCGACGCTGAGCGGCTCGTTGTTTGGCAATGGTACGGCCACGAGCAACAACGTGATCACGGGGTCCACCGGGTCGACGCTAACGATTGATTCCATCTTCTTCACCAGCATCAATGAACTGGGCGGCGGGGCGCTGAATCTCGTGATCGAGGGCAGTGTGTCCGGAGGACTGTCGCCGACGATGACGATCCAGCCGCTCGCCACATGTGTGTTCAACCAGAACTCGGTGCTGACCGCGAGCCGCACAGTGAACCTCGCCGGCGCCGGCTCCTTCACGCTCAATGGCACGATCGCCCTGGTCCAGAACACGTCGAACCTCCCATCCTCTTTGACCAAGGATGCAGGGGCCACGCTGACGAACTACCACGCGCCCAGCGGGACGCTGACCGGTGGGCGCTATATGCTGCTGAATCTCGATGGCGCCACAGTGGATCTGGGCGTGGGCCCCATTCGCGTGAACGCGGCGGAGATCGAACTGGTGCGCTCGACGGCGGTGTTCACCGGTTTGGACGCGCTGGCATCGAACCCGGGTAAACTGGTCTTCAACCGGAAAAATTTTACGCTTGCCGGCGGGTTTGACAATGCCGGTTCAATGACCGTCAGCGGGGCGATTTTCACCGTGCCGGGAGCCGTCACAAACTCCGGCGCGTTTCTCCTCAGCGCCCTCGGCAATACGACCACGTTGACCATTGGCACGGGTTACACGCAGAGCGCCGGCACCCTCAATCTCGGCGTCGGAAATGCACCGCGTCCGACCGTGAGCAGCGGCACCGGGGTTTTTACGATCAACGGCGGGCGGCTCGAAGGCGACGGCACGCTGACGGGCAATGTTCACGTGAGCGGAACGATCTCGCCGTCGGTCTCCAATGGCAACTACGGGCGGCTGAACATCACCGGCACGCTCCAGCTCAGTGGCAGCTCCACGACGGAAATCCGTGTCGGGACGGCGAGTTTCAGCCGGGAAGCCGACCTGATCTCGGCGACAGGGGCCACCACGCTGGCGGGCGAGTTGAAGGTGTACATTGCAACGATCGGCGATCCCGACCCAACGCGGACTTTCAGTGTGCTCGGAGGCGCATCGGTCACGGGGGCATTTTCCAATGTGACCACGGGCCAGCGCCTGCGGACGGCGGATGGGCGCGGCAGTTTTCTCGTGACCATCAACTCAAACTCCGTGCAACTGAGTGCCTACCAGGCGACGCCCGCTCGCGCGTTGGGTTTGGCCGTCACAGGGGCGTTTGTTGGGACGGTCTACACCCGGTTCGGTGCGCCGGCGCAGGGGCCTTTTGGCGGGTCGTTGAAATTCGGCAAGACCACCGTGGTGGCGATCTTCGCGGGCGACGGCTCGGTTCGTGCGGAAGTCAACGGGGACACGCCGATCTTGGGCGAGACGGTTTATAGCAAGCTCGGCGAGCCCAGCGGCGATGCGGCGCTCGCGACGGTGAAGGGAACGAGCGGCGTCACGGCGAAGAACGACCAAGTCCTGCTCGGCAGCCTCATCAATGGACCGGTGCGCATCGCGGTGCGCGAGGGAGTGACGGAAGTGGACGGATTGCCAGGTGTGACGGTGAAGACTTTCCTCACGATCGAGAGCTCCCCCAACGCTGGCGTACCGATCTTTTTCCGCGCGATGCTGCAAGGCGGAACGACGACTACGAAGGACGACATGGCGCTCTGCGCGGCTCTGCCCGATGGCACGCTGCGCGTGCTTGTGCGAGAGGGGCAGCAACTCGTCCCCGGCGGCAAAAAGGTGACCATCATCGGCACCCTTGTGGCGGCCCCGGCTTCGCTTGGCGAGGGACGCTGGCGCGCGGGCGACGATGCACTCGGTGTGCGGCTCAGTTTCGTCGGCGGCTCCAGCGCCATTTACGCGATTCCGGTCACCGCGACCACGCCCGCACAGTGGGAGCTCGCGCTCGATACCGAGACAGCGCTCGGCGCCCCGCTCGCAGGGGTAAAGGTGGTGAGCCTTGGCCTGCCCGGCTTCGGTGCGCAGAGCGTGGCTTTCCTGGCGCAGCTCAAGGTTACGCCCAATCTTGTGAAGTCGACCGATGACCAGGTGTTGTTCATCTCCGATGACAATGGCCTTTCCATCGTGGCGCGCGAGGGTGATGACGCCGCAGGAGTGGACGGCGGCAAATACAAGACGTTCTCCGATCCCGTCTCAGGTTCAGACGGGGGCTTGGCCGTCCTCGGCACTGCGAAATCGGGCAGCGCGACGATCAGCTGCCTGTGGCGTGCTCTGCCCGGCCAACCGCTAGAGCTTGTGAAATGCGTTGGCAACGACGCGCCGGGCGGCGGCAAATTTGCCAGCTTCACCTCCATCGCGCTGCCGGACGGTCCCAGCAGCGGCCCTATCTTCACGGCAAAGCTCGCCAGCAGCAAAGTTCCGCTCATCAGCACCACAAACAACTTCGGGATCTGGGCGGTAGGTAGTAGTGGCTCGGTCGTAAAGCTGTTGCGCACCGGCGACACGATCCGCTTCAACGGCGAAGACCGCGTAGTGAAGACCTTCACCACTCTCGTTTCCGCCGCCGGCTCGATCGGCGCTGCCCGCGGTTACGACAATGCCGGCAACGTCACCGTCCTCGCCACCTTCGTCCCCAAAAAGGTGAACAATATCGCGCTCACCGCGTCGGGGTTGGTCCAGTTAACGGTACCCTAGCGATCCTGACGGAGCATCTCAGTTGTGAGCCATCCAGTAGCGCACGCCGGTCAGCAACTGCGGGAGTGTGGTATGTTCCGCAGCGTCATAGCCCACCTCTTCGCCAGCCTGCTCACGGGCCTCTCGATGATTGTTTTCGCCTGGACGGCCTTGATCGCCCTCCTTTCCTCCGGGGGCTTCCAGGATATGACTCATGGGCATTGGATCATCGCCGCCCTTATCGGCGTCTCGCCCTTCTTTATCATCGGCACTTTCATCCATTACCTGCGCCGCCCTTCCGGGGGATCTCTGCTGAGCACCACCGTCGCTTCCGGCATCT
>JAZKEV010000608.1:14127-16630 GCA_040386765.1 Verrucomicrobiota bacterium | reverse complement strand
TCGAACCACGTCGGCGGTGCGGAGGTGAGCAGCGCCTCGAGCTGGCCGATATTGAGATCGTAGCTCGCCGTGACGCGCTCGAGGCCGTACCGGCGGAGGTAGTAGTCGGCTGTGAGCGGATTGGCGACGTTGAGCGAGAAATCGCCGCGCTTCCGATCGCCGGCGAAGAAGGCGAGGTGATCGTAGTTGCGGATCAGATACCCGTCGGCCTCACAGGAACGGACCTGTTTCAGAATCCACTCTTCGCCGGGCTTGAAGATGCGGGGCGCGGCGACCCAGATTGAAGCGCTCTGCGCTTCAATCGGGGATGGGGTTTCGGGTCTGGGGTCTGGGGCGGAGACGGAGGTGGGGCCGACACTGCGTTGCAGCTCGCGGAAGCGGGTCACGGCGTCGCGGTAGTGCTTCGGGTTTTCGAACTCGCAGTAGATCGTGCGGGCGCCGGAGGACCACGCGGGCTCAAGCTGCTCCAGCAGGCGGATGACGGCGATGAGTTCGGGCGTGTGGGTAGGCGCGGCCGCGGAGCTAACATGCGCGGCGGAGGCGGACGGCAGGACCGACACGGACGAGTCAGACCGCTGCGGCTTTTCGACGATCGTCCAGCGCTTCGGTGCGGCGCGGAGCTGATCGAGTGCGGTGACGACATCGCGGCGCAGACGGTTGAGCTCGCTCACGGGGAGGATCACGGCGCCCTGCAGGTGCGAGGTCAGCGTGCCGAGTTGGAAAGGCGTGCCGCCGAGGCGGCCGAGCTGCTCGCGGAGTTTCTCGGTGGAGAGAGGCTGCTTCTCGGCGGGGGCGAGCATCAACGTCGAGGCGACCTGGGCAACGTGGCCCTCGCCGTCGTTGGCGATGAGCGTGAGCGGCGCGCCGGCGTGGCCGTGCACCTCGAGCGAGATCGGGCGCTGGAAGCGGATTTGCTCGCCCTCGAAAGTCGTGCGCAGTTCGCGGTCGAGCGCGGGATCGTTGGTCTTCCACACGAGCTGGCCGGCGCGAACGCGGCGCCAGTCGATATCGCGATGACCGAAACGCAGGACGGTTTCGCCGGCCGGGCCGCCCTGTGGCTCGACCTGGTAGACGCGACCGCCCTCTTCGCGTTCGTCGGGCTTGCCGGCGTCGAAGACGATGCCGTCGCCGGGCTTGATGGGCGCGAGCAGGCGGAGCGCGACGGATTCATTGGTGACGCGCGTGACCTCGCCGAGAAATACGCCGCGCTTGGTGCCGAAGCGCGCGTGGGCGAGATGCTGGTTGTCGATGCCGCGGAACCACCCGGTGTAGAGGCCGCGCGAGAAGGCCATTTGCAGCTCGTAGCGGGCGGGATCGGCTGGAGCAGCGCTTGCCGGTTGCGCCTTGCTCGCGGAAGACGCGGCGGGCGCGCAGATCTTGTCGAGCGCGTGCCGGTAGACGCGGGTGATGCTGGCGACGTATTCGGGGGCCTTGAGGCGGCCTTCGATCTTGAGCGACGCGACGCCCGAGCGTATCAGATCGGGCAATACCTCGAGGCCGGCAAGATCCTGCGGGCTGAGCAGGTAGCGGCGGTCGCCGAGGTCGACCTGCTGGCCATCGGAGATGAGGTCGTAGGGGAGGCGGCAGGCTTGCGCGCACTCGCCGCGATTGGCGGAGCGGCCGCCGAGCGACTCGCTGGTGAGGCACTGGCCGGAGTAGGCGACGCACAACGCGCCGTGGACGAACACCTCGAGCGGGAGCGAGACGGAGGCGGCTTTTTGCGTAGCCTGGATTTTCTCGATCTCGGCGATGGAGTTCTCGCGCGCGAGGACGACGAGCTGCGCGCCGAGTTCGCGGGCGAAGTCCACGCCGGCTGCGCTGGTGATCGTCATCTGCGTGGAGCAGTGGATCGGAAAATCGGGCGAGATGGCGCGGATCATCCGGCAGACGCCGATATCCTGGACGATGGCGGCATCGACGCCCGCCGCGACGATGGTGCGCAGGTAATCCCCGGCATCGGCCAGCTCATTGGCAAAGACGAGGGTGTTGAAAGTCACGTAGCCGCGCACGCCGCGGCGGTGCAGAAACTCCATCAGCGCGGGCAGATCGGCCTGCGTGAAGTTCTTCGCGCGCATGCGGGCATTGAAGCGCTCGAGGCCGAAGTAGATCGCATCGGCGCCATTCTCGACCGCCGCGCGGGCGCACTCCCAATCGCCGGCGGGCGCGAGCAGCTCAGGCCGGCGGAGGAGCGACGGCGCGGAGATCTCGGGAGTGGTGGCTGTGGCGGTCGACACAATATAAAGATGCGGAGGGAGACGCGGGGAGCAACTCAGCAACTCACGCCGCCGCTTCGGAGACGGGCGCGGGGGGCGGGGTCTTGCGCATGGGCATGGAGACATGCGGGGCGGCGGCGCGGAGCTGGGCGGCGAGGATTACCGTGAGCATGAAAAAGCCCACCGCAGTATAACCGAGGAGCGGAATGCGCAGGAGGTGGCCATCAGCGGACGTGATGACGATCAGGCCCGCGAGCACGTTGGCGCCAGCGCTGGCGGCCTGTTGGAGG
>JAZKEV010000608.1:0-14117 GCA_040386765.1 Verrucomicrobiota bacterium | reverse complement strand
CGCCGCGGTAGCGGGACTCGACGGCATTGGCGACCATCGCCATCGCGGGGGAGAAGCGGCTGGACATGGTGACCATGAAACACGCCATCATGAACGCGCCGTACGCAAACGAGGACGGCCCCATGTGGGTGATCACGACCGCCACGACACTCGCCGCGACCGACATGATCGTGAGCAGTTTCAGGCGGTCCATGTGGTCGCTCAACCAACCGACCAACGGGGTGGTCGCTGCCGTGGCCAGACCGCCGATCATGTAGACCGTGATCAACTTCTGTTCGTTGATGCCGGCATTGATGATGTAGGAGGGGGCGATGAAGGGGATCAGGATGCCGCCGGCGACGACCAGCATGGCGCTGACCGCGAATGCGCGGAGGTGGATGCCGCGGGAGAGGATCTCACGCATCTGCTTCAACGGCTCGTGATTGTGGACCGCCGTCTTGATCGGAGGGAGAGCGAATATTGCCACGGGCAGCACGAGCGCGCTGCAGGCGGCGAGCAGGAAGAATGGCGCATGCCAGCCATGGTCGGCGACGAGGTAGATCCCCAGCGGCACGCCGAGGACCGACGCCAGCGGGAAGGCCGCCATGATGTAGGTCATCGCCCGGCCCCGACGGGCCGGCGGGATGATATCGCCCACCATCGCCGTGACCATGGAGCCGGCGAGGCCGCCAAAGGCACCGGCGAAAACCCGGGCGACCAGCAGCGCGACATGATTGGGGGCGAGGGCGCACGCGAGGGTGGCGATCCCGAAGCCGGTGTAGAGGAAGAGGAGCGAGCGCTTGCGGTCGAAGCGGTCGAGCACGAAGCCACCGGCCAGCCCAAAGACCCCCGCCGATACGCCATACGCCGCCACGAGGTGCGTGAATTGCGCGGGGCTGATGCTGAACACCTTCATGAGCTGCGCCCCGAGCGGCATCATGATCATGTAGTCCAGGATGTGCGTGAATTGCACCGCGCTCAGGGTGAGGAGCGTGGCGCGCTCCCGGCCCGGAGTGAGCGCATGGTGTTGTTCAGCAATCGACGACATGAAGGGCCGCGGAGCGTTGGCGTTTTTAGTGAAAGCGCAACCTGTGCCGGATAACTGCCTGGTCAGGCCGTGGCGTTTACGGGCGTTACACGCCGGGCTCCGGGGGCGGTGAGCCGAGTTGGAGGGTGGCGATGCGGTCGCGCAGCTGTTTCAGAAACTGTTCGGCCCCGCGGCTTTGGTAGCGCTGAAGGTGGCGGATGACGGCGAGCTGGCGGGTCGGTGCGCTGCCGGTGAGGCGGAGATAGGTGAGCGTCTCGCGATCGTCGCTTACCCGGGCGAGCTGGGGGAGGAGCGAGATACCCAGTCCCATGGAAGCGAAGAGTTTGAGGGTGGCGACTTGAGCGCAGCGGAAGCCGATGCGCGGCTGGAATTTGTTGTCACCGAAGAAGGTCTGAATCTGAGAGGCGAGCGCGCTGGAGTCTCCGAGAGAGATGAAGGTTTCCTCCGCCAGATCGCTGACGCTGATCTCCGTGCGGCTGGCGAAGGGGTGATGCCGGCCCACGACCAGCAGGAGTGGCTCAGTGAGAAGGACTTCCGTGGAGACACGGTGGTCGGCCACCGGCATGGGGACGACCGCGAGGTCGAGTTCGCCCTCGACGACGCCGCGCAGGAGGTTGGCGCGGAAGTCTTCCCGGGCGTTCACGAGGAGGTTGGCGCTCGTCTGGCGCAGCTCGGCGATGAACGGCGTAATCAAATACGGCATAACGGTTTGAACCGCACCCACCGTGATGCGCCGCTCCATGCTCGGATGGTCGCTAAGCTCCTTGGCGGCATTCTCGACCTCGAAGAGGATCCGCCGGGCACGCTCCCTGAATGTGACCCCCGCCTCGGTGAGGACGGCCTTGCGCCCCAAGCGGTGAAAGAGCTTGTGGCCCACCTCTGCCTCTAGATTTATAATCTGCTGACTAAGAGATGGTTGAGTTACATTCGACCGCTCAGCGGCGCGGGTAAAGTTTCCCGTCTCCGCCACGGCGAGGAAGTAACGAAGTTGGTGGAATTCCATAGGCTGTGACTATGGATAGGATAGGAACTCACGATTTCAACTATTGAGTACGATCCGATATAGTCACTGACGTCGGATCGAAGATTCGACGGAAACCAACAAACATATGAAGAAGTCCATGCTCATCGCGGTCCCCGTCAGCCTCATCGCTGTTACCGCTCTCGTGCTTTCGTTCCGTGCCCCAGTTAATGCGGAGTCCCTGATCGGCTACGCCAGCGTCCTCGGACTGCTGGGCGTCGCGACCTTGGAGTATCGCATCAACTGGAAGCGGCTCTTCGGCCGGAGTTAAATCCGCCAAGAGTAGATTCAGCTACAACAGGGGTCCGGAGCAATCCGGGCCCCTTTTTATTTGGGGATCGGGAGAGAAGGAGCGGAGAGGAGTGAGCCACAGATTGCACGGATGGGCACAGATACGGAAAGAGAAGCCGTGCCCCTCGGTGTTATCTGTGGCTCAATGAGGAGATCGTCTTCGGTAACGATCACCCTTTTTACGGGTTTTCAGACAAAACGCCGGCTCCATGACGCTTCTCCGGGAAACACCGCTCGACTCCGTACACATGGAGGCACTGCCCGATCATGATTCCTGGAAAACTTGGTTTCACCACTATGGCCCGAAACTGCTGTTGTGTGCGCGCCAGTGGACACGCTCGGCGGTGGACGCGGAAGATGTGGTGCAGGAAGCCTTCGTGCGGTTCTGGCGGCATCAGCGGGAGCTGCCGGGCGAGCCGATGGCGCTGTTGGTCACGTCGGTGCGGCGCGCGGCCTTCGACCTCGCGCGGCGCGATGGCCGCCGGACGGGCCGCGAAGAGCGGGCGCTGGCGGGGGGCGACGAGGAGCGGGTCGCGCACTTTCAAACCACGCTCGAGGACGACGAGCGCCGTGCGGCGGTCGAGGATGCGATGCGTCGGCTTCCGCCCGAGCAACGCGAGGTGCTCGTGCTCAAAATCTGGGGCGAACTCACCTTCGACCAGATCGCGCGCGAACTGGAACTCTCACCCAACACGGCGGCGTCGCGTTACCGTTACGCGCTCGCCGCTCTCCGCCAGGAACTAGCTGCGGCCGATTGCCATGGATGACGAACTGCAACAATTCGAAGCCGAACTGAAGGGGCTGCGCCCCGCGGCGCCTTCGCCGGCGCTCGTGGCTCGCGTGGAGCAGGCCCTCGCTCAACCCGCTCGTTTCCGGCCGCGTCGGAATCAGGGTAACCCGATCTACTGGATGTATTCGATCGGCGTGGCCGCCGCAGCGGCGCTTGCCATGACGCTGTTCTCGCCGGAGTCGCGCCTGCCGGGGACGAATCTCGCTTCCGGCACGGCGCTGGCCGTTGGCGCCACTACTCATACCAAAGCGAGCGGGGCAGTCCTGAAACCGATCGCGGCGGAAAATGTGCTGGTCGCTGCACAAGACGAAGGGTTGGTGACGCTTGATGACGGCACGCCTGCGCGGCGCGCCCGACTGACCTACGTCGACACGATCACCTGGAAAAATCCGCGCACCAACGCGTCGCTCACCTGGACGGTGCCACGCGAGGAAGTGCGGATCGTCCCGGTATCTTTCCAATAACCATCAAAATTCTAAAACCTGTCGTTATGAAACATCGTATCCATTATTTAATGACGGCTGCCGCCGTCGTGAGCGCCTCCACCGCGTGGGGCGCGGCCGAGTCCTCCCCGAGCGCCAGCAAGGAAGAAAAGCGCGAGTTGCGCGTGATCTCCGCGCCGGAGCGCACCGAGCGCCGGATGGTGCTCCCGCGCACCGCGAAGTCCGACGTCGAAAAGGAGACCGTGGCCTTTCTCGGCGTGGAGACCGGCCCGGTGTCGCCGACGGTGAGCACCCAACTCGGTTTGCAGCGCGGCATGGGCCTCGTCGTCAATCAGATCGTGCCGAAGAGCGCCGCCGCGGGCGTGCTCAGTCCGCACGACATCCTGTTGAAGCTCGACGACCAGCACCTCATCGAGACGCGCCAGCTCGCGGTTCTCATCCGTAGCAAGAAGGAGGGCGATGAAGTCACCCTGACTTATCTGCGCGCCGGCAAGCAGGCGACGGTGAAGGTGAAACTCGGCAAGCAGGAGGTGCCGAAGGTGGCGCTCGCTCACTTCCCGAATGGGGGGGCGCAGGGGTTTCTGTCGGCGGACCGTTTCGAATTCGCGATCCCCCCGGGACAGGGGCCCGGCGAGCGCGAGGACGTGGATCGCGTGCTCTCCCTGATTCGCCCGCGCGGCGAGAATCCGATGCGCGTCGAGATCGACCGCCAGGCAGGCCCGGGCCCCGGCTTCCGCGCGACGCGCATTTACACGGGCAACAGCAACATGGTCTTGAGCGACGATGAGGGCTCGCTGGACCTGAGCAGCAAGGATGGGGTGAAGACGCTCAAGGCGAAGAACGCAAAGGGCGAGGAGGTCTTCTCCGGCCCGGTGACGACGCCCGAGGAGCGCAAGGCGATGCCGGAGGAGGTGCGCGCGCGCCTCGAGAAACTTGAAGGGATGCAGGATGTGACCTTCCACACCGATGGGGATTTCCAGAGACCCGACCCGCGCGTGGTGCGACCCCGCGGCATCGCGCTGCCGGTGCCGCCGATGGGAGCGATGGCACCCGGTGGGCCTCAGATCTCGCCGCTGCCGCGACGGATGCCCGCATTTTTCTGAAATTCTGAAAGATCGCGCCGGCAGGCCCCGTTTTTGAAGCGGGGGCTTGCTGCCTTTTTATCGGGGTCGCACGCCACCGCCCGCTTATGAAGCAAGTGGGTCGCAAAATGAGCCCGGCTCGAAAGAGCCGGGCTCTTATTTTTGGGGGGCGGGGATGCTTAAGTTAGGGTGAGGCGTCCCTTACGGTCCCTGTCGAGCCGTTGTGCTCTAGGCGTGCGGAGATTCCGAATGTTCGCGCGTGTACCGCGCGACGGCGGTTCGCCCTACCTTAGGAGTTTCTTGCGCAGGCGTGACCTACAGTGCCGGAGGTACGCCCACAGGCGGCGTGGGCCGTTGGCGCACGAAGATCGCGAGGATGAGCGAGAGCAGGACCGAGAGGACGATGGCCATAAGACACTGCATGGCCGCCGTGAATCCGGGGGTCATGAATTTCCGCATCATCGGCTCCGCCTGCTCGAATTTCGCGGCGCTCATGCCTTTGGCCTCCATGGCCTGCCGTTGAGCCTGTAAAATGTGTTCGGAGAGATCGGGATTAATCTGCGAGGCGTAGACGTAGTAAAAGATCGCACCGAGGACGCTCCCGACCAGGCCGGTGAGGATGCCAACGCCGAGGGCGTTGCCATAGCCCCAGTCTTCGTTCACGGAGAAGCGAGCGCGTTTCTCGCGCATGGCGAGGAGCAGTAGCGTGATGGTTAGGATGAAGCCGATGCCGCCGCCAACCCACTGCGCGGTCTGCAGCTTTTCCGCGCTATCGTGAAAACCGAGGAAATAAAGGACCAGCGTGAGGAGTGCGCCGCCGAGCGCGATGAACGCACCGTAGGTGAGGGGTATCTTCATACGCCGTGGAGTGGATACGAAGAAACGCGGGAACTCAATCGCGCGCAGGATCGGCGGTCCGGCGGGCGGATGGGCGGCGGGGCTGCGCAGCAAGGAGCGTTTGCATGCGACAGCCCGCGCGGTGAGGGCACCGCGCCTCCACATAAGGCAATCGCGCGGCGGGCCGTCGTGGCCCGCCGCGGGCGCGCTTACGAGTTATCGCCGTCGAGCATGCGGCCGAAGCCACCGAGGACGGAGCCTTCTTCGCGGCCACCCTTGGCGGCGCCGACGATGCGGCCGGCGAGGCGCGAAAAGGGCAGCGATTGCAGCCAGACTTTGCCGGGGCCGCGGAGCGTGGCGAAGAAGAGACCTTCGCCGCCGAAGAACGCGGTTTTGATGCCACCGACCATCTGAATATCGTAATCCACCGAGGGCTGGAAGCCGACGATGCAGCCGGTGTCGACGCGGAGCATTTCGCCCGGGGCGAGCGTGCGCTCGTAGATCGTGCCGCCCGCGTGGAGGAAGGCCCAGCCGTCGCCGGTGAGGCGCTGCATGATGAAGCCTTCGCCGCCGAAGAGGCCGGCGCCGAGTTTCTTTTGGAAAGCGATGCCGATGCTCACGCCCTTGGCGGCGCAGAGGAAGGAGTCTTTCTGCGCGATGAGCTCGCCGCCAAGGTCGCGCAGGTGCACGGGGATGATCTTGCCGGGATACGGGGCACCGAAGGCGACGCGGCGTTTGCCCGCGCCCTGGTTCTGAAAGACCGTCATGAAGAGCGACTCGCCGGTAAGCAGGCGTTTGCCGGCGCCGAGCAGCGAGCCGAGGAGGCCGCCGGTGCGCGGCGCGCCGTCGCCGAAGACGGTCTCCATCGCGATGCCGTCATCCATGAACATCATGCCGCCGGCCTCGGCGACGACAGCCTCCTGCGGATCGAGCTCCACTTCGACGAACTGCATGTCGTCGCCGTGAATCTTGTAATCGATTTCGTGCATCTGGCCGGAAAGAAACGGAGGAGTCATGGTGAGGAGAGTGAGGTGGTGGTGGTTGAATTCAATGCGGAGCGGATTCGAAAACTCAGGGAGCTTTCCACCGCTCGGGCGCGTGCGGTGACGCGACCGAGGGGAGAACACGGGGGCGGGGCGAAAAGTTTCAGCGATGTGGGGTGGGCGGATGACTGGGGCCAGGCCTCGGACTCCAGAAGAGTGAACCGCTAATGGATTTCACCAAAGGTGAAATCTTATAGCAGAAGCTCCGGCTCATCGCCTCCGCCGGTGGTTTGGGGCCCGCTAATCGCGGGCAGTCAGTCTGCAATTTGCAGACTCCTTGATTTGAGGCGGAGGCGATGAGCGGAGCTACACCAACAAGATTTCACCCTTTGGTGAAATCTTTTAGCGGTTCTCACTCTCCCGCTCTCCGGCGGTGTTTACTTCAATACACTCTTCACCAAGCGATCGTCTCCGTCGTTCGGGGCGGGCTTCAGTTTGAGCACGGCGCACATGAGATTGTAGATGTGGATATTTTCGAACTGCGGGATCTCCTTGCCGCGGCGGAAGGCCGGGCCGTGCGCGATGAAGAGGCCGTGCATGTTGCGGAGCGCTGGGTCGTAACCGTGGTCGCCGCCGAGATAGGGCAGGGGCGCGTAGCGCTTGGTGAGCTTTTCGTAGCCGGCGCGGGTGCCGAAGTGCCAGCCTTCCTCAGGGAGCACCCACACGGGCGCGATGCGCGGATTACCGCTGAAGTGCAAGCGCGCGGGCAGGTCGGCGACACGGTAGGCCTTGGCGTGCGGAATGTCTTTGAGCGCGCGCATGAGGCCTTCGACATCGCCGTCGAGGGGACGTAGCGCGGCGGCGGAGCCCTCGGTGTCGATCTGGACCTTGCTGCGATCGTAGTAGTCTTCGAGGAAGACGACGCGCTTTTCGCTCGTCGCGATCATGCCGTGATCGGAGATGATGATCAAGTTGGGCTCGATGCCTTCGTGGCGGAGACGCTCGAGAATCAGCGCGACGGCGCGGTCGCAATTCGCGACGGCCTTGGCGACCTCGGGCGCATCGGGGCCGTACTTGTGGCCGGCGGCGTTGGTCTCATCCAAATAGAAGGACGCCATCACCGGGCGCTCGGCCGGAGGCACGGTGAACCAGCTCACGAGCTCGTCGATGCGCTTCTCGAAGGGGATCGAACCGTCGTATTTTCGCCAGTGGGTGGGACGCACGCCGCCGACCGCTGCTTCCGAGCCGACCCAGAAGGAGGTGGAGGCCTTGTGACCCTGCTTGATCGCGGTGACCCAGATCGGCTCCCCGCCCCACCAGCGCGAGTCGTGGACGACCGCCGGCTGATTGTAGCGGAAGATCAAGCCGCTTTCGGGATCGAGGAAGTCGTTGTTTACGATGCCGTGCTTCGCGGGGTACAGGCCGGTGACGATCGTGTAATGATTGGGAAACGTGTTGGTGGGGAAAACCGGGATGAGGCCGGAGGTCGAGACACCCTCGCGCTTGAGCTGGCGCAGCGTCGGGCTGGCCTCGGAATATTTTTCGCAATAGTCCCAGCGGAAGCCGTCGAGCGAGATGAGGATGAGCGGCGCGTCGGCGGCCCGCCCCAGCGCGGCGAAGGCCAGGGTGGCGAGAGCGAGGAGAAGCGGGCGGCGGAAAATCATGTACGAGCGGGAAAGTCGGATGGAAAAGATGCGGCGCTGCGCGCGGAGCACGAGAGGGGCTAGGCGGATTTCAGCGTGACGAGCGTTGCGCCCCAGGAGCCGGAGGTCTCGTCGCCCTGGCGAAACGCGGCGACGAGCGGTGAGCGCCGGAGAAGCGTGTGCACCGTAGCGCGCAGCGTGCCAGTGCCCTTGCCGTGGATGATTCGCACTTCGTGGATGCCGCGGGCGGTGCATTCGGCGAGATACGCGGGGATCAACTCGCCCAGGTCCTGCGGGCGAAAGGTGTGCAGATCGAGCTCGCCGGAGATGGGAATCGCGACGGGCGCCGGGCCGTCGTCATTCCGTTCCGGGTCTGTGAGGGTCACGGCGTGCCCGGTGCGGGCGGCGCCTTGGTGGGGTCGACGGGCGCGGGGGCGTTAGCGGGAGCGGACGGAGTCGCTGGGGAGGGCGTGTCAGTAGACGCGAGCGTAGCCGCGGGGGTGACCGTTACGGGCTCGGAGGTGGGCGTCACCGTGACCGTAGGCTTGGCGATCGACGGTGCCGCCTCGGGGCCGGCCTCAGAATAGTGGTCGTGATCGTAATACGTTTCGTGGTGCGGATCGTAAGCAGGATCGCCGACGGTCGTATCGGGTGTCGCGGAGGGCGTCGTGGCTGCGACAGCGGTGGCGGCGGCGGTGGAATCCGTCGTCGCCGGCGCGGTGAGCGCGGGCTGCACGGCGGGGGCTGGCAGGGCTTCGAAGTTCTTCTTGCGCTCATCCTCATCGAGGGCGCGCTTGAACTCTTCTTCGACGCCGGAGGCGGCCTTCTTGAACTCGCGCATCGTCTTGCCGAGACCGCGGGCAAACTCAGGGAGTTTCTTGCCGCCGAAGAGCATGAGGACGATGACGAAAACCAGCATCATCTCGGGACCACCGAGTCCGTCGATGAAGCCGAGGGGGGCGAAAATCATGTCCATCGGGGCAATGTGCTCCATTTTCAGCAAAAAGGTAGCGCGAAATTAAGGGGGTCGAAAAGGCCTCAGCGGATGGTGGCACTTACCGCAAAGCGCTGGGTTTCGCCCGGAGGGACGAAATGGAGCCCCACTTTGTGCTCCGGGGCGTTCGGCGGGCCCATCCACGGCTCCACACAGTAGTAAGGGGAGTCGTCCTTGAAGGTCCACGTGACGAGGGTCGCATCGGGGTGCGGGACCTTGTCGGTGCCGAGCTTCATCACGATGTCGCCAGGGCGGCCTTTTTCGCCGAAGACGATCTCGTTGCTCTTCAGGCCGAGATGGAGGGTGTCGACCAAGGCGGGGTTGGTGAAGCTCTCCTCCAACTGAAGCTGGGGGCCGGCGATCAGGGCGCCGGTGGGGTCCTGGCGCATGCGCTTGGTGGCGGGGATGCGGATCATGTAGTCGCCGCGCGCGGTGCCCTCATTCCACGGCAGGGTGAAGTAGAAGTGATGGCCCGCTGACCACGGCAGCGGCTCGCGGCCGAGATTGGCGAGGGCAAATTCGCACGAGAGGCCGAAGGGCTCGAAGCGGTAGGTGACGGTGAACTCGTAGTCGTACGGGTAGGCCTCTTGCGCTTCCGGGCCGGGCTGGAATTGGGCGGTGAAGCCGCGGGCATCGAGCCGCACGATCTTGAACTCGCCCTGGCGGGCGATGCCGTGCATCGGCATCGGACGGCGCACGCCATCGGCGGCGCGCCAGAAGTGGATGTCGCCGCGATCGAAGACGCGCGCGTTGAAGGGAAACAGAATGGGATTGCCGCCGCGGACCTTCGCGAAGTCGTCGAAGTTGGCGTCCTCAGGCCAGTAGAGGACGTCGCGCACGGAGCCGTCGCCGAGCGTGATGTTCCAGTTCATGAGCCGCGCACCCTTCTCGGGGAGGGCGAGAAAGGTGGAATTGCCGACGCGCCACCGGGTGAGCGTCTGGCCTTGGTATGGAATTTTCTCCATGGCAGCGGTGATGGCCTGACGTGGCGAGACGCGCAAAAGATTTATTGAAAGTGGCGCATTAAAACGGGTTGACGTGCGGCGGGCAGGGCCGGGCGGGGCTGTCGAGAGCGGGATGCAGTAAGGACGGGTTCGGGGATAGGGCGGCAGGCGGGAGCAGGGTCGGAGCTAAATTCTTTAGCGATGGAGAAAAATAGACGGAATGGGCGGAATGGACGGAATGGACGGGGTGACAAGGGGAGCGACGGACGGTATAGTCGCGGGCATTTCGTTGAGTGGTAAAGATGGTTGCGCGGGGTGGCGGTGGGTGAGCGGGAAATTTTTGAAGAAAGGCAAGCAGTGAACCATGGGTGATGAAGAAAGAGTGCGATGGTATGGGCCGGCGAAGGCCGGAGATCTCCCTCTATTTCCGGGGTATTTCGGGGTAATCTGCGATATTCTGGGGGAAGTTGGGATAGGGTGGGAAAAATGAAATGTGCCTTTGCCAAGGCTGGGGCGGCAGGCGGGTCGAGAGGGCGGAACAAGCCTCGGATGAAGCATGAGGAGGGAGCGGTTTTTTATACCCCTCGGGCCAGGAGAAGACGGAGCGATGGTGTTAGATCCTCCTCTATTTCCGGGATATTTCGGGGTAATCCGGGATATTCTGGGGTAAGTGGGGGTTGGCTGGGATCGTGCGAGGGAAAAATGGGACGGCTTCGCGAAGATTGCGGTGACCTTCAGGCGGACTCATGCAGTTGAGCTGTAGAAGGATTTTTTTGACCGCGGATTACGCGGATGTTGCGGATACGCTAGCGCGACGGTCTGGGTTGTCCGGGCTATTGGGGCTATCCGTGGTCGATGATCCGAGGCATGTGATGTTTCACAGGAGGCGACCCGAGGACGAGCCGAGGGGGAGCCGCAAAGACGCGAAAAAGACCTAGGGGCGAGTGGATCGAAACGCATGAGGCCGGCGGAAGCGCAAAGAGTGCGAGAGAGGGCAATCGCTTTAAGGTGGGTTCTTATAATGGCGAAGAGGTAACGCGGCTATTTATGGCTATTCTTGATTTCAATTTCTCTTTCCGGCGAAGCGAAGACCCGCCTTGGAAAAATCGCGCAGGTTTCCGTGGTGCTCATGCTTGCGCATGGGGAAACTCATCCTAGGATCGCGTTGAAAATGCTGCGATTGCCCCTCGTGTTTTTCGCTTGGCTGCTGGCCGCGTCGCTCTTCGGCGCGGAGAAGGCACCTGCGTCGCGGCCGGCGACCGAGCCGCGGACCAATACGACGACGGGCAGCGCACCCGGCTCACGCTCTATTCCCGATCCGGAGGCTGAAAAAAAGGCCGAAGCGGAGAAAAATATCGCCGCGCTGGAAAGGCCGCCGTTGCCCACGCTCTCGGGTGGAAAAATGAAAGTGGTGGTCATCCCCGTGCGCGAGGCGGTGGATTCGCCGCTGCTCTTTATCATCCGGCGTGGCTTAAAGGAAGCGATCGAGCAGAAGGCGGATGTGGTGGTGCTCGATATGAAGACACCGGGGGGCGAGCTCGGCGTGACCTTCGAGATCATGGAGGCGCTGGCGAAGTTTCCGGGCAAAACGGTGACGTTTGTGAACTCGGAGGCCTTGTCGGCGGGGGCGTTCATCTCGGCGACGACGGAGGAGATCTGGTTTTCGCCCGACGGTGTCATCGGGTCAGCGGCGCCGGTGCTCTCCACGGGTGGCGAGGTCGATGCGACGATGAAGCAGAAGATCGTGGCCTACCTCAAAGCGCGCGTGCGGGCGACGAGCGAAGGCAAGGGCTACCGCGGGCAGGTGATCTCCGCGATGATCGACTCCGATTACGAGCTGAAGATCGACGACAAGGTTTTGAAGGGCAAAGGCGAGCTCCTCGCGCTGACGGCCACGGAGGCGAGCGCGCGCTATGGCAATCCGCCGGAAGCGCTGCTTGCGGCGGGCGTGGCGAAGGACGTGGAAGCGCTGCTCACGAAGAAATTTGGCGCGGGCAACTACACGGCGACGCGGCTGGAGGTGACGTGGTCGGAGCGCTTCGCGGTGTTTCTGAAGGCGCTGTCGCCGATCCTGATGGGGCTCGGCATGCTGTCGCTCTACATCGAGTTCAAGACGCCGGGCTTCGGATTTTTTGGCATCGCGGGCATCGCCTGCCTCGCGATCGTGTTTCTGAGCAACTACGTGGCGGGGCTGTCGGGGCATGAGCCGATGCTGGTTTTTGGGCTCGGGCTGCTGCTGGTGGCGATGGAAATTTTCTTCATGCCGGGCGCGGTGATTTTTGCGCTGACGGGGCTCGTGCTGATGCTGGGCTCGCTGGTGTGGTCGATGGCGGACCTGTGGCCCAACGAGCCGCTGTCGACTGCGTGGACCGCCGATGCCTTCAATGCTCCGATGGCCAATCTCGGCATCGGGCTGCTGATCGCGGTGGCGCTCGCGCTCGCCCTGGCGCGCTTCATCCCACGCGGCTGGGTGTGGGATAAACTCGTGGTGCAGTCGACCGTCGGCGGCGCGGCACAGATCGCGGGCGGCGGCGTGCAGAGGACCGACGATGTGGCGCGGCTCGTGGGCCGCGAAGGCATCGCGGCCAGCACACTGCGGCCCGGTGGACAGGTGGAGATCGACGGCCAGCGCTACGAGGCACGCGTCGAGCTGGGCGTCGTCGAGAGCGGCCGGCCCGTGGTGGTGCGGGCGTATTCGGATTTTGGACTCATTGTGGAGGAGAAGCGATGAACGCGATCCTGCTGCTCTTTATCTGCGGAGCGCTGCTCCTCACGGCTGAAGTATTCCTGCCGGGCGCGGTCGCGGGCATCATTGGCGGCTGCGCGCTGCTGGCCGGCTCGGTGCTCTCGTTTGTCGTTTATGGCGCCACGGTGGGCTCGCTCGCGACGCTCGCTGCGCTGGCGATGGTTGGCCTCATGTTGTACGTCGAGCTCGTCTGGTTGCCGCGCACCAAGCTAGGTCGCGCGATGGTGGTGGAGGCGAAGATCGACGGCAGGTCGCAGCCGATGCTGGCGACGGATGACATCGTGGGCCAGGCCGGGACGACGCTCACCACGCTCGCTCCCTCGGGGGTGGTCGAGATCGCCGGGAAGCGCTATGAGGCGTTTTGCCGGAGTGGCCATGCGATCCGCGGGAGCGCGGTGAAGGTGGTGGGGATCGATAATTTTCGTCTGATCGTATCTGAAACCAAAATTCCATGAGCAACATCTCGCCTCTCGTGATCTGGATCCCCGTGGGGATCGTCGTCTTCGTCTTTCTGGCCATCTTCCTCTCGTTTTTTAGCACGTGGCTGAAAGCGCGGTTGAACGGCGCGCCGGTGAGCGTGCTCAACCTGCTCGGCATGCGCCTCGGCGGCGTGCCCTACAATCTGGTGGTCGATGCGCGCATCACGGCGGTGAAGGCGGGCATCCCCCTCGAGACCGACAAGATCGCCGCGCACTATCTCGCGGGCGGCAACGTCGTCCCGACCGTGCAGGCGCTCGTCGCCGCGCAGAAGGCGGGTATCGCGCTGAATTGGGACCGCGCCTGCGCGATCGACCTCGCGACCAAGGGTTCGAACAAGAGCGTCGTCGAAGCCGTGCGCACCTCCGTCGACCCGAAGGTGATCGATTGCCCGAATCCCGATGGCGGCCGCACGACGATTGACGGTGTGGCGAAAGACGGCATCCAGGTGAAGGTGAAGGCGCGCGTGACCGTGCGTTCGCATCTCGAGCGCTTTGTCGGTGGCGCGAAGGAAGACACGATCATCGCCCGTGTGGGCGAGGGCATCGTTTCCACGATCGGCTCCGCCGAAAGCTACAAGACGGTGCTGGAGTCGCCAGATAGCATCTCCAAGACGGTGCTCGCGCGCGGCCTCGATGTGGGCACGGCGTTTGAAATTCTCTCGATCGATATCGCCGACGTGGACGTGGGCGAGAACGTGGGCGCGAAGCTCCAGGAAGCCCAGGCCGAGGCGAACAAGAACATGGCGCAGGCGCAGGCGGAAATCCGGCGCGCCGCGGCTGTGGCCGTGGAGCAGGAAATGAAGGCGCGCGTGCAGGAGATGCAGGCGAAGGTCGTGG
>JAZKEV010000607.1:0-4745 GCA_040386765.1 Verrucomicrobiota bacterium | reverse complement strand
AGGGCCCAAAGGCCCGCATGCCCGCGCGATACTGGAAGCCCCGTCGGCTCGCGCCGCGCCCATCGCGGTGGTCGAATTTCAGGAACGCATTCGCGCTCCAGTCCACCAGCCGGTGCGTATCGCGCTCGACGATATTCGTGCCGACCACCGCGAGCTCGCGGCTCTGGTTCTTCGCCACATTGGCCACGAAGCTCAGCCGCTCCGTGATCGCGCTGAAGCTCTCCAGCTCGATGCCGCGGATCGTCGTATCCGCCAGCGAGCGCTCCACCGCCACGTAGTCCACCCCTTGGAAGCTCGTGCGCGTCGAAACGGTGAGGAGATTATTCACCCGCTGCATCTCGAAGAACGCGGCCTGCAGCGACACGCGCCCGTTGAAAAACTCGCCCTTCACGCCGAGTTCCTTCAGTTCCGTCGCGGGCCGGTAGCTCAGGCGCAGATTGGTGCGCGGATCTGCCGCCGGGAGCCCTGCGCCCCACGTGTTCTGCGTGGTCTCGGGATCGGGCTGGTCCGAGTAGATGCCGTAGACCGACAGGCGTCGCAGCGGCTTGAACGTGATGCCGTAGCGCTGCGAGGTGACGGTCTCCCGTGCGTTCTGGTTCGCCACGCCGGTCCGGAGATTGAGCGAGTCGCGCTTTGCGAAATCGCGCCGCCCGCCCGCGCTCAAAATCAGCCTCCGGTCGAAGAACTCGAGATCGCCCGCGACATAGAAGCCCTTGTTCCGGTCCTCACGGTCGGTGTTGGCCGTAACTGCTACCGACGCCTTGTCGACCTCGTCCATGGTCAGATGGCCCGCTGACGGGGGCGCCATTAAGTTAATGTAGGCCGCAGCCGGCAGGATGTTGCCCTGCTTGTCCATGCTGTAGGTATCGATCGCGTTGAACTCGAAACCCACCATCGCGGTGAGCTCCGGCCGGCCCCACACGCGCGGTATCTGCCACTTCGAGAAGAGATCGCCCTGCAGCCGATGCGTCTTCTCCTGCTCATCGGCGACATTCAACCGCACGGGCCCGAGCCACGTCCCCGGCAATCCCTGCGGATGCCGCGCCACTGGAAAATTCTGCTCCAGCGTGAAGCGGTTCTCATAAAAATCCTGGTCGATGTATTGATACCCCAGCTGCGCCTGGATGCGGTCCGTGAAGCGATGGGTCACGCGCGTGACGCTCAACAGCGTGAAGCTGTCGCGCCCGCCAGCTCCGCCCACGTAGTTCGTACCGACGGGAATATTGAGCGAGTTGATGACATCGCCCGGCCGGTTCAGATGCGGGATCTTCTCGCGAATCTCACGCGACCAGAAGGCCGGCCCATGCCCGCTATCGGTCGCCGGCGTCTCGCTGAAATTAATTTCAGAAAAGGAAACGAAGTCCGTCTTCTCGGAAATCTTCCAGCGAAACGACGGGAAGAACACCTGCTTCTTGTAGTTGAACTCGTCGACAAACTCCCCGCTGTCCTCCGCGGTTGCCACCAGCCGCACGCCCATATTGCCGCCGCGGGCGAGCGGCATGTTGCCGTCGACCACCACGCGCTTCAGGTCGTTGTTGCCGATCTGCACCGTCAGGTCCGCGAAGCTGCGGTCGAGCTCCGGTTTCTTCGCCACGAAGTTGAGCAGGCCCGAGTCGCCCCCGCGCCCCTGCACCGCCGAGGGCGGCCCCTTCACCACCTCCACGCGCTCGTAGCCCGACATGTCGCGCTTGTAGCCCGTCGTCGCAAAGCCATCGAGGTAGAGCGCGCGATTGGTCTCGAAGCCGCGCACGATGAATTGCCCCGGGCTCTGCCGGTTGTTCCGCGTGAACACATTTCCCACATACGACATCGCGTCCTCCTGCGTGATCGCCGCGATGTCGGAGAGAAACTCCTTCGAGACCACATTCACCGTCTGCGGGATGTCGATCAGCGGCGTGTTGGTGCGCGTCGCCGCCGAGGCCGTCGACACGCGATAGCCGCCGCCCTGCCCGCCCGTGACCGTAAAGGGCTCCAGCTTCAGCGTCTCGTCGGCATCAGCCGCAGCGTCCGTCGCGCTGGTGCGCGGGCCCGCTGCATTGTTGCGTGCCGGGGGCTCGGCGCGCTCGGGCGCGGCGCCGCGCCGCACCGTCAGCGCGCCCGTCTGGCCATCCTGCGCCACCACGAGGCCCGTGCCCACGAGCATCTGCTCCAGCGCCTCACGCGCGGTGAATTCGCCGCGCACCGCATTGGTCCGAACGTCGCGCGCGACATTGCTCGGGAATAGCACCTCCACACCCGAGGCCTCCGAAAGCCGTTTGATTGCCCGCTCCGCCGTATCGGCCGGCAGGTCAAAGGGTCGTCGTGCCGGCTCCGCGCCGAAGAGCGGCGCCGCCGCCAGCAACAGCGCAAAACTACAGGCGCCCAGGGCGCGAGGCCACCAGCCGCGGAAAGAGATGAAGGGGTTCATTGCCTGTAACGACGGGCCAGCCCGGAAAATCTGGCACGAAATCCTTTCGATCTCCGCGCCGTTCGCTCATTTGCCTTTCCGCAAAACGATTTCATCGCCGTTCCGCTCCGCCTCCACGCCGAGACTCAACTCCAGCACGCGGACGAACGCCTCGGCATTCCCCGCGCGGAAGAGCCCGCTCACCGGTTCACGCCCCAGCGCCGCCGCCTCGCGATCGAGCGTCAATCGCGGGCGCGGTCCTTCGCCCGGAGTACGCGGCGCCGTATTCATCAGCATGATCGCCCGCGCCAGCGGCGTATCCGAAAACTCGATGCGCGGGAACCGCCATGCGAGCCGCGTATCGCGTTCCTCCGCGGTCACCGGCTCGGGCTCGGCGGTCACCGGCTTGCTGCCGGCCGCCACCACGGGAACAACCACGCGAGCGCTGGCATCGACGGTGGCCACCAAGTCTTTCGTTTGCTCCACCGCTACGCGCCCCTCGGTCACGAGAATTTCAACCGCACCGCGCGTCTCCATCACGGCAAACGCCGTGCCCACCGCCCGGACTTCGACGCCCGAGGTCTCCACCACAAAGGGCCGCGTCGCATCTTTCGCCACTTGGAAATGAGCCTCGCCCCGGCGCAGCACGACCCGGCGCACTCTATCCGTCGCACTCGCAAACCGAGCCTCGATCTCGGCTCCGCGCCGCAGCACCACGACGCTGCCATCCGACAACAACTGCACCTCGGGCACCAAATACTCCCGGGCCAGTGTCGTCTTCTCATGCTCTGAGTCCGCCAGCGGCCCCCACCACATACCCAACATCACGATCAAAGCTGTCGTCACGAGCGCACTCCGCAGGCGCTTACGCCCCCGCCTTTCTCTCCGCACGCCGAGCTCGCGTACCACCGCCCCACTCCGAGCCGGCGCATCGCCCTTCCCTCCCAGCACCGACCACGTCTCGAAATAATGCGCAAAGGCCGCCATGTGCATCGCGCTGGCCGCGAGCCATGTCGTCAGCTCCGCCTCCTCTTTTGCCGTTAAACCGGCATCGCGCCGCGCCACCCAGCGCGCCGCCGTCGCCGCGATGGTCTCGCGATCTTTCCCTCCGCCTGGATGATGCGTCCGGTTCATGCGGTCCAGGGTCGGACGATTCCACGACGCACGAGAAACGTTTCGCACTTCCTCAGCCCGCGATACACCTGCTCCTGCACGGTTTCCTCCGCGATCCCGAGCTGCGCCGCGACTTCCTTTTGGGAGAGATGTTGAAATTTCCGGAGCACCACGATCTCACGGCAGCGCGGTGGCAGCGTCTCGAGCGCTTCGGCCAGGAGCGCCACTTCATCATTCAGCGCCGCCACGTCAAAGGCGCTCCGCGCGGGATCCATCACCGGTACCTCGGCGAGATTGGGCACGGCCGCGATCGGCGACGCCCGCCGGTGCCGCAGCACATCGATCGCCACATGCCGGGCGACCTTGAAGAGCAGCGCCCGCGCCGAGCGGATCGGCCCCACCGCTCGCATCCGCCAGAAGCGCAGATACGACTCCTGCACGACATCCTCCACATCCCGCACCGTGGGAAACGAGCCGCGCAGATACGACTTCAGCGCCGGTTCATGCGGATGCACTTCCTCGTGAAACCAGCGCACTGCCGTGCGCGGCGTCACGCCCGTCGCCTCCGCGCGCTCGCGCGAGAGGGCGGGCAGCGTCGGAGCATCGGGGAAAGCATTTGAAGCGCTCATCGCGGGGGTTCTTCGTCAGCGACAGAAGCGCTAAATCGTTTTAGGCTTCAAGCCCGTTTTAAGACTTTCTTGCCTCAAAACGCTCCTGCGCACTGCCCTTGATCGCTATTTGAGAAAGGTCACGCCAGCCAGGTAGGCAGCCTGCTTGCAGGCGCTCATCCGACTACCCACCAGCCCCAGTAAGCTGGTTTGAATCTAGCCGGCTGTCGGTGATCTCACCGACAGATCCTCAATGCGTCATGATGTAGAACAGAATATTGATCGCCAGCGGATAGGCCATGCCCTCCGAGTACGCGTGAAAATACGCGGTGTTCTCGCCTTCCCGCTCCCACCCATCGCTGTCGTCGCTGTTATGCAGCGCCAGCACGATCAACCGCCCCTTGTCGTCGAAGATCGCGCGGTGGTGGACCTCGCGCCCATCGTCACCGCGCTCCCACGTGGGCGAGCCAGTCGCCAGATGCCGCTCGCCGATGTCGATCCGCGGAACCTGATTCTTCGCGCGAATCGGAAAGAGGCAGGAATATATCGGATGCTCCTTTTCCATCTCCACGAAGCCGTGGCCCGGTAGCACCCGTTTCATCATCGCCGCAAAGTGATTCCATTCCCGATCACCCCAG
>JAZKEV010000606.1:26214-27242 GCA_040386765.1 Verrucomicrobiota bacterium | reverse complement strand
TGGCGCGCGCAAGCCGGCCGCGTCGAGCTCGATCTCGGCCAGCTCTGGTCGATCGGCGAAGTCTGGGTCAACGGCGTCTCGCACGGTGTCGTGTGGGCCGCGCCCTTCAGCGTCGATTGCACCGCCGCATTGCGCGACGGCCCCAACGAGATCGTC
The DNA here is from genome assembly GCA_040386765.1 of Verrucomicrobiota bacterium. Taxonomy (GTDB): domain Bacteria; phylum Verrucomicrobiota; class Verrucomicrobiia; order Opitutales; family Opitutaceae; genus ER46. The sequence goes on along the minus strand of JAZKEV010000606.1, from coordinate 27,086 downwards.
GTCGAAGTGGTCGGCACCTGGCACAACCGCCTCGTCGGCGAAGCGCGCGGCGCCTTGCCCATGCGCACGCGCACCAACATCACCCAGTCTCAGCGCAAGGCGTGGAAGGACCTGGAGCCAATCGAAGCCGGCCTCTTCGGTCCGGTCAGGCTGGTCCCGCGCGAAACGAACTGATCGCCAGGGCCGAGCCGCATCGTCCTCACTTAATCGCCCGTTTCCGCACCGCCACGCTCTCACTTTCTCTTGCGGAAGCCGGAGATGAGCAGATAGCGCAGGACCGTGATCCCGCCGATAGAGAGAACCACGCCCGTAACCACGAGGGCCTTTCGGAAAACGTTGTCGTGTCCGTCACCCAGCCAGATGAGCGCCAATCCCAGCAGCCGGATGACCACGCCCCATCCGAACAGTCTCCATTTCCTTCGTTTCTCCGATCGGGCACGCAGCGCTTCCGCAGAAAGCACTGACGCTACGCTCGATTCGACGGAAGAGCTCATCTTATCGTAAGAGAGTAAGCAGGCCGTGAGTTTTCTCACGCCGCAAATCCAGCTTACTCAATAAGGACCAGCCAAAGCCTGGCTGAGAAGACTCAAACCGCCGCCGGCCGTATCTCCGCCCACCTCAACCTTTTCGTTGCGAAGCGCGCCGGGCGGAACACGGTGCGGTAACCTATGGCGCTACTGAACATCGCGGCGGGTGTCGCACTGATCATTTTCGGCATCCGCTTTTTGAGGAAGGGACTGGAGAGATTGTTTGGCCATCGCTTCTACACGTGGCTCGAGGAGCGGTCGCGTCGGCCGTGGTCTGCGACGCTCGCTGGACTCGCGTTCGGAACCGTGGCGCCATCGTCCACCGGCCAGACGCTCGTCGCGCTC
>JAZKEV010000606.1:19202-26204 GCA_040386765.1 Verrucomicrobiota bacterium | reverse complement strand
CTGCCGGCTCAGCTCAGCCTCGACCAGCACCTCACGCTCGTCGCGCTCCAGCTCATGCGCACGGGCAAGCTCTCGACCCACTCGATCCTCGCTTTTCTCCTCGGCGCCAATCTCGGAATCACAGTCACCGTCCAGCTGATCGCACTGCGGATCTTCGACTATTATTCCGCGTTCCTCGTCGTCGGTCTCGTCTGCTTTCTCGGCTTTAAACGCGAAGTGTTTCGCGGGGCCGGTCAGGCCGTCCTGGGCTTGGGCTTCGTATTTCTCGCGATGGAGATCACCACGCGCGCAGCCACCGACATCATCAAGAACCCCGATTTCATCACCCTCCTCGGCGTGCTCGTACACTATCGGATCGCGCTCGTGCTATTCGCCGCCGTGCTGACCTTTGCCCTCCAAAGTTCCACGGCCATAATCGGGCTGGCGTTTGCGTTCGCCGCCACCGCGCACGGCCATGAGCTCATCCTGCCCGTTATTCTTGGGGCCAATTTCGGCATCGGCCTCACCTCCCTCTTTGCCGGCATATCGAGCTGGGAGGGACGCCGCCTCGCCGCCGCCAATCTGCTTTTCAAGGGCGGCACCGTCGTACTCATCCTCGCGCTTTTCTCGCCCATCGCGGCGTGGATCGCAGCGTCACCGGGGACGGACGTTCAACAAGGGGCAAATTTCCATACGGCTTTCAATATCTTCGCGACCTTGCTCGGAATCGCGTTTGCGAAGCCAGTCGGAAAGTTGATTGAACGCACGGTTAAACCTGCTCGAAGCGTCGAGGTGGCCACGTCTCCGGCCACCCATCTTGATCCATCCGCTCTGCCCACCCCGGTCTTCGCGCTCGCCAATGCGACGCGCGAAACGCTTCGGCTGGCCGATGCGGTGAAGGCGATGTTCGAGGGGGCCTGGCGTGCCTTGGCAACGCGCGACCGCGCGCTCGCCGCAGCCGTACAGAAGCAGGATGACCGCGTCGATGAGCTCAACGCCGGGATAAAAACGTACCTCAGCCAGATTCCCGCGGAGTCACTGATCCCTGCCGATCAACAGCTGCACTTCGGCCTTCTCAATTTTTCCAGCCAGCTCGAATCGGTCGCTGACGTCGTGGACAAATCGCTTTGCGGCGCCGTGGTGGAACACGCCAACGAAAACGTAACGCTGTCGCCCGCCGACCAGGCCGACTTGGAGGAGCTTTACCGCAAGGTGCTGCACCGCTTCGACACTGCGATCTCGGTGCTCGCCACGCGCGATCGCGCCCTCGCTCAACAATTCCTTGAAGACGGTGAGAAATTGAAGGAATGGGCCATCGAGGTCCAGAAACGGCACTACGAACGCCTCGCCGCCAACAACTCGCAAGGCGTCGTCGCCAGCACCCGCTTCCTCGACACTTTCAACATCCTCCGCCGGATTAGCGGCCAGTTGAGCACCATCGGCCACACGTTCACGCTCCCGTAACGTCGGCGCCCGACCGTCTACAGGTAGAAATCCACCGTCCACAGGTGGAATCGGACTCTGCCGTTCTGGGATACTGGCGACTTTCCATGAAAGTCCGCTCCCTCCTCACCCTCCTCTCCGTCGCCTCGTTCGCTACCCTCGCGCAGGCCCATTTCGTCTGGCTCGAACGCACGGCCGACGGCCCCGCCGCCTTCTTCGGCGAGTGGTCGGATAACGTCCGCGAAAACCAGGACGGTTACCTCAAGATCATCACCGCCCCGCGCGCCTTCGCTCCCGATGGCTCCGCGCTCGCCGTCACGCCCAAGCACGACCGCCTCGTCGTCGCGACTGCGCCCGCCGGCGACCTGCGCCTCACGGCGCACTATCGCCCTGAAAAGGGCGAGACCTTCGTCCGCTATTACGCCCGTCATGGCCGCACGGATACGAGTGCGGCCAAGCTCGAACTTGAAATCGTCCCGGTCGCGAAGGGCGGCAATACGTTCTCCATCGCGTTGAAAGGCAAGCCTCTCGCCGACACCGAGGTCACGCTGTTCTCCTCCGTCGGCTGGAGCCGCAAATTCAAGACCGGCGCCGATGGCCGCGTCACCCTCGAGACGCCTTGGGCCGGTCAGTACGTGATCGAGGTCGCTCACATCGAGAAGACCGCCGGCGAGCACGATGGCCGCGCCCACCAGCAAGTCCGCCACGTCTCCACCCTTCTTTTCGATCATAAGGCGTAACCCTCCGTCGCTAAGATCTTTCACACGCCCTCACACACAAAATCCCCGTGCCCTTCCGGCCGGGGATTTTTCACATCCGCGTATCCACTTTTCTTATTCACGCGTCGGCGCGACCGCCCGCAGGCAATAAATGACCGTACGCAGGTGGAATAATGCGCGCGCGATTTGCGACACTCCCGCCCGGCCATGAAACTCTCCTCGCACCGTTTTATTCCTTTCGTCCGCTGTGCGGCGCTCTCCGTTGCCGCCACGCTCGCCGGCGCAGCGACCGCCCCCGCGCCCAAGGACAACGTAACCGTCCTTGACCAGTTTTCGGTCAACGACACCCGTGTCACACCGCCAACTCTCTCCGCGACCAAGCTCTCGCTCACTCCGCGGGAGACGCCCCAGTCCATCACGACCATCGACCGCCTGCGGCTCGATCTCGAATCAATCTTCAGCGTCAATGAAGTCCTGCAGAGCGTCACGGGCGTCCATGTCTCATTCTACGATTCGCAGCGCCCGCTCTACTTCGCACGCGGCTTCCAGATTACCGAATTTCAGGTAGGCGGCATACCCACCTACAGCGGATCGACCAATCAGGAATACGACACCGCCCTCTACGAGCGCATCGATGTCGTGCGCGGCGCCAATGGCCTCCTGAGTGGCGCTGGCGTCCCCTCCGCCACCGTGAATCTCCAGCGCAAACGCCCGGGAAAAAGACTGGCCGCCCATGCCCAGGCCACTACCGGCAACTGGCACTACTACCGCGGGGAGGCCGACCTCAATGTACCTCTCACCACCGACGGTCGCTTCCGCACCCGCTTCGTCGTGACCGCGCAGGAGCGCGACAGTTTCCGCGATCGTTACTCGGAGAAGAAGTTCGCGTGGCTCGCTGCCGGTGAAGGCGATCTCACCGCCACCACCACCGTCGGCATCGGCTACCAGCAGCAGAAAAACGACCCCACCTCGCCGATCTGGGGTACGCTCCCGCGCTTCGCCTCCGATGGCTCGCTCGCCCAGCTGCCGCGCTCGATCAGCTTCTCCACCAACTGGACGCAATGGGACCGCGATTCCGGGACCGCCTTCGTCACGCTCGACCAACGTATCGGCGAAAGCTGGACGCTCCGCGCCGCCTTTAACCGCACCGAGGGCGATGTGTTCAGCCTCCGCGTCTACCAAAGCGGCTTCACGAACCGCACCACGGGCGGCGGCCACTTGCTCCGCGCCGGCATCGGCGAGACCAACGACGTGCGTGACAATATCGACGTCTACGCCACGGGCCGCTTCTCGCTTCTCGGTCGAGAGCACGATCTCGTCCTCGGCTGGAACTCCAACGAACTCGAGGCCAAGTCGCCCGCCTACGCGTCCGTCGCGGCCTGGACCTACGACATCCCAAATATCTACACGTGGACCGGCGATGCCCCGATGCCGCCTGTCACCAAAACCGGCGCCCGCAGCGTCGCGCTCACGGACCAGAGCGGCCTTTACAGTTCTCTCCGCCTCCGCCTGCTCGAGCCGCTCGCGCTCATCGCCGGCGCCCGCCTCAGCCAGTGGGAGACTCGCACCGAGAACTACAACACCGCCGGCGCCTACACCACGACCACCGGCTCGTACAAGGTTAAGGACGAGGTCACGCCCTACGTCGGCGTGGTCTACACGCTCAACAAGGTCTGGTCCGCCTACGCCAGCTACACCGACGTCTTCCGCCCCCAGAACTACAAGGACAAGGACAACAACCTCCTCTCTCCCGTCCTCGGCACTAATGTCGAGGGTGGCGTGAAGGCTGAATTCTTCGCCCGGCGCTTCCAGGTTTCCCTCGGCGTCTTCGAGACCAAGCAGGACAACTACGCCGTCCGCGACGCGACACAGCCCGATAACTCCCTCCCCGACGGCAGCTCCGCCTACCTTGGCGTGAATGGTACGCAGAGCCGCGGTTTCGAACTCGAGCTCAGTGGCTACCTCCGCGCCGGCTGGACCGTCAGCCTCGGCTACACCAATACCAACACCCGCCGCCACGCGCTCGACCTCACGTACGCCAACGTACCCGAGCACCTGATACAGTTCTCCACGCACTACCAGCTCCCGGGTCGGTGGAATCGGCTGACCCTCGGCACAGGCGTCAACTGGCAGGGCGAGCAGATCGGCTACGGCGTCTCCTCGCCCGCCGGCCCGGTCACCGTCGAGCAGTCGGCCTTCGCGCTGGTGAACCTCTTCGCCAACTACCGGTTCACCGATCACCTCTCCGCGGCCCTGAGCGTCCGCAACGCCCTCGATAAGAACTACTGGGCTACGCTGGACTACCCGAACTACGGCGAGCCCCGGAGCGTACAGCTCTCCCTCCGCTGGCGTTATTGATTCCCAACTCCGCACCGCCTGCCGCGCGAGCGCGAGCCTGCGCATCTGACCACGTATCCGATTCACGGATTCGCTCTCACCCGAGTTCCGCTCCGCTCCGCCCTCCATGCCTGCCGTATCTCCACACCCGACGCCCCGTCGGGCTCCCACCGCCCGCTACCGGCTCGCCGTCGCGTCTCGCACGATCGCCGCGCTCGGTGGCGGCTACGCGATGACGGCCCTGCTCTCCCTCGCCATCGCGCTGCTCGATCGCGCCGCGCCGCGCGATGAGGCAATCGCCGCGGGCAACGTGCCCGCCTTCCTCGCCTTCGCCGCCTGCATCGTCTGGGCCTTCGTCGCCTCCACCGCCACGCGCGCGTGGCTGGGCATCGGCCTGCCGGCCGCCGCCCTTGGTCTGCTCGTTTGGGGCCTCCTTGCCTGATGAAAAATTCCGTCCGCCAGTCAATGACGTGGCTCCACACCTGGGTCGGGCTGGTGCTCGGCTGGGTCGCCTACGCCATCTTCGTCACCGGGACCGCCTCGTACTTCAAGCCGGAGATCACCCGGTGGATGAAACCGGAGCTCGCCACGCACAGCGCTCCGCTCGAAGCCGCGCGCACGGCAGTCCGCACGCTCGAGGAGCGCGCCGACAAGGCCGCGCGCTGGTTTATCGACCTGCCCGATGAGCGCACGCGCGAGTTGCGCGCGCTCTGGCAGCCGACGGGCGGCAAATTCCAAAGCGCCAATCTCGATCCTATCAGCGGGGCCAACACCACTTCGCGCGCCACGATGGGCGGCGAGTTTTTCTACCGTTTCCACTTCCAGCTCCTGCTGCCACATCCGTGGGGCCGCTACACTGCGGGGGTCGTCGCGCTCGCGATGTTTGTAGCGCTCATCACCGGCATTGTCGCGCACAAGCGCTTCTTCGCCGACCTGTTTCTCTTCCGCACAGGGCGCGTGATGCTCCGCTCGTGGCTCGATTTCCACAATGTCGCGGGCGTCCTCACCCTGCCGTTCTTCCTGATGATCAGCTACAGCGCGCTGGTCGTCTTTCATAATCTCTACCTGCCGTGGCCGGCCAAAGTCCTTCCGCCGGAAAAGCCCGCCGCCGTCGCCAAAGGAAACAAGGCCGCCGCTGACTGGGTACAACCCGCGCCCATCGCCCCGATGCTCGACGAGGCCGCGCGCCGCTGGGGCACCGAACGCACCGTCCAGCGCATCGAGGTCGACGGCCGCGGCACCGCCAAAGCCACGGTCACCCTCACGCGCAACGAGGGCGACGCCGTCTCCATCCGCAGCCGCGATCAGCTCAAGTTCGACGGCGTCACAGGCAAGGTCATCGCCGATCAGCGATTTTCCGCCACCGACGGGCCAGGGCGCGCCGTTTATGGCGTGTTCTACGGGCTGCACATGGCACGCTTTGCCGGGCCGCTGCTACGCACGCTGCTCTTCTCCCTTGGCCTGCTCGGCACGGCGCTCATTGCCTCTGGCCTCGTGATGTGGACGCTCAAGCGCCGCGTAAAGCTCGCGACCGCCGGCCGTGGCGGTCGGTTTGGCTACTGGCTCGTCGAGCGGCTCAATGTCACCGCGATCGCCGGTCTCTTCGTCGCCATCGCGGCGCTCTTCTGGGCCAACCGCATCATTCCCCTCGATCTGCCTTCGCGCCTCGAGCGCGAGATCCTCTGCTTCCTCATCGCATGGGGAGCCGCGCTTGTGCACGCCTGCGTGCGTCGCACACCGGCCGCGTGGCGCGAGCAACTGCTTGTCGCCGCCGCGCTTTTCATTCTCCTTCCGGCGCTCGATGGGCTTGTGGCCAGCGAGCACCTCGCCATCGCCGGCCGCAACCTCGATCTCGCTTATCTCGGCTTCGAAGCCTTCGCGGTTCTCCTCGGCATCTGCCTCGCCGTCGCCGCGGGCAAGGTCACGCGCCGCACCGCCACGCCCGACGTGGAGTCCATCCTCCCTCCCGCTACATCCTCTCGTCTCGAGGCACCTCAGGAGGTCCGTTCATGAGTTGGCTCGCCTTCGCTCTGGGATATGCCGGGGTCACGCTCTTTGCCTACGCGATGGTCGTGCACCACCGCGCTGTCTTTGGCCACGCGCCCAATCCCCGGCAAATGCGCGGCTTCCGCATTGGCGGCACGACCCTGCTCGCCGCCGCCCTCTTCGCCACGATTGCCGCCCTCGGCTGGCAGGTCGGCCTCGTCGCTTGGGTGGCGATGCTCGGCATCAGCGGCTTCGTCCTCACGCAGCTCCTCTCTTTTGCCCCACGCCTCGCGCTCGCCCCCGCGGGCGGACTCCTCGTCACCGCTCTGCTCGTATCCGTTTTCTCATGACCACGTCCACGCTTGCCCGTCTCTCCAGCCTCGCGCTCGTCTGCGCCCCGCCGCTCCTGGCGCAATCCGCCGCGCCCGCCCGCGACGAGATCGTGAACCTCGACAAATTCGAAGTCGCCGAGACGACCGGCGCCTACACGAGCCCCATCACGCTCGCCAAGGGCGCGCAGTCGCTTCGCACCGTGCCG